>NZ_AZDB01000001.1 GCF_001434585.1 Companilactobacillus crustorum JCM 15951
ATTCGGATTAAATTTGCAATCTACCTTATGATTAAGAATATTTTCTTTCATGGCTTCTTTTAAAGAAAAATACATAACCTTTTGTAATTGAAGATTAGTTATCGATAAATTATTGTCATTAGCAACAGCAATAATATGGTGTGCAAATTCATTCATTGACATAACTAATAAAGCCTCCTTTTTACTCATTCTATCACGTGAGATTACTTAGATGGTATAAAACCACACATTAAAATAGTATATATCCACCAAAATAAGTATATCATCTTTCACAAACGTATGTTCGATAGAAGCCGTTTTTAAAATAAAAAGTCGAACTTACATTATATTTGACCTTTTCATCGGTTTCTCTCACGGACAAATAATAACATGTTTAAATTTTTAAAGAAACCAGATCATCATTTATTCTAACGGCTAATAACGGCTATAATATTAGGGTTGAACAAAAATAACGAAGGGAAGTAATTATGTCTGAGGACAAACTAAAAAAACATACAACTCGTGCCATTTGGATTGCCTGTATTTTAATCTTGTTACTAGCTTTTGGCATTCCTCAAGTCTATCGCAATTATCATTCTGCCCCCTACTGCTATTCTTCGGGCAGCCAAATCACACTAGAAAATGATGACACTCACAAATTAAATAAATACCAAAAACAACAGTTTACCAAAATTGCTAAAATGGCTGTCGATCAAAAAGACGGTCCTTTCAACTGGAAAAACTATCGTAAGGTCTCTCTAGACGTCTACAAGATGAAGAAACCTTCTGAATATGGTTTAATTTACAAAATCAAACCTGTCATTCGTTCCAGACAGCACACCATAACTACTTCAATCATCGTCAAACTAAACAATCGAAATCTCAAAAGCTATCACAAGTTCACCATTAAGGGCTATTCTTCTGACTTTTCCAATTTCCTTGATTAATCAAAACTTCTTCATCGTTTTTTCATAGTTCTGAAATAAACTAAAATAGTAAAAATTTAATTCTAAAGAATTGATAATGTTTCTATTAACTGTTTCTTAAACCTATTGCGCAAATTGCTATTGCATTATAGGTTTACTATGAACCGCAAAATAAGACGAGGAGGTAAAACGATGAAAAAGAGAAAAGTTTTAATCGGCTCAGCATTAGCACTTTTAATTGCTCCAACCGTTCTGTCTAATTTGTCGCCTCAGACCGTAAGTGCGGCAGATACAACAGAAGTTTCTCTAGTAGGGACTGTTAATGGCAGTGGTGTTTTGGTCGATGACCAAGGTCAAGCTATTACCAGTACTTTTCTTCCAAACAATAGTGCTTGGAAACTTGGCAGCACAAAACAAATCAATGGCGTAACTTATTATCAAGTTGGTGCCAATGAATGGATTGCTGCTAATAATTTGAATATCACTAGTCAACAGGCACAGACTCAAGCTCAAGATACAACTTATAACAATCAAATTGCTAATTCTGGACAAACTGGAGTTGCTAAATGGAATGCTGCAGTTGTGAATAGTCAGGGACAAACTATTACTGGCGTAACCTTGCCAACTGGTAGTTCTTGGAACATTGGTTCAACCGTTACTATCAATGGTTCAAGTTACGTTCAAATCGCTACTGACGAATATGTTGCTACAAGCGACTTGACTATTGGCTCAACTGCCGCTGCCACAGAGCAAGCAGAACAACCAGTTGTTGGAACCATTGTTAATGGTCCAGCTAATGTCTACGATACTTCAATGGATTCTTTCTCAGGCCGTCAATTACAAGATGGCTCCCAATGGAAAGTTGGCCAAATGGTTCAAAATAAATATGGCTACACTTTCTATCAAGTTTCTAATAATGAGTGGACTCAAAGTTCCAATATGCAATTGAACCAAGCTGATGCTCAAAACAATGTTCAAAGCGAACCAGAATTTGCAACATCAGTCACTCAATAATTAGGTAGGTTGAGCTTTTTGTTGGTAGATTTCACATTTTCTTCACATTTACCTACTATTATATAAGTTGGTAAACAAGGATATGAAGTTTTACTAATATATAATAAACAAACTAAGACAATCTTCCTCCCTAATCACAGAAGATACTCGATCCCTCTAAAGTTAAACTTTAGAGGGATTTTTATATGGTCATAATTATTATCATGATATACATTTAATAAAGCTATTTATTTTAAAAAATTGCATAAAAAAAATCCTTTAGACGCCACAACTCGGAGTCTAAAGGAAAATTAAAGATTTATTTTTTAAGGTTTTTTTCGATAAAGTCGCGTACTTCTTCATCCTTCATATCGAGGAATGGTTTTTCAGCTTCTTCAGTCTTAACTGTATCGTGATTGTTGTTCTCCATGAAATAATCCCAGATTGCGTCACGAACAACTGTATCATCATCGCTCCAGTCGAAAGCCTCACTCATCTTTAGGTTTAATACTTCTGGTTCTTTTGCAATGGCTGCATCAGCCATCTTTGATGGATCTACTTCTGCCATAATTCAACAACCTCCTTAGTTACAAGACCTATTATAGTTCTAATCTGAAAAAGTGACACACTAAATGCCTATAATTTTTATCATTTTATTAATTGGCATCATCTTTTCACTAATAAAAGCCAATATCATCAAGATTTATAAATAAATAATACTTTTTATACAAAATGTACTACAAATTCGATTGAAATTTGAGTTTATTACTTGACAATATCATGATATACTTAGGACTCGCAACTGAATATAACTTATATTGTTAGTTTTCTCCTTACAATTGAGCTAACAATAAAGGGCCGCTATCTACTTTGATAGTGGTCCTTTTTTATTGTAATTTGCAAGAAACTATTTTTGTTTTCTTCTACTTATCTGCAATAACAAATTCATTTGTTGCCACACGGTAAGCTTTAATTGGATCTTTATAGCTTCCTAAGTATGCTACACGATCTACCTTCCAGTTTGTATTCGCAGCTAGAGCCCGATTTTTTACTGGTTCATTTTCTGAATTTACTAAGCTGGTTAATTTGGTTGTCTTATAAGTATCTGAATCTTTTTCATAGACGTAAGCATCACTAGCTTTGGCCCATTCATTTGTTGCTACTCGATAGTAACGTTTGCCATTAAAATTCAACATTTGATCCGTGAACCAATTACTATTTGGTGCCAACGCACGATTGGATATTTCTGTTAAACTGTTGTTTTCAAACTTATACAGTTTAACCGCCGGTTGATTTGGATGCGTCGAAATTGTTTGTTCAAGATAACCATAGCCTATATTGGTTTCACCACTAGACGTGGTACCGCCATTGCTATGCGTCTGATTTTTAGTATAGGTTACTTTTTGGTCAGGGTTTACGGTAATACCATCTCTAGTAGCTGTCGCTAAAACTGTCTTTTTATCCGCAGTATATCCCGAAACTTCGGGAACATTCACAGACACAGCAGTATCCCCAATTGTTCCTGTCACATCTTTTGCTACTTCATTGCCAAGATTAGAATCAATTGTTACATCTGCTGTTATTTTATCCTTGGAAGCAACTTCCCTTCCATCTATCGCTGATTCCACATATTCTCCATCCAAGTTGCTGCCTACATAATTAGAATCTTTCACAGGCCAGTCCAAGTCCTGTATCGACACATATTGAATAGATATATTATCATAATCTTGAGAGAGCCATTCATTATCTTTTTCAGACAAGCAAAAAAAATATTTTCCTGTTGACAAATCTCCTTGATTTGGCGACCTTGCAATATAGTTAATTCTCTGGCCAACGCCATACGTAACTTTACGACCTGAATCAGTAAAACTTGTTCCATTATAATTATAGGTTTCAAGGTTTTCACCACCAGACGTTGTAAACGAAGGGATTGCTCCTAGTTTTATTTCTGATGGAATTGTTATTTTAATTAAAGGAGCGCTTTTATACTTTCCTTCCTTATCTTCCTCTACTTTTGCCATAACTGTATCGCCAAGATCTCCAGAATAACTATATGTAAACACACCAAACTTAGTTGTAACTTCCAGCTTTCCTAATAAATTCATTCTTTCTACAGAAAAGTTTTTATTAAGTTCAATATCATATTTAACATCATTATCCAAAGTATAGCCTTTTATAATTTGTTTATAATCATCGTTACTGGAGGATGAAGTATCGTCATCTACCGCAACAGTTGACTGTGTTGCAGCCTGTACATTCATCTCATTACTTAATGACAGATTTCCAACAAATCCCAAAGCACAGGCGGCAACCAACAATCCCAAATACTTTTTTTCAACTTTCATTAATTTCCTCCTCAATAACTTCCATTAATTTAATAATAATACAAAAAAACACTTCTTATAAAAAAGAAGTGTTTTTTTGTATTATTTTTTAAATTTTTTGCCCAAGCTCGAATGATGCATGCCATAAGTGAAGTAAACAACTAAACCAATAGCAAACCAAATCCCAGCATACATTTTAGCCTGAATATCCAAGCCCCAGAAAATTACCAATGATCCAACAAATCCTAACGCTGGCAAAATTGGATAAAATGGAACTTTGAAATCTGGCATAGCAATATCTTTTCCTTCGCGTTTTCTCAACGGATAAATTCCTAAGGAAACAAACATGAAAGCAATTAAGGTACCTGCTGAAATCAACTGAGCTAAGAAAGCAAATGGGCAAAATGCACCAATTAAAATACCAACAACGGTTAAAACAAATAATGCATGATTAGGCAAACCTTTACTATTCAATTTACCTAGCCAACTTGGTAACATTCCATCGCGTCCAAATGAATAAACCAATCTAGAACCAGCCAACATCATTCCGATTAAAGCAGTAAACATCCCAACAACCGCAATGGCTTGAATCACGCTAGCAACAATCGGATGTCCTGCATGTCTCAAAGCCCAGCCAACTGGTTCGGCGTTATTAGCATATGATGAATATTTGAACATCCCCACAAGTACTAACGCTACGGCCACGAATAAAACTACGGCAATTAAAAGTGATCCTAAAATTCCTCGGGGCATTGTCTTACCTGGATTTTTAGCTTCAGCTGAATTAGCAGCAATAGAATCAAATCCAATATAAGATAGAAAAATCATTGATACACCGGCGTAGATACCTTGCCAACCGCCAAAGGCTGTTCCATCAGGATTAACATGATATTTAGGAATAAATGGTACATAATTCTCAATATGAATGGCCGTTAGACCAACAACAATAAATGTTAAAATTGCTACAACTTTTAAAACAACTAAAATATTTTCAACTTTAGCAGCTCCACTGGCACCATGAGAAATTAGCCACGCCACAGCTGCAATAACTAAAACTGCAACAATATCGACAATTCCACCATTATCGCCAAAGGTATTGGCAATTGCATTAGGAAAATTAATTCCCAAGGGTTGCAACAAACCTCGGAAGTTTGCTGACAACCCTGAACCAACAAAAGCTAAGGCAATGAAATATTCAGCTAACAAAGCCCAACCGGCGACCCAGCCAAAGAACTCGCCAAACATTACGTTGATCCATGAATACGCAGATCCAGCGAAAGGCATGGCGGCAGCCATTTCAGCGTAGGCAAAGGCTACTAAACCAGCGACGATCGCTGCAACAATAAATGAAAATACTACTGACGGTCCCGTATGTTGAGCGGCAACTACCCCTGGCAAAGTAAAGATTGATGTGGAAACAATCGTCCCAACACCTAATGCCAAGAAATCTTTAACAGTTAAAACTCTTACTAAATGTGAATCTTTATCTTCATAAATACTCGGATCTTCCTTTAAGGTTAAACGTTTAAAAAAATCACTCATAAAAAATACACTCCCCTTGATTTACCAACCAATTTTTTCGTTACTTGGAATAATTACTTGATTATTTTCTGCTGCGGCAAAAGCGTCATCCAATATATTCAACGCTTTGTCTAATTCATCACGTGTTATGACTAGTGGCGGCTGAAATCTTAAAATATTTCCCTTTAGCGTAATCATAACGACCCCATGCTGAAACGCATAATAAATAACTTTATTGGCAAAATCAGGATTAGGTTCTTTGGTTTGACGATCTTTTACTAATTCAATTCCACCATCAAGCCCATACATTCTCACATCCCCAATTTCTGGGTAATGTTTTTGCATTTCCAAGAATTTTTGCTCAGCATATGCGCCATCAATCGTCGATTTCTCAAGCAGATTTTCTTCTTTTAAAACATCCAATGTGGCTAGCGACGCTGCACAGCAAACCGGATTTCCTGCAGTCGTAAAAGTATGTGCTGGCGAATCTAGACTTTCCATAATTTCTTTTTTACCAATCGTAGCACTCAAGGGCATTCCAGAAGCTAAGGACTTACCAACGGACATCAAGTCGGGTTCGATGTCATTGAATTGTTGATAGCTCCACATTTTACCAGTTCGCCCCATCCCCTGATTAATTTCATCAACTGCAAAGAGGATTCCATTTTGATGACAGAATTCATAAACCAATTGCATAAATTCTTCCGGAGCTTTGCGAATTCCACCATCACCTTGAATTGGTTCAATTAAGACACAAGCCACTTCATCAGCTGGCAGGAAACTTTCGAATGGCTGTTTGAATTCATCAAAATATCTTAATGCGACATCATGTTCTGTTTCATGAGGATACTTTCGATACAAATCAGGATATGGAACATGTACAACTCCTGGTAACAAAGGGCCCATTTTTCGGGTCATATTCAAGCTAACGCCTGAAAGAGTCATTGAGCCAAAAGTCGAGCCGTGATATGAATCCATAAACGAAACGATATATGGACGTTCTGTATATGCTCTAGCAAATTTAATAATAGCATCATTTGCTTCAGAACCAGAGTTAGAAAAAGCCACTTGTTTATCCACCCCAGGAACTGACTTAGCTAAACGTTCAGCCAATTTTTGTCCAGGGCGATGATGAAAATAGGCCGGTGTGTAATGAATCAGTTCTTCGGCCTGCTCTTGAATAGCTCTGACAACTTTTTCATTCGTATGACCAACGTTAATAGCAGATGCACTAGCCAACAAATCAATATACTCATTTCCGTCAGCATCGACCAATGTCGAATCGTGAGCTGACTCTATAACGAGATCATAATAATTGATTCTTGAAGCACTTGCGTAGTACTTATTTTCATGCTTAATCAATCGATGATCCACCTCGTGATCATGATCTACTTTGTACGTCGTCATAACAACACCTCCTAAAATTATTTTATTAGTTGAAATATTGATATTCTAATTGTTTTTTAATTTAGTTGCAAGAACTTTTATTTGATTTCAATGTATACGAATAAGCAATTTACTTGAATAACAGCATTTGAAATCGCTATCTAAAAAGTCTAAAAATTAAATTGTTTTTAATTTTGCATACTACTATGAAACTGGAGGTAGAAAGTACACCACTAAAGAACCCTGTTCTCTATAATTATTTTCAAAACAAACAGCCAAGTCTCAACAATTGAGACTTGGCTGTTTTATGGAATTAAATTCAAATAATTGCTTAAAAATTAATTTAAAAATTAACTAAATTAACAGTATTTTTCATATTTATAACGATATTTATGGCATTATCACTTTCTAATAAATTCTATATTTAGAAAAAGAATGTTTTGCATTTTGAACCATTTCTAGAAAATATTGCTTATCATATCTGAAAAAGTCTCTCTTAAATCAATATTATAATTTTGATGTAATCATTATTGTATATGAGAGGATAGAGGAATAATTATGAGATTTGAACAGCTTAAGAAAAATTCTAATGTCATCGTTAGAAAAAAACTCGTTAAATCAAAAAAGAATTGGATCATCGTTTCAAGTTTATCAATTGTTGGAGGGCTCATGCTTTTAGGGTCAACTACCACTGACGTTTCGGCCGCTACTACCACATCGACCACTATTGAAAAAAGCGTTAATACTTCACCATCTGCATTAGCCACCCAAGATAGCAACAATAAAAAAAGCACTCCAGCATCAACTAATAATTCAACCACGGAGACATTACCAGCAACTTCTACAAACACCACAAACACTTCAACTACTACAGCCAAAACAACTTCCACAGTTCCAACTGAAACAACAACTGGCTCTACTACGGACACACCTAGCTCAGAAACAAACGTTAATAATTCAGCTCCAACAAATCCTACTTTGAATGACAGCGGACAAGCTGGCTTCACTAACTGGAACTTTGACAAAGGTAATTTATCAATCGACGGTGGCACTCTTCCCGAGGGCACTGGTAAGCCCGATGACACTCGCTGGGGTGGACATTCTCAAGATATCAGTTCTATTCAAATAACTAGTCCAGTTAAAGCCGCTAAGGACTCATCTTATTTATTTGCCAATATGCCTAAGCTCACTACTATCTCCGGCTTAGAAAATCTTGACACTTCAAGTACTACTAATATGGAAGGAATATTCAAAAACGACACTTCATTAGATTCTGTCGATTTTTCAAAGAACAATGTTCATTCCGTAAAAAATTTCAGTAAAGCTTTCGAAAACGACTCTAAATTAAAAAAAGTCATTTTTCCATCTGACAGTCACGCCAATGCTGCTCTAGTAAATGATACTAGACATATGTTTGCTAACGATAAAAGTCTTATTGATCCTGGTGTTAAAGATTGGCAAGTTCATCTATTATTATTCACAGCGGGAATGTTTAAGAACGACGATCAAATCCCCACTTTCGATATCGGAGGGTGGTTAATGAATACTTCTGTCAATACTGGTAATTCCTCAATTGGTGAGGGTATGTTTGATGGAACTAATTTCCAATCGATTATTTTCAATAATTACGCCGTTTTTTCTCCAGAAACAGCTTTAACATCTCAACGGGGCAACATCTGGACCTCTGTTGAACCCGCCTACACTGATGGCTCTGTCGCACATTTTTCCGGTATTCCCAATTCCTCAAGCGACAAAGGATTAGGGTCTTTATATAAACAAACCAATAATAATCTACAAAACTCTAAAACTTTTGTAACCAATAATCATCTTACCAAGTTAACTTACAATCCTACTGTAGATGACTCTACAACTAACATCCCTAATTTGATTACACTTCCTACTAATGTTGGCGATCAATCATTCGTCGCTATCGGTACTGTCGGCATAACTAGTTCAGTAGATGTTCCTCAAACTATCATCGTTGATGGGCACAAATACAAAACAGATACTAAGACCGTGACTGCCAAATTTGGTCAAACCACAGCAACCGCTGATCAAACGGTTACCTACACTAACGTTAAAGTTGCCGGCGGAACAGTTGAAATACCTACCAATAACGGTTCATCTGTTTCCCTAACTGTGCCAGATGGAAATGATGGCGATACAATTGACATCGACGTTCCAGTAGACCAAATTCCTAAGGGATATCACAGTATTCCTACTAAGGTAACGATTAAATATAGCGACGATTCAAGCAATCATTTACTACCAGATACTAAGGAAATTCAAATCTCCGGTGACAAAGCTCAAGGTGGCCCATATACTATTCCCACTTCAACTGCTAACAAAACAATTTCAGTTGTCATTCCTAATGGGGTCGTAGGTGGTTCTGTAACCATCAAATTACCTGATAAAACGGGCTATAAACCTGTGGACAATAAAGGCAATGAAAAAACCGAACTCACTGGTACTTTCGACGCCGATGGTACTTTTAAGCCTGATCAAAGTATTATCTATATGGGTCAGCCCGCTAAAGACACTACCGTTCATTTTAAATTGCCTAATGGCAACGATATTATCTCAACTCTTCCCAGCAACAGTAAAGTCGGCGATAAAGTTACGGTCAAAGTCCCTTCAGTACCTGGCTACGTTGCAGATGATGGCACCAACCAAAATATTACTGAGGTAACTGGTACGATTGATAACAATGGTAATTTTGCTCCTGACAAAAATATCACGTATACTGGCAAGCATCTAAATTCGATAAAAATTTCTGATACCAAAACTGACACTAATAAAGTTGAAGTTCAGTCAGTAGACGTTAAAGATAACGCTGCTATTAAGGTTGGCGATAAAGTCACTATTGCAGCTCCTAAAATTACCGGTTATAAACCTAATATTCAACAAATTAGCGGGACTTTACAAGCAGATGGTACTCTCGCCGATGCAACCAATTTAACTTATACACCTATCGAGAATAAGGCTATAACTCTGACCGTCAAAAAGCCTGATGGTACTACGACACAACTTACAGTTCCTGCTGGTCATTATAATGAAGATACAACCGGTAAAATTATCAGTCCTGATGAAATTAAAGGCTATGACAAAACTTCAATCTCTTATGTTTATGGAGCAGACGGCACGCCAATTTTAACTGATCTTCAAACCAATCAAACGATAACTTCTGACCAAACGCTAGAATATACGGCCAAAACAATTCCCACTAAGGTCATCTCTTTGCCATCTAATAGTCAAGGTAACCAAACACTAAAAATCCCTACTGGCAAAGTTGGCACTACTTCACAATTAGACGTTCCATCTATTCCCGGTTATACCGCCAAGAAAGTTAAAGTTAATTATTTGCCAGATGGACCAGTCGTTACCGACCTTAATGGCAAGGAAATTAGTGCTTCTAATCCTATTATTTATACTGGTGATCCAGTGCCCTCACAAACAATTTCGTTACCAAGTAGTCATGGTGAAAAAACTATTACAGTTCCAGATGGAGCGGTCGGCGATACTTTAGATACAATAGCTTTGCCTGATATTCCTGGATACGTTACTCCCAAAATAAAAGTTCACTACACCGTTGATGGTCCAATTATCCTAGATTCTGACAACAAGCAAATCTCCCAAGATCATCAATTGCAATATCTTGGCGTTGATAATCCAGCTTCAACTATTACCATTAAAAATCCCGATGGAACTACAACTAACATTACGATTCCAGACGGACATTACGGTGATAAAGATATTACTATTACCGCTCCTAAAATTCCTGGTTATAACGCCCCTACCCTTCAAGTTTCCTTTGGCAAGGATGGCAAACCAATTATTACTGATTCAAAGAAACACCAAGTAACAGCTAACGAACAAATCAGTTACACTCATATCAGCTCAGGTGGTCATTCAAGCAATACTAAGCCTTCTACAAATAACATTTCTAATAAGTTAGAACAGCAAAATATCACTATTGCCACATATAGCGATCAACCAGCAGTTAAATTATATGCCTTCAATAATTCAACTATGAGCATCGTTAAGAATCGTAAACTGGCTTCTCAATCAGATTGGTATAGTGATGAGAGCTTAACTTTAGATGGCATTGAATACTTCCGTGTTGCCACAAACGAATGGGTCAAAGCCAGCCAAGTTTATATCTATCAAGCAATCCAAAGAACAATTAGAACTTATCCTCAAGCCAATAAAATCTTGTACAAAGCCGAGGGAACTTCTATTTCTTATCGGGAGATCTCAGCCAATTCGGACTGGTACACTGATCAGATTGCTTACATAAACGGAGAAAAGTATTATCGAGTCGCTACTAATGAGTTCGTTAAAGTTAATGATGCTCATTTACTTTAAAATTTAATTATCGATTTTCAAAAAAATAAGGAACTGAAAAATTTGAGTATCAAAACTCATTTTTTCAGTTCCTTATTTAATTACTCTTAAAAATTATTATCTTATAGGAATGAACGAAGAATTTCCTTCATTGGTGGCAAGGCTGGTAGGGACTTTTTATCAATTACGTGACCCAAACCAAACTTAGCATATCCTTGTGCTTCATCCATCATGATCTTACCAGGAAGTGGTGCTTCGTCTGTTACCGCTACATCCAACAAAACTGGTTTGTCAGGATGACGATATTTAGTAATAGCCTCTTTGAATTCAGCATCTGTCGTGATTCTTTCGCCAATTCCGCCACAAGCCTCAGCAACTTTAGCAAAATCAATCTCTGGCAAACTAATACCGTAGTTTTGTTGACCAGCTGACTGTTGTTCATATTCAATAAAGGCTAACAGTTTGTTATTTAAAACGATATAAAGCATTGGCAAGTTATACTTCACAGCTGTAGCAAAGTCTTGCATGACCATTGATGTAGCTCCATCGCCGGCAATCGCATAAACTGGACGATCAGGGAAAGCATTCTTAGCCGCAATAGCTCCTGGCAATGCACAACCCATCGTTCCTAACCAAGCTGAAATTGTATAGTCTTGACTAGCCTTGGCAGTTAAAAATCTAGCACCAAAGGCTGTTGAAGTACCGACATCAATTGACCAAATTGTATCGCTAGGAGCAATTTCACTAATATTATGGAACATTAATGATGGCAAGACACCGTCGTGTTTCTTAGTATAAACATCATGCATCCAGCTACGCCATTGTCCCATCTTGGAAACAGCTGTATCTAAGAAGTGCCGTTCAGCTACAGGTTCGCCTAATTCATTTAAACGAGTTAAAACTTCCTTAGCATCTGCTTGCACAGCAATGTTTACATGACGACGTTTGCCTAGTCTGTCCGCATTAATATCAATTTGAATTGCATCAACTTTTTTATTCAAATATGGAGCATAAGGATAATCCGTTCCAATCATAATAACTAAATCAGCTTTTTGCATCATTTCAAACGCTGGCTTAGTTCCCAACTTACCTAATTGGCCCAAATTGTAAGGATGATTATCATCAACTAAACCTTTAGCAGGCATTGTTAAAATAACTGGCAACTTATACTTTTCAATAAACTCTTTGGTTTCTTTTTTAGCATCTTTGATACCCACGCCAGCCAAGACAATTGGATTTGAGTGAATCTTCATCATATCCAAAATTGCTTTGATTTTGGTATCGTCTATTTGATAACTTTCTTTTTCAATATCATTGTTTGGTGTGAAGTTATCCTTAATCATATGATCAGGAATATCATCCGGAATCGTCAAAACTGCTACGCCCTTTTTGGCAATGGCAGTTCTAATAGCTTCATCCATAATTCTTGGCAAAGATTGTGGGTCCATAATTATTTTGTTATAAACTGCCACATCGTCAAACAAAACATGAGTATCGACTTCTTGGAAATAATCCGTATTAAGCAATTTAGATTGTACCTGACCCAAAATTGCTAGAACTGGCGCATGATCCATCTTGGCATCATAAAGACCATTTAATAAATGAATTGCACCCGGTCCACCGATAGATAAACAAACGCCTAATTTTCCAGTTAATTTAGCATGAGCTGAGGCTGCTAAAGCAGCAACTTCTTCATGCAAGACATGGGTAAACTTTATCTTATTTTGAACCCGATATAACGCATCAATTGTTGTATCGACTGAATCCCCGGGCAATCCATAAATATTATCTACACCCCATTTATTCAAAACCTCTACCATTTTATCAGAAGCACGAACAGACATAATAATCCCTCCTAGTATCGTTTACTTATAACGTACCACACCCATTTCACAATTAAAGTATTTTGCTCATTAGCGATATCAGTGTGCGCTTATATCTTGATAAATAATTTTGTGAAATAATCGTTTATGATTAATTCTATTTATTGTTATTTCTGTTATCATTATATTATAGATTATTTAGGGGGAGCAAAAATAATGGTTCGACAGTTTCAACTGTATCGATGGTTACGTTTCATTTTTTTACTGGTAGCTGGGACTTTAATAGTTATTGCACCAATTAAAAGTTTGAATATTATCATCTATATTGTTTCTAGCTACATCGCCATTTATGGAATACTTTCTATTTTTGATGGTTTAAGCATTCGAAAAAGCACTGGAGAGAATAGTATTACTATTGGTTTGGGAATTGGCGCATTATTCTTAGCCTTGGGCGTACTGCTCTTCGCTAAATTTTTTGTTACCTTAGTCCCTCCAGTCTTAGGTATCATTTTATTAGTTAATGGAATTAACCAATTTCGTGATTCTCATGAGATGTCAAAAAGGGTTCATATTCGACCATACCTGGATTACTTTTACTCAGCACTCTTAATGCTGGCAGGTATCGTCTTCATATTGAACCCTTCTAAGACAATTATTTTTATTTATCAGTTATTCGGATTAAGCCTCGTAGTCCTAGCCTTTTTCGAAATTTTAAACTCCAGAATCTATCGCAATTAACTAGATCTGGATTTTTTTTAACGTTACAGTACTTAAACTGTTAGTAATTGCACTCTTTTCGTAGTGCGTTGTTGTTTGCCAGGTTTGAACATTCTCACCATTTCTTACAGAAATAGCCTCTACAATCAAGCAACCTAATTTGAGCGTATTCAAATTATGTAAGGAGACACCTAAAATTGCAGCCGAATTATTTTCGGTAAGATTTAAATTAGCACCAATACTTGCTGCAGTCTCTGAAAGCATCGCATTGATAATTCCTGTTTTATTTTTTTCCATTTGCAGATGTTCTTGGGTTAGATCCATTTGCAAAACCACTTTATGTCTACCCTGTTCAACTACTTCTATCCCCATATCTTTTAACAAGCTCATTTTATACCTCAATTTTTTTCAATAATTAGTATCTTTATCTTAAATAAATGTTTTACAATTTATATATGCTGTTTTAAGCGTATCAAATTTTTCAAAGAAAAGGGGTCAAATTTTGGAAAACTGGTTGGTCAAACGTGCAAAACTTAATCCTAACAAAATTGCACTCATTTTAGAGCATGCCGATTTCACCTTTGGAGAATTAAATTCAACCGTCCAATTATTTGCTAGTAAATTGTTTACCAGTGGCATTCGAAAAAATGACCCTGTAGCATTATTTTCTGACAACTGTTTTAATGGCTACGTTGCCATTCTAGCACTTCAACAGTTAGGAGCACGAACAATCTTCTTGGATACTGAATTATCCGAGAAAACTTTGAACTATCAAATTAACGACTGTCATCCTAAAACAATTCTAATTAGTGATTCGGCTAACGATAAGGAACTCAAAAACATTCCTGGAAATAAACTTCTTATGTCCGAAGTTTTAAGTCTTGAACCAGCTAAAGACTATCATTTTATTTCTGAATTTAATAGCAGCCAAATTGCTTCTATTTTTTACACGCCAAGCGCCGACCACAATGACACGGGAGTTATGTTAACCTATGGAAATTACTTTTACTCTGCCATGGGTACAACCTTAAATCTAGGTATCAATCGTCAAGATGCTTGGGTACTGACTTTGCCAATCTTCAATGTTCCGGGATTCTCTATCATCATGCGTTCTCTAATTTATGGTATTGGCGTTTATCTAATTGATGGATTCGACATTGAACAAATCAACAAAGTTTTAATCAATGAACGGGCTACAATTATTTCCTTAACTCCTCCTCTATTACGAGCCTTATTGAATACACTTCCCCAAGGAAAAAAGTATAACGATAATTTCCGGTGTGTCTTTTTAGGCACTGGACTGATTGATAATTGGACTTTGCTAAGATGCAACATGCTAGAAATCCCCGTATTGCATTCCTATGGCATGACTGAAACAACCTCTAATATTTCAGCCCTAAGCTTCAATGATGCCGAAATTAAAGCTGGATCTTGCGGACAGCCATTCTTCACGGAACAAATTCGAATAACTAATATTAATCAAGACAACATTGGTTCTATTGAAGTAAAATCTCCAACCATTGCTATCGGTTATTTAAATAAGCGTCCTCTCTATTTATCACGTTTTACCAAAGATGGTTTCTTTAAAACCGGCGATGTTGGCTACTTAGATGATGATAACTTTTTATATTTAAAGGGACGTCAAGCTGATTTAATTTATTCAGGCGATAAAATAATCTATCCTGAAGAAATTGAAAATATTTACCGAAGCGTGAATGGTATTTTGGATATTTGTATTGTCGGAATTACTGGGCCAGGAAAGAAACAGTTGCCTGTAGCCTACTTAACTGTAAAGGATAACGCCTTTTTAACCGGAGCTGACCTGAAAGAATTCGGCCAGCATAATTTGGTTAACTATCAAGTACCTATAGAGTATCGTCTGATTTCCGAATTTCCAAAGACTACTGGCGGAAAAATCATGCGTAATCGCCTATTTAATTTAAAGTACAAATTAATATAATAAAACCTACTAACACTTGAATGAATTTCAATCAAAGCTTAGTTATAGCGTGAATATACATAATTGATGTGGTTGAAATATGCCATCGTCCGCAAAAAATCTGTGGGCCACTGGAACGTGGTGGACACGACTTAGAGCTAATAATTCTACACTTCGTGTATAATTATGGATCTCTAAGCTCGGTCTTCTACTAACCTTGCTTCGCAAGCTAAGTAGAATATCACCACTGAGGGCCCACAGATTTTTTACTACCGATTAAGTCCTTGGTTCTAATATTATTGAATAAATTTGCAGTGTAGGGATTTTTGTCTCTGTATATATAGAAACTTTAAATAAAAAAACTGCCACTATTAGGTATTCCAGACATACAATTATGCTTGGATTCCTTAATAGTGGCAGTTTTTATTTGTTATTTAAAATTTACAATAATTAATGAATAAAGTAGGAGTCAGTCCGGAGCAAAAATTGGGAATGCGTTCAGCTATGAGATCATTGTTAGTGGCTTTGCCGGTTACAATGAGGCCGAGTTTGGAAATCCATTATTTTGCACAAAGTGTAAAATAATTAGTTTCAAACCGGCCCATAGCGTTCCAACAGCATTCCCAATTTTTGCGGAGGACGGGAATTTAAAATACTCATGCTATAACCAAACTTGAGAAAGAACCATTTTGTTCAAATATCAGCAGCTTTTTTATTTTTACTTGAAATCCAATTTTTTTCGGTGTAGCATAGTTAATCGTTAGTCAACTAACAATTTTTCAAAAGGGAGCTTTACATGGCAAAAAAATATACTAATACATTACTAAAAATAGCTTCCAATCGTATCTCTAAAAAATTCGATAATTTTGCTAAAGAATTCGATACGACTTGGATGCAAATGTCAGTTATTGATTACTTAAGCCGTCGTGGCGATCAAGAAACATGGCAAAGAGATATTGAAACTGAATTTTTCATTCAGCGATCTACTACAACCGTTCTTCTGCAACGAATGGAAAAAAAGGAACTCCTATATCGCACAGCTTCTACCCTTGATGCCCGTCAAAAATCCGTTCATTTAACTGATAAGGCTTTACAACTTGAAACTAAAATTAACGATTACATGAAACAGCAACAAGAAATACTGGAAGCTAATTTTTCAGGTGAAGATATTCAAACCTTTGAAAAAATTCTTAACTTCTATATTGATGGAGGTAACAAATAATGTCTCAACAGGAAAAAATCCCTTTAAAAGTACTACTGGCAGTCATTGCTACCGGATTGATGTCATTTTGCGGCGTTATCGTTGAAACATCAATGAATATTTCCTTCCCAACTTTAATGAAGGAATTCAACGTTACAACTTCAACCGTTCAATGGATGACTACAATTTATTTGTTAATTGTTGCCATTATTGTTCCGTTGTCATCTTTCTTCAAACGAAATTTTAAAACCAAAAGCTTATTTATCTGTGCCAATTTATTTTTTATTTTAGGTATTCTAATCGATGCCATTGCTCCAGCCTTTCCAATTTTATTACTTGGACGAGTAATCCAAGGCCTCGGAACTGGAATTGCTTTGCCATTGATGTTCAATATTATCTTGGAAAATGTTCCTGATAGTAAAATTGGTCTCATGATGGGAATTGGAACTTTAATTACCGCAGTCGCTCCAGCCATTGGACCTACTTTTGGCGGTCTAATTGTTAGTTCTATGGGCTGGCGCTATATTTTTGTAATTCTTCTGCCTATTTTAATTATTTCATTCTTCCTAGGTACTAAAAATATTCAACAAAAAAGTCAAATTCAAAAATCTAAATTTGACCTCCTAAGTTTAATTTATTTAATTTTTACATTTAGTGGTCTCATTTTTGGTTTCAGTAATATGAGCCAGTTTAATCTAGTAACTGCTTTGGCATTTATCGTCGGAATTATTGGTCTAATTGGTTTTATTCTTCGTTCTAACAAAATCGACAGTCCTATCATTAACCTAAAAGTTCTGAAAAATCATACTTTTAGCAGTCACGTATTGAGCTTTTTCCTTTTTCAAATTCTCTCATTAGGTTTTGCCTTTATTTTGCCTAACTATATTCAATTAGTTAATGGAGATTCAGCCACCATTGCCGGTTTAGCAGTCTTTCCTGCTGGAGTTATTGGTGCCATTTTAGCTCCCTTGGGTGGTAAAATTCTTGACGAAATGGGCGCTCGCAAACCAATTCTCTTTGGCGTAACTTGTGCCGATTTATCGTTAATTATTTTTACTATCTTTAGTTTGAAATTAAGCAATACTTTGATTATTTTTGTCTATATTCTCTATATGTTTGGAATGGGAATGTCCTTTGGAAATATTATGACCAATGGTTTGAAATACTTGCCTAACCAAAATCAAGCTGACGGCAATGCTCTTTTCAATACTTTGCAACAATTTGCAGGTGCAACAGGGACTTCGATCGTTTCCGCTATCATTGCCCAAAGTCAAACCAATTCACACCTTAGCACTAAGGTCTCTACAGCAATTGGTAGTCAACATGCCTTCATTGTTTTAACAATTTTAGGCCTTATTAATTTGCTTATTTTATTCAAAGCAATTCCTAAGGAAAATCATTCTAAATAGTATTCAAAAAAATTAGCAATTTTATCCATTAGTCTGGTTTCAACTAAATGACCTGCTTTATACCCGGTTATAAAGGCCACTTGTTGGGCATAGTCCTCCCCATGAACTCGATCAAAAAATCCTTTCGACATTGTATATGGAATTCGACAATCATTAGTTCCATGCCAAAATAACAGTGGCCGACCAGCGATCTTTTCAGGCTGCAAGCTTAAATCATAATTAGCAATCCAACTAGTCAATCGTTCTAAATCATCCGGTATATAAATATTTCGTTGCAAGGCATTAGTTCTAACAAGTCGGGCGTAACCACTCAAATCGGGTGTACCCATAATAATTGTGGCAGCTGTTATTTCTGGATGGGCAGTCAACAAAGCTCCAGTTGTCATGCCTCCCATTGAATAGCCGCCTACTCCAATCTTTTGGTCTTTAATCAATTTTTGAACATTATAATAATCTCTAATTAAAGCAAATTCTGCTAGATTTCCCTGAATACTATCCCAAAAGGTAAATGAAGGGATAGAAGAAATATCCGTCAATCTTTGGCCATGATTCATAGCATCGGGCAAGATTACACGGATATTTTTTTGTGCTAATTTACGTGCTTGAGTTAAAACTAACTCTTTACTAGAACGCCAACCGTGATAAAAGATAACCAACGGTAACGGTTTGTGAATTCCATTATTGGAAACCACTTCCAAAATAGGAACATCTTGTATTAAATGTTGATAAATTTTCACCATATTTCCACCTCATGCCAATAATATCATCACTTCCACAAAAAAAAGCAGGAATTAAAAATATTCCTACTTTATATTAAATATATGGAAGATTACGATTTTTGATTTTAAAAAGCAATTCTTCAACATCACGATTGTAGCGATGTCCTGTATTCATATCAAATTCGACTAACTCTTTTCGAAATTTAATCAATTCAGACTCTAAATTCTCATTATATTCTAGTAATTTTAAATGCTTAAAAACTAAATTAATTAGCGACCTTTCAGAACCCAAATTGAAAGACCCAACCGATTCTTCGACTGAGCGAATAAAGTTATCTCGCTCGACATCTGAAACTTTAACCTGTTTCAAAATGTTACCACCCTTCTATTTTTCTAACATCTACCCAATATGCATTTTTTTCTCATTTGTTACTGCTTATTATGTACCCTGGAGCTACAATTGTGGTTCCAGCTTTATATAAAATATTTATAGTTTTTTGAATTTGTAGTATACAAATAGCTATAAGTTTATTCTTAAATTATGACACGATAAATATTGCCTGTCATGCTTCTTCACAAAGTCAACAAAATAATATATTTATTAATCATCAAGTTTTTAATATCTTGCTATTTTAATCAAAATATTTTTTATTAATTATAGAAATGTTTTTGAATAGGCTTTATAATTAATTTGGTTATATAAGCGAGATGTATTAACCTAACAATATTTTCATTGTTATCCTTTTTAAAGTAGTACTCCTTCTCAACTGCTTAGGAATCAGAGTTAGTGGTAGGCTTTGATTTTAATTTCTCGCAAAATAAAGGCTAGTGGTAGGCCTTTATTTTTTTGTCACATTATGTCCTTAAATAGAAAAATATTCTTTAATCATGGAAAGAAACATAAACTTATGCTACACTATTGAACTTGTTAAGCATTCATTATCAATAAGTTTATATCGGGGGACATATGTTCAATAAATTCAATCAACAAGCAAAGAAGCCGATCACAATCATTGCATTTGTTGCTTCTTTTATTTATTTTGGCTTTTTTAGATTTTGGATGATTCCATCCGGGGACGACTATTTTTGGTGGGGCAACCAGGGAACTTACTTGCTTTACCACGGTTTCTACGGGCCGCAAGCCACTTATGGCGGCAGCAGCAATGGCCGTTATTTTGGAAATCTTCTGGAAATCATCACCATGCATCGACTTACCTTAGCGGTTTTAGCTTACGCTATTGGCTGGACATTATTAATCTGGTGTATTTGGAAACTATCAGGTAAAACTATTGCCTCATTGCTGCTTTCCCTTTTATTTGTTTTTACACTTCAAGGCGGATTCATTAACAATGTTTTAGCTTGGAATGCAGGTTTCGTAAATTATGTACCACCAATGATTTTAGTATTACTTTACCTAATTGTTCTAGAATGGGACATCCCTAGTAAAGTTAAACTTTTTATTCCAATCTTAACTTTATTATTAGCCTTTTCTGCCGGTCTGTTTGATGAAAATATGACAATTGCCTCAGTTATTTTGGCAATACTAGTCATTCT
The DNA here is from genome assembly GCF_001434585.1 of Companilactobacillus crustorum JCM 15951. Lineage (GTDB taxonomy): Bacteria > Bacillota > Bacilli > Lactobacillales > Lactobacillaceae > Companilactobacillus > Companilactobacillus crustorum. The sequence goes on from NZ_AZDB01000001.1 coordinate 20,836, forward strand.
TTATTATCGTAAAAAACTAAAGCACTTCATATAACATACTTAATTGGTGCAATTCTATCAGCTGTCATCATGTTCATCCATCGTGGATATCATGAAGCTAGCATTTATCGGGTAACCACCTTTAATCCCAATAAAATTTGGCAAGATTACGGTACTGTAACTCACTTTTGGCTAGTAACTTTTAATATTGCACTAATCGTTGCTATCCTCTTAGCTATTTTTAGCTTAACTGTAAAATCAAATTTACCAGTCATCAGAAAATGGTTAACCGCTATCGTTGCCGCAATTTTTTTAGTCTATTACATTTTCATCAATATCTATTTAAAAACCATTCCATTAAATGACGGCTATAGCTACAACGCTTTGGATCCTAAACTGTGGAATCGTGAAGGAATAATTAGTGTAATTTTTATATTATTTATTGCTTACGCTATCTTTACCTTCTTTAAAACTGATCCTAAGATGTGGCTCTATGTCCTTTTGATCGGTGCTATCGCAGGACAATTATTATTCGTGGAATCACCAGTTAATCCTCGAGGTTATTTCTTAACTTATATCTTCATGTATTTAATAGCTATGAAGTTTGTCCTTAAAGCCCTAGATGCAATTAAAGTTAATCAGTACGTTATTAATCTTGCACTGTTACTTGCCCTAATCTTTATGGGCGGAAACTATCAAATTAAAGTTCATACCAATTATGTTGCCAATTTAGAACGAGTAAATCATCCTCAATTTTATAAACGTGGCGTTCTCTTTAGCAAACATATTCCCTATCGAGAATTTGTTTGGACCAATGATCTAACCAATCAGCAGAGTCCTACCTACTGGAACCTTTATTTAACAAAACACCATCTTATAAAAAACTAAAGTTACTCCCTTGTTCAATCGTATTTTACGGTTGAACTTTTTTAGTAGCCAAAATTAAAAACTATATCTTGATAAGAAAAGGGGCAAAACGAATCAAAGGGAGTTGGTTCATTTCGTACTATGCAGTTATCCTACCATTCACAATAATATATTCTTTTAGATGTCTATACATATCATATACATTAAAAGTTATTTACCAAAAATGATTTTTTCATTAATAATGTTTAAACATATTTTTAGAGAAAATTATATATAAAAATACAGAATAATTAAAATAAATTAGCTTATTCAATCATTCTGTATTTATTTATTCTTTATTTTCATTATTATTATATTCAGGGTCGTCCAGATCTTCAGCAATGTCGACGCCGTACAAATTATTGACTGCAGCATCCTTATCAGCTGGGTGAACAACAACGATGGCGATAGCACCCTTGCTGCTAACATATCCTACGAAAGTCGTTACCTCTTCAACATAGTATGGCAATCCATCGGAATGGATAATATATTGCCCTGCGACTGGCATGCTTTCGATGTAAACTTTGTTCATTCGGATATAATCGTCGCCGTCATGAAGCATAATTAATATTTTGTACATGAAATACACCCTTTTCTTATTCTACCTATTGTTCTATCGTAATAGTATTGGAAAATAATTACCACTTTAAAAATCATGGTTCTTAGAAAAGTTCGGTTACAACTAAAATTAACTAAGTAGTTTAAGAATGCCGTCGTCCGTGAAAGCTCTGTGGACGCTGGAACGTGGTGGGCACAGATTTAAGCCGATTGAAGTTCATAATCGTCTTAAATACTGGCCTTGTTCTAAGTGGTTGCACCACCAAGAACAATTTCACCACTGAGCATCCACAGAGTTTTCACTACCAACTAGTTTTTATTTTCTAACATTGCTAAGTAAAATTGTAGTATCTGGAATTCTTATAATTCTATATTAATTAAAATTTTATTATCCAGACTCAAAGATATTTAATACACTAGTCCGGAGCAACAAAGAAAATGGGCTCGGTAGTGAGGTTCTACTTAGCTTGCATAGCAAGGTTAGGAGAAGGCCGAGCTTGAAGACTGTTGGCAACGCCAAGAGGCTCCAAGTCGTGCCCACTACGTTCCAGCCCAGTTTTCTTTGTTGCGGAGGACGGCAAATTTACACTGTAACCGAACTTGAGTAAGAACCCAAATCACTATGAGGAAAAAAACATGCAAAATAAGCGCTCTATTTTTGCTGATCGAATCGTTGTCAAAATTGGTACCAGTACTTTGATTCGCCAAAACAGCAAAATCAATTTAACTGTTATTAAGGAACTAGCTCATGTTTTAAGTAAACTAAAACAAGCCGGAAAAGATGTTGTTCTTGTTTCATCGGGTGCCATTGGCGTCGGCATGGGCGTTTTAAATATCGAGAAACGTCCAATCAAAATTTCCAAACAACAGGCCGTTGCTGCCGTAGGTCAAGCTGAATTAATGCAAATATATAATGAAGCTTTTCATGAATACGGTATGTCAGTTGCCCAAATGTTGATCACACGTGATATAATCGATTATCCGGAAAGTCACACTAATGTGATGAATAGCTTTCAAGAACTACTATCAATGGATAACACTATCCCGATAGTCAATGAAAACGATACTGTTACTGTTTCTGAATTGGATCATCATACAAAGTTCGGCGACAATGATCAATTATCAGCTATTGTGACAAATTTAGTCGATGCTGATCTTTTAATCATGCTATCTGATATTGATGGTTTCTATTCTGCTAACCCACTTAAAGTTCCTGATGCTCATTTGGTTCCTCAAATTGGTACAATTAGTCCCAATATCATCGCTGCTGCAGGTGGTCATGGAACTAAATATGGTACTGGCGGCATGACAACCAAGTTAAAAGCAGCTGAATTAATTTTGAAACATAATCAACAGATGGTCCTAACCAATGGTAAGAATCCCGATATTATTTTTAATATTTTATCTGGCGAACCTATCGGAACTTTATTTTCAAAAGCACAATAATACTCAACTATTAGGAGGATAATAATGAAATCAGAATTTCCAATTGAAAAAGCCATTATTAACCTTATAACAAGTTATAAAAATTTAATTTCCAAAAAGATGCGACCACTTGGACTCTATCCTGGCCAAGATATGATTCTTTTAGAGTTACTTAAGCAGGATGGCATTTCTCAGAATAAGCTAGTCGTTGAGCTCTGCGTTGATCATTCTACAATTGCTAAATCAATCAATCGGATGGTCAAAAGCGATTTAGTCAAAACTGTTAAATCCACCAAGGACAAACGAGTGACTTTGGTCAGTTTAACTACTAAAGGTCGCAAAATGGCACAGCAGGTCGAAGCTATTTGGTTAGAATCAGAACAAAATGCTACCTCGGGTCTTAGCTCGGAGGAACAACAGTTATTTATTGAATTGATTAATCAGATAACTAAAAATTTAAACAAATAGCATTTTATGTTGACGGCAACATAAATAAATGGTAAATTAGCACTACGTTGACGGCAACATATTAAATCAGCGCTTCAAAAAATTAAATTTACTTAGACATTAATAGTGGATGCAGCCGTCCACTATTTTTTTGTACAATGCTATACTTAGAGATAATTAGAAAGCGTTTTAGGAGTGATAAAAATGACGAATCTTGAAAAAATGGGTCAAAATGGACAACGTGCTGCTTTTGAATTAGGTCAATTGGGTACGCAAAGAAAGAATAACGCCCTTTTAAACATGGCTAATGCTTTAGTCATGAATACGGACAAAATAATTGAAGCTAATAAAGAAGACATTGCCAATGCCAAAAAAAATGGCATCAAAGAGGCTATGATCGACCGTCTCCTTTTAACTCCTGATCGAATCAATGATATGTCAGATGGCTTACGTCAAGTCATGGATCTACCCGATCCTATTGGCAAAGTTGATCGTGGATGGGAAACTGTTTCCGGTTTGGATATTACTCAAGAACGAGTACCTTTAGGAGTTATTGGCATGATTTATGAGGCTCGTCCTAATGTTACCGTTGATGCTGCTGGTCTTTGTTTCAAAGCTGGTAATGCCGTTATTTTGCGTGGTGGCAAGGAAGCTATTAATTCTAATATCGTTCTCTCCGAAACTCTTCGCTCAGCTTTAAAAGATTCCAATATCAATCCTGATGCAATTCAATTAATTGACGACGTCAGTCATGAGACTGCACAAAAAATGATGGAATTGACTGAATATATTGATGTTTTGATCCCTCGTGGCAGCGGTAAATTTATTAAAATGGTCGTTAACAAGGCTAAAGTTCCTATTATCGAAACTGGTGCCGGTAATTGCCATATCTACGTTGACAAAGATGCTGATTTAGAAAAAGCTCTAAAAATAATTATCAATGCCAAGGTTCAACGTCCTTCAGTCTGCAATGCCGCTGAAAAAGTTATTTTGCATAAGGACGTTGCCAATAAATTTTTGCCAAAACTATTTGCTGCCCTTCAAGCTAACAATGTTGAAGTTCGAGGAGATACTTTGGCCAAGGCTATTGTTCCTGAGATTGTTCCCGCTACTCCAGAAGATTGGGGTACTGAATATGACGACTACATTATCGCCATTAAAATAGTAGATTCACTTGATGATGCTATCAAACACATCAATAAATATAATACCAAGCACAGTGAATCAATTATCACTGAGAATTATTCTGCTAGTCGCAAGTTCATGAAACAAATCGATGCTGCCGTAGTTTACTCGAATGCCTCAACTCGTTTTACTGATGGACAACAATTTGGCTTCGGGGCAGAAATTGGTATCAGTACTCAAAAGCTACATGCTAGAGGACCTATGGGTGCTAATGAATTAACTACAACTAAGTATTTGGTGCAGGGCGATGGACAAATCAGACATTAAAATAATTCCTTTCCAAAAAGCCACTGCTGAACACTATCATTTAATGTTAATGGCTGATCCTTCCAAAACAATCGTCAAGAGTTACCTACCACGTTCTTACAAATTTGAACTTGTTGCGGATGCAAAGTTGCTAGGATTAGTTTTATTAATTGATACTCGACCTGAAACGATTGAAATCGTCAACTTAGCTGTGGCTGAAGAATTCCAAAATAGTGGCTATGGGGAAAAGCTAGTCCACTTTGCACTCCATTGGGCTCAAAAAAATCACTATCATACTGTAGAAATTGGCACTGGCAGTACTAGCTTTGCCCAACTCTATTTGTATCAAAAATGTGGTTTTCGAGTTGTCAGCATTGACCGCGATTTCTTCGTTGATAACTATCATGAACCAATTATCGAAAATAAATTAGTTTTAAAAGATATGATCCGCTTAAAAAAGCAGCTGTAACAAAATTCATTGTTTAATTATAAAAGGGTGCAATATTCATAATACGAATATTGCACCCTTTTACATTAGTTACACTCTTATTTTTTATTAATTAGAGTTTTTTCTAGACAAAGCAACTGAATTTTTAATGAACTTATAAATATGTAAATCTTTAGCAATCAAGATCATATCGCCTACCATCACAGCAAATACAATTACTGAGAAGAAAAGGATTTGATTGAATGAGCCTGCATTTAGCTGAAAGCCTTGATATCTTAAATCAGTTAACAACGCATAAACTATATAGCCAATGATCAAAAATTCCAATAGTTCAAAAGGTCCTTGAAAACGAACGCCAAATTTTTGATTCAGTTTTTTGTCTAAAGTATTTAATTTTTCATCTGAAAAGAAAGATAATTCTATGATTGTGTTTCTCATGTTCAAAATTATTTCCAAAAGTAATAACAAAAGCCAGAATAAAAATACCAACATGAATCCTATAAAATAGTCACTAGATAACATCATTTTTCCTTTCATCTATCTAGCTTAATTTTAATACATCCTCAAAAATTCTCAACATACTTTTCCTTGAAAACGAAACCAAAGCCAATATATTATCCATGTATCTGACTTACTATTTATCTTTATTTGTTAATAACCTGTGGAATAATTAACGATATTTTCTACAACCTCGCCATTTTCAACATATGATTTCAAATTGCGTTTAAAGATATCGAAAGCACGCTCACTATAATGAACACTGTTTCCGGCATCGTGTGGAGTAATAATGACATTTTCCATATTCCACAAAGGACTGTCACTTGGCAGTGGTTCTGGAGTAGTAACGTCCAACCCACTTCCGGCAATCTCGTCATTCTTCAAAGCCGAAATCAAATCTTCCATATTGGTCGTCTTTCCACGACCAATATTAATGTAATAAGCTTTCTTAGACATAGCTTGGAATAATTCTTGATTGAATAGACCCATTGTTTCTTCAGTATCAGGTAGAACATTCACTACAAAATGTACTTCGCCAATTCTTGATTTCATTTCCGACATCGGAATCATTTCGTCAATATATTCGGCAGGACGATTGCTTCGACGAACACCGATCGTTTTCATTCCCAAAGCCTTAGCATAACGAGCAATAAGTGTTCCAATATGACCAACGCCTACAATCATAACGGTCTTATTATAAACTTCGTCATAGCCATCATCTTGTTTCCACTCTCTAGCATCTTGGTGTCTAGCCGTCAAATTCATTCGACGAACGAACATCAACATATAAGCTAAAGTTTGTTCGGCAATATTAATGGCATTAGCGCCAGAACCATTAGTTAAAATAACACCCTTATCAGCCAATTGACGCAATGGTAAAGCATCTACACCTGCGCGAACCACTTGAATCCAGTTTAAAGTTTCACTTTTCAAAACCGCATCTTTTAAATTATTAGACCAGCCATATAATACTTCTACTCCATCAAGGTCAGCTGCAACAACTTTTTTAGGAGAAACTACTTTAAGTTCAACTTCAGAAATTGATTCAATCTTTTCAGTTTGTTTTTTGGTTAAATTAACTAAGCTAAGAACTTTCATTTTTCTACCTCGTTTTAGAATTAGTATATGCTATTACTATATAGCAAAATCTAGTCGTTTTTTCTGAAAATGTCAAAAATATTCGGAATGTATGATACAATATTACTCGTTGCTCATTATTTGATTTATTTTACTTTTTATGTTAGTAGTTATTGCCCCGGATTGGTGGAGCAATTTTTTTATGTGAAATTTGGAAAATATTCACTCATAAAAGACAGATTATTACGAATTTATATGAATTAACCCATTTTTGAGTGAATTTTTAATATTCGTGTTTTGCTAACAAATATAGGTCATGGTGAGACAAATTAATTAAATTTAGGGGTAGTATTAATTATGCACTATACGTTGTTAGTTCGTTGTGTCGCCGAATTTATCGGTACAGCTATTATGGTTGCGCTTGGTAACGGTTCAGTTGCCAACGTTGAATTAAAAGGAACAAAAGGTTTCCACGGTGGGTGGATTTTGATTGGATTCGGTTATGGTATCGGTGTTATGGTTCCAGCCATGATGTTCGGTCCCATATCTGGTGGTCAAATCAACCCAGCCATGACATTAGCTTTAGCCTGCAATGGTCAATTCCCTTGGGCTGAAGTTGGTCCTTATATTATCGCTCAATTCTTAGGTGCCATTTTTGGTCAACTTATGATCGTAGCGGCCTACAAGCCTTATTATAATCAAACAGAAAACGTTGAAAGTATTCTTGGTACTTTCTCAACAATTGACGCTGAAAACAGTCGTCTTAATGGTTTTATTAACGAATTTATTGGTACTTTTATTTTAGTATTCGGTGCCGTTGCTTTAACTTCAGATCATATTGATTCACGTGCCGACTTTATCGGTTTAGGATTCTTAGTTATGTGTTTGGTTGTTTCCTTCGGTGGTCCCACTGGCCCAGCGTTGAACCCTGCTCGTGACCTTGGTCCTCGTATCTTACATGCATTGTTGCCTTTAAATCCTAAAGGTTCATCCCAATGGAAATACAGTTGGGTTCCAGTTCTTGCTCCAATTCTTGGTGCCATTGCTGCTGTTAAACTTTATGGAATTTTCTTTTAAACAATAAGCAAAAAAAGAGAAAGTCATCTTCTGATGATTTTCTCTTTTTTAGTTATAACGTAAGTAGGTTTAAATTTTCGCCATCCAAAAAAATTGGGAATGTTGTTGGAACTATGGTTCATTTTGAAACTAATTATTGTAAAATTTAAATAGCAGATAAAAACTGCCACTGTTAAGGAATTCAAACATAAACGTATGTCTGGAATACCTAATAGCGGCAGTTTTTTATTTACTATAATATTAGAACCAAGGATTTAATCGGTAGTAAAAAATCTGTGGGCCCTCAGTGGTGATATTGTACTTAGCTTGCGAAGCAAGGTTAGTACAAGACCGAGCTTAGAGATCCCATAATTACGCACGAAGTGTGAAATTATTAGCTCTAAGTCGTGTCCACCACGTTCCAGTGGCCCACAGATTTTTTGCGGACGATGGCATACTTCAACCACATCAGTTAGTATACTCACGCGTATAACCCAACTTGAGTAAGAACCTATTTTTATGCTTCTCTCTTTTTTTGTTTTCTAAATCTCTCTAGCTTAATCCAAATTCATTAATTACAAAATTACCCGTATTGCTATCCACTACTAACTTGATGCCATCAATTGAACCTGCAGGCAGAGTCATTTTATTCAATGATTGTTTGCTTTCAACTCTTCCTAATTCTTTCCAATTACCATCGACATTAACGTAGACCGTTCCACTTACCTTGCCTGCTAAATATAATTCATGCTTGTCGTTTACTGAAGCAAAACGTTGTTCAATAATTCCTGTCTTTTGACTATTCTCTAATTGACCTGTAAAAGCAGTCTGAACAGTACCATCAAAAATAGCCTGTGATGAACTATTATCAGTTCCTTTAATATTAGAGATATTCAATCCAGTTTTATCAAAAACCGAAATATCTCTTATTTGTAGCCAATTATCGGTATTACTTGTCGAAATAATAAATAAATATCTAGCTTTAACTGGTTGATTTAAATTCAATTGATAATTGCCGGTTGGTCCAACTTGTCCTACAGCCACTTTATCGCTGCCATCAGCTTCATTAGCCGTATAAATAACTGCTGATTGAAATAGATCGCCACTTGTAGCATTATCATCAGTTCCTTGGTGAATATCAATACGTTGAATCTCTTGAGTATCTTTCAAATCAACTTTAATTGAATCACCCTTTTTAATACTGCGGTTACTCCAAAACTTTGTATTCAAATTACCGTCATTCATATTAGCAGCCGCATAATCTTCATTTTGAGGAATGTCAGTTGATGCTTCACTGGATACTTTTTGAGCCGACGTTGTCAAAGCCACAGTTTCTAGCCAATTATTAATAGCCTCATATGATTTATTAATGAAGTTTTGGAAAACACCATCTCCAACTGAAGGCGTGATAACTAAATCAGGTTTGCCAGTTCTGCTATCAGGTACGGCTTTAACATTTGCTTGGTTAATCTGATCAGACATCATTGAAAAATCGTTACTTAACATGGCGCTTGTTGCTTGACCACTATTAATTTTATCTAAAATATTGATACTGGAAATCATAGCTTTAGCCCAATGACTAGCTGCATTGATCCATGGCAAAGAGTCATTATAGAAACCAGTGACCTTCATATTTTTCAAAGTTTCAGGCGTATTGGCAATAATATCGAGGCGCTCCAATAATTTAGCTTTATTTGTTTCATAATTGGCACTGCCGTAAGGGGACTCTTCAAAAGCATTGATAAAAGTCGATAAGATTGGTGCATGAACCTTGTCTTCAGTTGCTGCATAATCCCAATATTGATTAAGATCAACAAATGATTGCATAGCTACTAGAGCATCCGGATCATCTCCTGCCATTTCCCGAATTATATTATCCTGAGTTGCCAAAGGATTATAAGTATCAGCATTCCACATGTAATCTCCATAACCAGCTATTCCAAGCCAAGAAGCGTATGGCTGAATCATTGGATTGCTTGTAAAGCCATCCATAATCTTATATAGACTCTTACTTCTACCCTTTAAAGGATTCAAATATAAACGATCTTGATCAGAATCATTAACGGGGAAATTATCCCAAATAAAAATATGGTCTGAGTTATATGTCTTTTTAGCTTGTTCAACTGAATCATCAGTTATATCGCCAGAAAAAACTCCTTCGCCAGTCCATTGCAAACGAATATTCTTATCTAAAGCTTCACCTTGAGCCTCTTTAAAGGGATCTTGCTGCGATCCGCTGTAATTAGTTGGTACTAACCAGAGATCAGGTAAATTATTCTTTTTTATATATTCATTTTGAACTCGGTTAACATAATAAGCTTGCGCATCAGCCAAAGCTGACCAAGGATTATTAGGATAATTTTTAGTAGCATGATTTTTGAATACTTCTGAATCTGCTGATGTCATTCCCAAAGGAATATCATCCAAGGCAATATAAAATTGTGTAACTCCAATTTCTTTCAGTTGATTCAATTTAGCAACAGTTTTATCAAAATCTTCCTGACTTGAATAAGTAATATCGTTACCCGGAGATAATGTATAGACGAAAGAAACATGATTTTTCTTAGCTGCTGCTACTAAATCTTTAATTTGATCTAATTTATCTTGAGGATACAATTCTTTCCAATTATTTCTTAAATAGTCATCATCTTTAGGTGAATATATATATACATTCATTTTATGCTCACCCATAAATTTAAAAAGATCTTTTCTCGCTTGCTGTGACCAAGGTTCTCCATAAAATCCTTCTAGTACGCCACGGATCGACATTTGTGGAGATTCCGAAATATTAACATTTGTTAAATCTGATTTTTTATTAATTAAATTGTTTAAATTATTAATAGCATAAAATAATCCAGTAGCATCTTTTCCCTGAACCACAAGAGTTTTTTTATTATTAACTAAACCGCTCTTGATTAAATATCCATTGTCATTCAGTGTTGCCGCAGTTTCCGAACCAAGATTGTTCAACTGTCGATCAATCTCTTTATCCCCGGAGAGTCCAAAATATGCTTGATCAATGTCTACTTGATTTTGATTCATTTTTCTATCAGTTTGTTGGATTTCTTGATAAGTTTGTGTATCCTCAACTGAATTGCCAATTGTTGTTTGAGTCTGGTTAGGCTCGGCAACTGGTTGAACCGAAGCTGACGGTTGCGCCTGCGTTGCCTGAATCGATTGAGAGTTTTGTTGAGTCACACTATTATCCGATTTCTGATCTTCTTCAGAAGACTTAGTACTATCATTAGGAATATCTTTCGTTACAGAGTCATCTTTTTCATCAACAGAATTAGAAGATGTATCAGTTGATTCTGTTTGTGTAGAAACTATTTCTGAATTAGACACTTCGCTAGCATGTACTAATGTAGGCGCGTTAAAAATTAGTAAAGCGCCAAAAGTACTTACCCCTAACATGAGCAATCTTTGATTACTTTCGATAAAGCTACGTTGCTTTCCTTTTTCAGACATATTTAATACCCCTTTCCTATACAATATGGAGTATACATTCATTTGAAGCGCTTTCATACAATTTAAAGCTAAAAAATACCACTATATTTTTAATTTAATAATCAAATATAGTGGTATTAATATTATTTGTTATATGATATGCCTCGTTTAAATCTTTTCCAAAAACTAGAGTCATCAGTCTGAAGCATTAATCCTTGATAAATTTTTCCGATATACATCGATAATAAAATGATACTTACTATCAAAACAAGCAATGACAAGATTATTTCCATTCCACTAGCATCATTATTGATGATCCGCATTGGCATAAAATATGACGAGAAGAAAGGTACATAGGATAAAATTTTAACAATTATCGAGTCAAGATTATTTTGAAATGGGAAAGTAATAAAGAAAGCTAATAAATTCAACATAATTACTGGTTGAGCTGCCTTAGATGCATCTTCTGCCTTAGCTACCAAAGCACCGGAAAAGGCTGCCAAAACTGTATAAATAACTACTCCCAATAATAAATAAAGCAAATTAATGCTCAATATATTATGTAGAACTGATGTAATCAAGGCATTATATTGTTTCAAAAAGCCCTTTGTTAATGATGAGTTTTGAGCAAAAATATAAATTCCCCAACCACCAACTAAGTAAATTAAAATTTGAGTCAAAATGACTAATAAAATACCAAAAATTTTTTCTAAGAAGTACTTGATAGCCGTAGTACTAGAAAAAATTATTTCCATTATCTTAGTTCCTTTTTCAGAAGCTATCTCTTGAGCAGTGATTGTAGTATATGTAATCAGAATGATATAAACCATCATAACCGTGATCCAGTATGAAATAGTTTTAACTAAATTATTAGTTCCTGCTTTTTCCTGAATAGTTTCTTTTAATTGAGATTTCTGCTGCAACGACTGCAATTGCTGCTTGGATAATTGTGCGTTTGTTAAGTTCAATTGTTGTTGAATTTGGTTCAAGTAGCTATTTACTTTAACCTTCAAATTAGAACTCAATGATTTAGTTCCAAAATATTGACCGGTAACACGATTATTATCGATTTTTAATACTAAATAGCCGGCCAATTTATTCGCATCCATTTTTTTCGTAGCAGTTTTCTTATCGGTAACATTATTCATAACGACATCTTTATTTGCCTTAGCGAAACCATCCCGCAACTGTGATTGTTGACTGATAACAGCAATCTCATCACTAGTTCCGCCACTTTTACCACCTAAATAACCAGCTCCAACGGTTATTCCAAACATCAAGAAAGGCCCGATGACTAACATTACAAATCCCCAAGATTTAATTTGGCGCAAAAAGGTTTCAAATGTTACGATCCATAATTTATTCATGAGCTTCACCCACTTTCAAACGGAAAATTTCATTTAGGGTTGGTGGCTGCTGACTAAATTCCTCAATATATTTACCCTGCGTCAATTGATCAAATATTTCTGATCCGGCATCTTCATCATCAAGGCTAAGAATATAACGTTTTTCCTCTTGTCGCTCTACTTTTATCACATGTGGTAGAAGCTGCAATTGCTCCTGGCTCCAATCGGTAGTAACAGTAATTCTAATCCTACCAAAAGATTGTCTTACATCATGAACGGTTCCCTTCAAAACAACCTGACCATCCCTTAACATAACTAATTTGTCGCAAAGTTCTTCAACATTTTCCATATCATGACTAGAAAAAATAATCGCTGCACCTTCAGCTTTGGCAGTCAAAATTGCTTGCTTCAAAAGGTCCGCATTAACTGGATCCAACCCACTGAATGGTTCATCTAAAATGATTAGTTTTGGATGATGAATCAAAGTACAAATCAATTGTACTTTCTGTTGATTACCTTTAGATAGGTCTTTAATCTTGTCCTTCTCAACACCTTTGACAGCAAAACGTTTCAACCAAAGATCAATTTGTGGGCGAATCTCTTTAGCTGACTTATTTTTTAATCGTGCTAAATAAATTATCTGTTGTTGAATCGTCAACTTGGGCATTAAACTACGCTCTTCTGGCAAATAGCCAATTTTATCAAAGACTGTTTCATTAATAACCTGATCGTTCCAAGTTATTTTTCCTTGATACTTCAAAAAATTCAAAATACTATGGAACGTTGTTGATTTTCCGGCTCCATTTTGTCCGATTAAGCCTAAAATCTGACCATCATTTACAGTAAAAGAAACATCATTTAAGGCCTTCATATCCCCGAAACTTTTAGAAATATGTTCTATTCTAAGCATCATTATCACCTCTAATTGTTTTGATTATAACTGATATAAAATTAAAAATTCCCTTTTGCCCACTTTTCCATAAATATAATTGTGTTAGCATAATAATTAATATGTTTTAGGGGGATTCACATGACTGACAAACAAAAGGGCTTCTTCTATGCGATTACTGGCCCAGTACTCTGGGGATTTTCGGGCAGTATTGCACAATATCTATTTACGCAAGAAAGCATTCCAACTCAATGGATCGTTGGTATCAGACTGATCTTTGCTGGACTGTTATTGGTTATCTGGTGCTTTTTTATCAACTCCAAAGCTCTATTCTCAATTCTAAAAAAGCCGCGTTATGTTATCCAGCTATTGGCTTTTGGCTTACTAGGAATGTTGCCAGCTCAGTATACTTACTTTATGGCTATCAAGTATGGCAATGCTCCTACGGCAACAGTTTTGCAGTTCTTAGGACCGCTTTTTATAATTCTGTATTTGTCGCTTAGAAAATTACAGTTGCCTCGACGAATTGATATTATTTCAATTATTCTAGCCTTATTAGGAACCTTTCTACTTGTGACCCATGGTCATCTAAATCAACTAATGCTGTCGCCAGCAGCAATTATCTGGGGAGTTCTTGCCGGTGTGAGTCAAGCTTCATACACGCTTTTACCAAGAGAGTTGTTGAAAAACTTCGATGCTCGAATTGTAACTGGCTGGTCTATGCTTTTAGGTGGAATTGTCTTTGCACCATTTGCTGACTTGGGACATGTCCCTGAATTAACCCCTACAGCTTTACTTTGTATTATTTTCATAGTAACCGGCGGTACGATGTTCTCTTACTTATTCTATTTACAAAGTTTAAATTATATTACCCCTTCAACTACCGGCATGCTGAGTGCTTTTGAACCATTGACTGCTACTATTTTGGCTGTAACAGTTTTAAACACTAAAGTCAGCCCAGCAGAACTAGTGGGAGCGTTATTGATTCTTGGAATAACTTTCTTACAAGCGTTGCCTCCAAATTTGTTCAATTTGAAAAAAATGCAAAATAAAAATTAACAATACAAAAAACTCAGTATGAAATTCAAAAAACTTCATGCTGAGTTTTTTGTATACTATTGAAAAATCATTTGTAGCCATTAGCCTTATTCAACTGTGTTAAATTATCGTTGATATTTTTATCAGCTGTATTCAGAGCCTGATTAATATCGCCACCATTATAAACAGTTTCCATAGCTACCTCTTCTAGTTGACGGGTTAATTGCATCCCCTCCATCAAAATACCGGAATTAGAATAGTTTGGTTTGGCTGTAGCTAATTGTTGACCAGGAACCTTAGCCTCAGGATTCTTTGCATAAAGCTCTTTTAAAATACTTGTTTTCTGAGAATCCTTATTTAAAGCTAAATATCCTGTTGATTTTTGCCATTGAGCTTGAACTTCTGGTTTCAAAGTATATTTAATAAATTCAAATGCTCCACGTTGAACATCCTTAGGCTTGTCGTTAGAAATCCAAAGAGCTGCTCCACCAATTGCAACACCATTGGCTTTCTTACTGTCAGGATGAGGGAAATAAGTAATTCCTAATTCATTTTTATTATTTTGAGTTAACTGACCAATACTAGCAGATGATTGAATAAAAATTCCTACTTTATCAGATAAGAAACCAGCGGTTTGATTAGCACCTGCACTGGCTCCAGAACCATAATCAATAAAATCACCTGATTTAATGTTTTCTTTGATCCAATTTAAAAACTCAACTGTATCAGGGTTATTTATTTTTACTTTAGTAGGATTGCCAGTATGTCCATCATTTTGATTAGCTAGTTGAGCATTAGCATTAGCTAAAGCTTGTTCTAAAAACCAACCGTAAACTTGGATTGTCATTCCTTTAGTCTTGTGACCAGATTTTTCATAAAGTTCTTTAGCTACCCGAGTAATATCACTATATGAAGGTGAAACTGGAGGTGGAGTAATATTATATTTCTTTAGTAAGCTAGCATTGTAGTACAAAACTGGCTGCGATGTATTAAAAGGCATAGCTTGTTGCTTACCCTTATTTGCATAAAAAGCACGCGCTACGGAAGATATTTTACTGACATCATAGTTATCTTCATCGATGAAATTCTGTACCGGCGTTGTATATCCGCTATGCAACATTTGAGCGGTAGAAATATCAAACGCTTGGAAGACAGCTGATGAAGTACTTGTATTATGAGTCTGTAAAATCTTTTGAATTGCTTCATCATAAGTACCTTGATACTTTGGAATAACTCTATATTTAGTCTGTGATTTATTAAATCCATCTACAACTTTTTCTAACGCTTGTTCAGAAGGACCACCCATTTCGTGCCAAAATACAATTGGAATACGATTATCTTTAGTCGTTGACTGTGCTGAAACAGCTCTACTAAACAGGGCAGCGAATATAACCCCTAATAAAATAACTACCGGCAGAATAATTTTTTTATATTTAGACATTATTTAACAGCCCCCTCGTTCATCCCTGACTTAAAGTAATGTTGACCGATAAATAACACAATAATGGTAGGAATGACAATAATGGCTGCACTAGCTTGGATCATTCCCCAATCATTAAAGGTTTCTTCAGATTGCAATTGCTTTAAACCATTTTGAATAACTCGTGAATTATTACTGAAAGTTGTTAGCATAGGCCAAAGATATTGATTCCATGAGCCAAGAAAACTATATGCACCTAATGTAATCATGCCGATCTTGTTGTATGGCAAAACAATATTCCAATAAAATTGGAAATGATTCAAGCCTTCAATATCAGATGCTTCTTTTAATTCGCTTGGAGTTTGCATAAATGCTTGACGCAACATAAAGGTTCCAAAAGCTGACGTTAAAAAAGGAATAATCATAACTGCATAATTATCAAGCAATCCCATTTGTTTAACTGTCGCAAAATTAGGGATGATCTCTGCTTCAAAGGGCAACATCATCGTAATTAAAAATAACGTAAAAATTGTCTTTCTAAATCTAAATTTCAAAAAAACAAAAGCATATGCACTCATTGAACAAAAAATTAATTGAGCAATCATAGTAATCGTCGAAATAACCAAAGTATTGACTAAATACCTTAAAATAGGCGTTTTAGTAAAAGCCGCAACATAGTTATCCAATGAGATTTTTGTACTGAAGAAATTTCCCTTAGCAATATCCATAGTTGGTAAAAAACTTGTCCAAATTCCAATAAAGAACGGTGCCAAAATAATAATGGCCAGTAAAATTAACAGAATATAACTAAAAACCTTTTTTAAAACTGCACGTTCATCAAACTCAGCCATTAGTAATTCACCCGTTTCTCTAAAAATTTAAATTGTAATAATGTAAAGAAAGCAATAATGATAGTTAGGATAATAGCTTCAGCACTTGATTTAGCATAATTTCCACTATAAAAAGCATCTTTATAAATTCGATAAACTAGCATATTAGTGGCATTAGTTGGACCACCTTTAGTAATCAAATCAATTAGACCAAAACTCTTAAAAGCATCAATAATCGTAATTGTCGATACAAAGAACAAAGTCGGCGAGATCATTGGAATAGTAATGTGAAAGAACTGGAATCTAGCCGAAGCGCCCTCAACATCAGCTGCCTCATAAAGAGTATTTGGAACTGATTGAATAGCTCCTAGTAAAATCAAGAAAGTAAATCCTAAATGCATCCAAACAGTGGTAATAATAACTGCCCACATTGCATTCGCAGGACTAGTCAGCCAATTTACAACTGGTAAATTTAGCCAGTTGCTTAAAAGTACGAAGAATCCTGTCGAAGGATTAAAAATGAAAAGCCAGAAAATAGCAGCTACAGCTACTGATACTCCCATTGTTAAGGAATATAACGTTCTAAAAATACCAATCCCCGGCAACTTTTGACTCGCTAGGTTGGCTAATAGTAGTCCTAATGCAATCGTCAGAAGCGTCACAGCAACCACATAGACAAAGGTTACCCAGAGACTAGAAATAAAATCTGGGGATGCAATTAATCTGACATAATTTTCTAACCCAACATAGACAGTGGTTTTGCCCAATGTATTAGTTAAAAATGTACTGATATAAAGGGTTTTAAACATTGGATAAAATACGAATAATCCTAAAATCAATAGCGATGGTCCTAAAAATATTGAAGCGTAATATTTATCTTTAGCATTAAGTTGAAATCCATGGCGTTGTGTCGTTTGTACCTGCTTCTCCGAAACAGCGTCTGTCGTCGAAGTTTTAAGCATTGACCATATCCTCCGAATTCTTGGTAATATTAACGCCATCACTATTGAAGATTAATACATTATTTTTAGCAGAAACCTTGATGTTATCATACGGTTTAAATTGAGAATTACTGTCTACAATGGCTGCAATTTCAACATCATTGTGAGCCATCTTAGCATAAACAATTTTTTCATCACCTAAAAATTCAATTGTTTTAACTGATGCATTGGCAGTTAATTCGTCAGCTTCTTCAATTAATAATTCATTAGGACGAATTCCGACTTGAAAGTTTTCAACAGAGACTTGTTGGTTAATCTTCAATGTGAAATCATCGTTTGCATTAACGATACCCTCTTCGGTACTAATAGCAGGCAAAATATTGATTGGCGGAACTCCGAAGAAGCTAGCTACAAATTCGTTGGCCGGACTCTTATAAATTTCTGCTGGCGTTCCAATTTGTTGAACCTTCGAATCATGCAAAACCATAATATGATCGGCCATAGTCATTGCTTCCACTTGATCATGGGTAACGTAAATTAAAGTTAGGCCTAACTTTCTCTGCAAAGCATAAATTTCTTGACGCATTTTGATTCTTAATTGAGCATCTAAATTAGATAGAGGTTCATCCATTAAACAAATCTTGGCATCGCTGGCTACTGCTCGAGCTAAAGCCACACGCTGTCTTTGACCACCAGAAAGTTCTCGAGGTTTTCTGTCCTTCAAGTCCTCTAGACTAACCATTTTTAAAGCATCATTAACACGAGTCTCAATATCAGCTTGAGAAGTATTTTTTCTAGCTTTCAGACCGAATGCGACATTGTCCCAAACACTTAAAAACGGAAATAAAGCATAGCTTTGGAAAACCATTGTTAAATTACGGTCTTTAGGAGCCATATCATTAACGACCTTGTCATTGATACTTATTTCTCCATCAGTAATTGATGTTAACCCTGCGATCATTCGTAACAAGGTACTTTTACCACAGCCAGATGGACCAACAATTACAAAAAATTCTCCTGTCTGGATTTCAGCATTAACATCACTCAACACTGTTTTTTCCGAATCATATTGTTTAGAAATATTGGTCAAAACTGTAGCCATTATCTAATCCCTCCAATTAATTCATGGTTACAGTATGAAATTTAATTGTATATATCCAACCTATTTATTGTAAAATTTATGTAAATCTTATGTTGATTTACAAAAAAAACGTTCAGCCAATAATCAATTGTTGATTATTAGTTGAACGCTTATGAACTGAAAAATTACATCTGTTTAGTAGGATAAATTGTAAATTCATTTACATTAACATCTTCTGGTTGATCGACGGCAAAATTAACTACACGTGCAATTGCTTCAGGAGAAATTCCTACCTGTTTGTAAAAGGCATCCATATTCTTTTTAGTGTTGCTATCAGTAATAGTATGCAACAATTCTGTATTAATAGCAGCTGGATAAAGCGTAGTTGTTCGAATATTAGTGCCTTCTTGAGCACTTTCCATACGAATAACTTCCATCAAATTACGAACTGCAAATTTTGTGGCTCCATAAACGCCAGAACCAGCAAAACTCTTAATACCGGCAACTGATGATGTTGTAATGATATGACCTTGTTTGTTTTTAACAAAATCAGGCATAACAGCAGCAACGCCATTCAAAACACCCTTGATATTAATATCGATCATATCATTCCACTCTTTAGTATGTAGAGCACTGATTGGTGAATTAGGCATGATTCCTGCATTATTAAAAATAACATCTAAACCACCGAATTCAGATTTTGCTAAAGAAACTAAGTCAGCAACTTCCTTTGCATCCCTCACATCAGTTACTTTGTAAGCAGCTTGTCCGCCAGCATTTTCAATATCATTTACAATTTCTTGCAAACGATTCTCACGACGAGCACCTAAAACAACCTTAGCACCATTCTTAGCTAATAATTTTGCTGTAGCTTCACCAATACCACTTGAAGCACCAGTAATAACAATAACCTTATCTTTAATCATATAATTCTCCTTTAATTTTATAGCTTGGCGTAATCTTCATCAGATACAGGTTCAAGCCATTCTGATTTGCCTTTAGTTATAGCCACATGGCTGAACCAACTGTCCTTAGTTGCTCCATGCCAATGCTTAACGCCTTCTTTAATTACAACTACATCGCCTTGTTTAAGCAATTGAGCGGGTTTACCCCATTCTTGATACCAGCCTTCGCCGCCAGTAACTAAAAGAATTTGATAACCGTCATGATGAATGTGCCAATTATTGCGACAACCTGGTTCAAAAGTAACATTACCAACACCAAAATCAATATTGTCTTCTGGACTTACCATTCCTTTTAGATAACTTTGACCAATAAAATATTGAGCGTATGCATCATTTTTATCGCCAACAGGGAAAACTCCATTTGTTTTTAATTCTTCATTTTTAGCCATTTTTTCAAACTCCTTTATTATTTCCAAATTTCTTTAGCGCGGTTGAAAGCACTCCAAGCCTTAGGCCAGCCAGCATAAAACGCTAAGTGAGTAATTTCAGCTACAATTTCATCTTTAGTGATTCCATTTTGCTTACCAATTTTTAAATGTGCATCTAGTTGTTCAATATTACCAGCTGAAATAATGCTAGCAATTGTAATTAAAGAACGATCATGTGCAGAAAGTTCAGATTCTTTGCTCCAAACTTCTCCAAATAATACGTCATCATTTAATTTTGCAAATTGTGGAGCAAAATCTCCTAACATATCTTGTCCTGCTGTTTGTTTCTTTGCCATAATCAATTCCTCCTTGCTTCGATAAATACATTAAACAACTTAAAGTCGACTTTAAGTCAAGAAGAATATAAAAAAAGATTCAATAATTTTTTGAGAAACAATTGTTTCTAAGACATAACTCTTATATTTGCTAATTTTGCAGCAAAAAAGCGGAACAAAATATGTTCCGCTCTGATTTCTGTTTATAAATTTTTTTCTTAAATATCTAAGTAGCAGCTATCTTTCTTCTAAATAACCATGATTCATATTTTTTAGATAATCTGAAAATTGCTCATTATCTTCAACATTGCCACTCTCTTTGCCTTTATACCAATCTAACTTATCATTCAAAACAGTCCAGCTATCTTCTAACTGTTGAAATTCAACTTCAAAATTACGACGGACCTCTTCCAATAACTCAATCCGTTGATTGATGGTTGAATCGCCTTCCGCACGTAATTTAACATAGCGTTTCAATTGCTCAATAGTCATTCCGGTGCTTTTCAGATGTAGTAAGAATCTTACCCATTTAGCATCTTGTTCCGTATAATAACGAACGCCATTTTCAGTTCGATGTGGTTTAATGAGACCTTCTTTTTCATAATAACGAAGTGTAGGACTATTTAAACCAACCATTTCGGCAAAATCACCGATTCGATATCTTTTTTCTATTTCTACTGGCATTATTTCACCTTCTACTTAAAGTTGACTCTAATTGTAACATCATTTATAAATCGACACCACCGTCAACGCGTAAGACTTGACCTGTAATAAAATCATTCTCCATCAAATAAATATAGGCTGAAGCAACTTCATCCAATTTAGCAACTCGTCCTAAAGGCACATTTTCGGAAACATTGCTTTTTTGTTCCGCCAGCTGTTTAGAATTCATACTTCTCCACAAACCAGTTGGGGTCCATGTAGGCGAAACAGCATTGATCCGATAATCTGGTGCTAACTCTACTGCGACGCCTTGAACCATGGTATTAATGGCTTGATTGCCAATAATAGCTCCAGAGGCATCATAAGGGTGTCCTCCTGAACCAGAGGTTAAAATAATTGAGCCATTTTGTTTCAAATGTTTACTAGCTATCTGGACTAACTGTAAATTAGCAAAAAACTTATCTTCAATAGCCTTTCGAATATCTGCTACAGGGCTTTCCAAGAAACCTCCACCCATAGCACCACCCAGCATTGAAACAACATGATCGAATGAACCATACTTTGCAAAGAATCGTTTTATTTGTCCCTCATCTTGAGCATCTAACGAACTGCCTTGAATATTATCATCGTATCTTAATTTATTAACTCGATCCTGATCTCGTCCAATAACATAGACCTCAGCTTTTTTATGCTGTGCCATAATAGCAACTTCCTTACCAAATCCAGAAGTTCCCCCGATGACAAGAACTTTATCGTTTTCTAAACTCATAAATTCTACCTTCAATCATTCATTAGATTTTAAAGCACCAATCATATCTATATGTTGCAGTTTTTTATGTGTAACTAACATAACAATTGCTGTGAAAACTATCATTAATAACGTAGCAACTAAATAACCGAACCAGCTAATAGTAAGTGGGAAAATAACCTGTTCCGTTGCAGCTTGATTCAAAATATAGGCTGTTAATAGATTCCCCACGCCATAGCCAACAACGATTCCAACAATTGTCAAAATAATATTTTCTCTCACAATATACATGGTAACTTCATTATTATAAAATCCTAAAACTTTTATCGTCGATAATTCACGAATTCTTTCAGAAACATTGATATTAGTTAAATTATAGAGAACCACAAATGATAAGACACCTGAAAGCAATATAAAAATCAAAACAATTGGTTTCAAAGATGAAGACATTTTTGAAACAGTACTTAAAACGTCGTGCGTATAGCTGGTCCCCATTACCGCTCCAGATTTTAACAATTGATTAGCTAATTTCTTACGCTGCGACTTCGTCTGTTCTTTCAGATGCAATAACAACGTATTAGCTTTGGGAGACTTACCAAATTTTTGTTGATACATTTCTGGACTCAAATATACGAAATGACCGATAAAATTCTGTGAAATAGCACTGACTTTTAATTTAGTTTTCTTGCCATCTGTCATCGTCAATCTTATTGAATCCCCCGTTTTAACGTCTAACAGCTGGGCAATCTTTTTAGACAAGACCACTTGTTTCTTGTTCAAATTAAAACCTAAATGAACATATTTAGCAAAGTTTTGCACCGACTTTGGGGTATAAATATTAACATCATTAACTTGATTTTTACCTTTTATCAATTTAGCAGTAGAAGAATTGATAGCAGTACTATTTTGATACTGATCATTGTTATTTAAAACATTCTTAACTTTAGTAAAATCAGCCGATTGATTTAATTTTACTACCGCTTGATAATCAAAAATTTCTGAATATTGACGATTACCACTTGCTGCTATGGAATTTTGAATTCCAAATCCAGTTAAAATCAAGGCCGTACCACCAGCAATACCGATAATAGTCATAAACATTCGTGATTTAAAACGGAATAAGTTTCGATAACTAACTTTACTGTTAAAGCTCAAATGATTCCATAGTGGCTTGATTCGTTCCAGTAGAATTTTCTTAGCTGATTTAGGAGACTTAGGACGCATTAAAGCGGCTGGTCCTTCAACTAATTCTTTTCTGATAACAATAATTGCTGCTCCTAAAGTTGCTATTAATGCAAAAATTAACGCAATAAGGATTACTATCCACTGCAAACCAACAACCCAATCTAAGGCAATATATTGCTTATAAAGTGCTAAAACAATTCGTGGCAAAGTTTCATTACCAATGATAGCACCTAATAACGCTCCAATAACTCCAGCCGAAATTGCATAATAGTAATAATTTCGGGAGATTTCCCATTTAGTATAGCCGAGAGCTTTAAATGTTCCTATTTCACTTCTAGCTTCTTCAACCATTCTAGTAATGGTTGTAAAGGTAATCAAAGCGGCAATCAAGAAAAAGAAAACCGGAAAAACATTAGCAATCGCAGCAATTCGATCTGAACTTTCGCCATAAGCTGAAAATCCTGGCAGATCCTTCCTAGTTTGCCAAGTATAAGTCGTTTGAGCTTGTTTCAAAGCTTTAGTCCTAAAAGCATTTAACTTCGTCTGCTGCTGTGCAGCGGCTTGAGGATCAGCCTGTCGAGCTTGATCTATTAAAGACTGCTGAGGAGCAATCTTCTTATCGATTAGTTCTGTAGTTCTTTGATCGGCTCGATTTTTAAAAGCTTTCTTCAGCAAACTTACCTTTTTGTTTACAGCCTGCTTGTAAGATTTGCTAAAAGTATTTTTATTTCTTAATGATTAAAATGCAAATTCAAAACTGTTCCTACTGACAAATTCAATTGCTTTTGAGGTATGTAAGCAAACAGCTGTACTTGACCATCAGCAATATTAGTTGCCCCACGCGATTGATTATCAATATATTGTGGCGAATCTGCAAAACCTACAATTTTATAAGACTTCTGTTTTAAATTTGAATTGTTAGCAAATTTGAAAGTTTGTCCTAATTTATAGTCATACTTCGATCTAGCATTTTTATCCAAAACAATTTCATTGTTATTTTTAGGCAGCCGACCACTGCGCATAATTAAGCGATTTTGCTTAGCAGCGGAGTTATATCCATAAAGTGCTATTGCCACTTTATCTTTACCACCTATAACATACTTCAATTTTGTAGTTTCAACCTGAGCTCCAGGAACTTTTCGAGCTAATTTAATATCTTCTTTATCAAATCCTGTTGTTGATAGCACCTGAATATCAGAAAGGTTTTTATCTGCTACCGTTTTATTCAAAGAATCATTCAAACTAGGACCAGCTGCTTTAACTCCAACAAAAATCAAAACGCCTAGCATAATTATCAAAATAATTGCGATAAAGCGCCCTTTAGATTTTTTTATATCCTGAAGCATATTTTTCGTCAATGGATTCATCTTTATTCACCTACCATTCAATATCCTGAACCGGTATTGGATAAGGATTGTCGACAATCGATTGAATTTGGGCATCGTGAATCCGAATCACTCGATCAGCCATATTAGCCAAAGCCGAATTATGGGTAATAATAATGACGGTTTTATTATTAAGATGACTTGCGTTCTGCAACAAAGTAAGTACTTGTTTCCCAGTTTCATAATCTAAGGCACCTGTCGGTTCATCACATAAAAGCAGCTTAGGATTTTTAGCCAAGGCTCTAGCAATAGCAACTCTCTGTTGCTCACCACCAGATAGTTGCGATGGAAAATTATCAATACGATTACCTAACCCGACTGCTCGCAAAGTATTCGTGGCATCTAAAGCATCCTTAACGATAGCTGAAGCCAGCTCTACATTTTCCTTTGTCGTCAAGTTGGGAATCAAATTATAAAATTGAAAGATAAAACCAACGTCATTTCGGCGATAAGTTGTTAATTGTCGTTCATTGAATTGTGCAATATCAGTTCCGTCAATAATTACTTGTCCATCACTAGGTGTATCCATACCGCCTAAAATATTTAAAACAGTCGATTTGCCAGCACCACTCGGTCCCAAAATGACAGTTAATTTTCCTTGTTCAACATCAAACGAAAGATTGTTGTTTGCAAAAATTGTGGTATCTCCCATTTGATAACGTTTTGATTCATTTCTAACTTCAATATATGCCATCTGTTTTCACCCTTCCTCATTAATAACTATTATAGAGGAAACCGGATACATCATTAAGATATAAAACTCAAAATTATTTTAAAAATAATAAGTCCAATTCAATGATTCTTATTTAATATATTAATTATGACTACTGAGGCCATCCTAGCTCCGTTCCAGATTATTGTCTTTAAACGTGTAACAAAAGGCACAATATTCGTATTATGAATATTGTGCCTTTTATTGCTTAATTTTTATCGAAGGTATAATTTACCAAATATTAATTCTTTTGTCATTTTCTAACCACATACCATCGCCTGGCTGCACATTAAAAGCTTTGAAAAACTCGGTCATATCTTGAGAAATAACGTTAGCTCGCAAAGGTTGTGGCGCATGAACGTCTGTTGCCAATAGGTCTTCATTATATTCTTCGGTCGCTTTAAAACGCCATGATTTAGCCCACTGGATAAAAAACTGCTTAGCATCGTAATCTGATTCTAATTTTGCGGCTTCAATTGCACAACGCATTCCTCCAACATCAGCAATATTTTCACTGACCACTAATTTTCCATTAACTTTGCCACCGGCATACTTAATACCATTGAATTGATCAATCATCTGCTGCGTCAATTTTTTAAATTTTGCATAATCCGATTTTGTCCACCAATCATGCATATTTCCTAACTCATCGAATTGAGCTCCATTATTATCAAAGGCATGTGAAATTTCATGGGCAATTGTTGCTCCAATTCCTCCATAATTTTCACTGCTGGTCTGCTGCAAACTATAAAATGGCGACTGCAAAATTGCTGCTGGAAAAGTAATATCATTTCTAGATGGATCGTAACAAGCATTGACCATGTGACCTGGCATTAACCACTTGGAGCGATCAACTGGTCGATGGTATTCGGCCAATGAATCAGCAATAATAAGACGATTTAAATTAACCAAATTACTATATAAACTTTGATCTTCATCAATAATCAATTTTTTATAAATGGCTTCTGCTTTTTGGGGATAACCAACCTTTAAAACAATTTTTTGTAATTTTACAATTGCTTGTTTTTTGGTAGCTTCACTTAACCAATCGTTATCTTGCAAACGTTGCTCATAGATTGCAATCATTTTTTCAATCATGGCTCTTACATCGGCTTGAGCCTTCTCACCAAAATACTTTCGACCATAGTAAATTCCTACGACTTCACTAAACATTTTTTCTGCCAAATGATAACTAAACTTAGTCCGATCAGGTAGCTTTGCTGCCCCACTCAAGGCTAACTTATATTCGCCGAATATTTGTCGAAAATCTTCACTGATATATTCAGCATTATCCATCAGATATCGAATTAACATCCAAGCCTTAATACTTTCAAAGGTTTCATTATTAACTATTTTAGAAAGATTATTTAAATATCGGGGTTCTTCTACAATTACTTTTTGAGGAGTAGCTTGAATTTGTGCGGTTACCAAAGTCTTCAAATCTAAATTTACACTCTTTTGTCCAAATTCTTCAAATGACAATGGATTATAAATTTTAGTATAATCAGCCCATTCTTCAGCATTTTTCACGATTGGTATCAGAGACTTATCAAAAACCAAAGCCTCTTTAACTATTTTGGGGCTCAGCTCTTGACTATATCCTAATTTATTAAGTAATTCTTTTGCTACTTCAGCATATTTTAGGAGTAGTTTTTTACCTGATTCATTATCAGCCTCATAGTATGATTTGTCCGGTAAAATCAGGTCAGCCCCCTGAATATATACGACATTTTTTGTAGTATCCTTCATATCGGCATCAACATAGATAGAAATAGGTAAAGAATAATCATTTTTATCAAAATCAGCTAGATTCTGACTAAGATCAGCCAATGATTTAAGATTCTCTATTTTTTTCAAATCCTTCAAAAAATCTGTTGTTGCAGAATGATTTTGCAAAGCTACTCTATATAATTTCACCGCTTGCAAAAGCTCATCACTATTTACATTCTTTTCATTTTGAGCAAAGTTAGAAAAATCCTGCATTAATTGTTTTTCAATCATTAAATCCAATTCATCTGAGGCCCCAGCACTGGATTTATCAGCTGGTATCTTAGCTTTGCTCTGCCAAGTTCCATTAACAGCTAAATATAAATTATCTTTATAATCAGTCGGTTCGGTGGCAATTGCCAAATCACCCGCTCCACCGATAATTTTATTAATCTTCATTTTTATTCCACTCTCCACAAAAATAATCCTCAACGACTTTTAAATTTTAGTGCACACTCGTCATTGAGGATTATTTATTTATTTTTTACCAGATATTAACTCTCTTATCAGGATCAAGCCACATGCCATCTTTTTCTGTAACATCAAAGGCATCGTAGAATTCATCCATATTTTGAGCCATTACATTAGCACGCAATGGAGCTGGTGAATGAACATCAATCGAGAGGAACATTTCTGTCAATTGCTTAGTTGACTTATTTCTCCAAACTCTAGCCCAGTTAATAAAGAACTTCTTTACATCGAAGTCGTTTTCTTGTTTAGCAGCTTCTAAAGCACAACGAAGTCCACCAACATCAGCTACGTTCTCACTGACAACTAAAGTACCATTTACCTTACTGCCAGCATATGGAATTCCATCAAATTCATCAATCATCTTTTGAGTCAATTGCTTGAACTTAGCATAGTCTTCCTTAGTCCACCAGTCGTTCATATTACCGTACTCATCAAATTGAGCTCCGTTATTATCAAAGGCATGCGAAATTTCATGCGCAATAACTGCACCGATACCACCAAAGTTTTCACTGCTTGTTTGTTTCAAACTATAAAATGGTGCTTGTAAAATAGCGGCTGGGAAAGTAATGTCATTTCTTGATGGATCATAACAAGCGTTAACCATATGTCCTGGCATAAGCCATTTTGTTCGATCAACTGGCTTATGATATTGGTCCAAGGCATCTTGAGTAATGATCTTTTTAATACGGGAAACATTGTCATACAATGAATCATTCTCATTAATTTCAAATTTACTGTAAATATCATCAATTTTGTCGGGGTAACCAACTTTAATGACAATTTTATCCAATTTAACAATTGCTTTTTTCTTAGTATCTTCACTTAGCCAAGTATTTTGAGAAAGACGTTGTTCGTAAATAGAGATCATCTTTTTGACCATGCTACGGACATCTTCTTTAGCCTTTTCGCCAAAATACTTTTTACCATAATATGTACCAATAACTTGACTAAAAATACCTGCTGCAAAGTTATAAGCATACTTAGTTCTATTTTGAAGTTCCTTAGCACCACTAAGAGCTAAACGATATTCGCCAATTGTTTGACGGAATTCTTCATCAAGAATTGAAGCATTGCCTGTAATAAACTTAACCATGATCCATGCCTTGATATTTTCAAAGGTATCTTCATTAACTAATTGATTGAGATTCTTCAAATATCTTGGTTCTTCAATGATAACTTGATCAGGCGTGTCATTAATTAAGTCAACTACTAAACTCTTCAAATCTAAACTATCTGATTTAGTAATAAATTCACTGAATTTCATTGGATTATAGACTTTAGTGTAATCAGCCCATTCTTCAGAACTCTTAACAATTGGAACCAATGATTTATCAAAAGCTAGAGCCTTTTCAACAATATCCTTGGCATTATCCAACTTATAGCCGATCATTGACAGCAAGCGGCCAGCAACTTCAGCATATTTAGCCAATAATTTCTTACCTGATTCATTCTTTTCATCATAATAAGATTTATCAGGCAAAATTAAACCAGCGCCTTGAACATAAACAACATTCTTAGCTGTATCTTTCATATCAGCTTCAATTCCGATATCAATTGGCAAAGCAAAACCATCTTTAGATAGTTGAGCTAAATTATCGCTCAAGTCCTGCAAGGTTTCTAAGTCGCTGATACGTTGAATATCTTTCAAAATAGGTTGCTGATGGAATTTGCTTAAATGATCAACGTTGTTAGCCAAACGATAAAGTTTAACTGCTTGCAACATTAAATCATCGTTAATTTCATTCTCGTTATTTGCAAATTCATGGAAGTCTTTCATAAGTGTTTTTTCAACGCCTTCGTCCAAATCCATGAAACCGCCAGTACGTGACTTATCTGCTGGAATTTCAGCTTTTTCTTGCCAAGCACCATTTACGGCTAAATACAAATTATCTTTATAGTCAGCGGGTTTAGCATCAATCATGTCTCCTGTGCCACCGACAATTTTACTCATAAACAATATCATTCACCGCCATTAGTTTTAGTGACTACTATATCACTCTTTATATTTTATTAGAATAATTATCAACTTTTTGTTAATTAGAGATTATCATCCTGTATAGGAAAATTTTCGTAAAATTCAGTAAATATAACTTTGGAAAAAAATCTCAATTAAATCCGTAATAAAAAAGGAAAAACCTATATAACAGGTTTTCCCTCAATAAATGACCTTATGGGCCCTCATTTATATATTTATCTTAGTTATCTAATAACGCTAACTGAACAACGAGCGTTGTTAACAATCTTAGCTGCCTGTGAACCGATCGTATTACGAGTACGATTCTTTTCTTCAACTCCAACAATCACTAAATCAGGTTGAAAACTTGGAATAACTTTTTCAACGATGGTCGTACCTGGTGCTCCTTCAGTAACCATTAAATGAACATCTTTAACTCCAAACTCTTCAGCCTTTTGACCATACAAGCCCAAAAGCTTTTTAATTTCTGAACGACGTTCTTTTAAAACTTCAGGATCAAGCGACTGAAAGATATTTAAATCTCCAGTCTCCAAGACAGATACAATTCCTAGTTCAGCATCGTGATGTCTTGCCAACGAGCAGGCATAATTAAAAGCATTTTTTGATGACACAAAATCGTCTGAATCTACACAGATCAAAATCTTGGAATAGTCCACTTTTTCAACTTTGTAATTCTTTATTTCGTCCATCGGTAAAATCCTCCTAAATTACTTAAAATCGCGTCCTTTGTTCTCTTGGAAGTACTTATCAAATCTCTTTACATAATTATGGAACATGTATGTCAACAATAACCAACGTCTGAAGGAACGGTCTTTGTCATAGAATACAGTTGTTCCAACACGATCTTGTTTGATCAATTCATTGGCATAGTCTGTTGCATCGTTCTTAGCAGCATACTTTTTGAAGACTTTAACCGGAACACCTAGCCACAACTTATGTTGAGCTTTGTTCTTGTTAGCATAAACTGTTGGTTCGTTCTCAAGACTACCATCTACGTAATCTTCAACCACATATTTAGCCAAATTATAACCATTCAATGTTACAAAGAAGCTACTTCTACCTTGGCGTAAGTTGATTTCAAAGAACTTGAAAGTCTTATCACGTGAATCATATTTCATATCAAAATTGGCATAACCAGTAAATTCAATATCCTCAAGGAATTTTTGAACACGGTCATAAACATCTTGATTAAATTCAGGGATAATAGCTACGTAATTACCAATTGATTGTGGTGTAGGATCTTCCAAAATTGGATGACCTAAACACATCATTTTGACATGGTGATCTTGATCAACATATGCATTCAAAACACGCATATTAGAGTCATCGCCTGGAATAAAGTCTTGTAAAATTAAATCAGACTTGTATCCATTGTCATAAATTTTTCCAACGATACTCATATATTCATCTTTTGAGTGAATTGTGAAAGCCTTTTTACGACCTTCAAAATGAATATCCAACCATTCAACACTATTAGCAGGTTTCAAGGCAACTGGAAAATCAAATGGTACATCCATATCTTTATTATTTTCATACATGTCTTTTGTAATAATTTTAGTCAATGGATGTGGCAAACCATGTTCGTCAGCAACATGATAGAAACTTTCTTTATTATTCAATGATTTTAATAAGTCATAATCAACATATGGACAAACAAATGTCTTAGATAGTTCTTCCTTATGCTTACTAATAAGTTCGGCATAACCATCCCCACAACCAATTAAAATAACTGGTTCATCATGGTTTTGATAACTTTTAGCAATTTCACGCATTTTTTCAATAAAAACAGGATCTTCTGAAAATCCTTGGTGAAGAGTCAAGTCTAAGATTTTTGTATATCTAGTAGGTGCTAATTGAATATCGGCATAGGCTTTAACAGTGCCCCCATAAAGTTCATGGAAAGCCCGGGCCATTCCGTAAACATTCATATCACTACCTAATAATATAGGCGTGAATTTTTTTCCTGATTCAGTTTCGATAGGGATCAACCTCTTACTATATTAATTCTATTTTTAATTTTTCACACATTTCAACCAAAATTATACCATATTCAATTTATCACAACGAGTACAGCCGTGACATTTAATTGTAGAGGCTTATTATTTTCTTAATTTATGGCAAAGAAATGCCTTAATATCAAGTTATTTAAACGATCATTACCAGACTCAACTTGCTGAGTATTTTTTTAATTATGGTAACGCCATAACGCTCTAAAAGATTTCAAAATTAAATGTATTTCTAAAAAAAACGCCAATTCTTATTGAATTGACATTAATTTTTTAGGCCTTAACTAAGTCCACTTTGTCGGAATCTACAAATTCATTAGGACTTATTTGGTAATATTTATGATTATTCAATATTGCAACATTGGTAGTCTTCCAAGTACTAAAAGCACCCAATCCACGATTAACAATCGTTTGAGCATGACTATTTACCAATTCAGTAATAATAGCATCTCTAGTTTTAACTAAGTTCTTACTATTAGTACATTCATAGACATCACTTGCTTTAACCCAAGCATTGCTTGGTGTACGGTAGTAAATTTGACCATCAAGATCCTTTTGACGATTGCTGAACCAAGTATAATTTTTATCCAATATTTGGCTATCAATTTTCATTCCATTAGCATCATACAATTGAGCAAACTTCAAATCAGGATGAACTGTCACATATTTATTAAATTCTGTGATAGTCCCTTCGTCTTTATCGGATATTTCTTTCTTAGGTGCTGACTGTTTTTTATCAGCTACATAACTGACAACATCGGTACTAGAAAGTTTGTTCTCCAAGGCCATAACTGTCACGTTTTCCTTGTCAGCATGGTAGCCATCCTTTTGAGGAACGGGAATTGTAAACGTGCTGCCCACAAAATCTGGTTTAATTTCTTCAGGAACATTGACGACCAAGTTTTCAGTCAAATTAGAGTTGATTTGAACTGTTGAAGGACCATGATACTCTTTATCTGGTCTAACTACCCAATTTCCCCTATTAGACTGTGACAATAGTTCTTCAGAGGTAATTCCCTTTTTATCAGATGGTTTAGGATTATTCCTTGTTCCTTTGCCGACACTGACCCACATATGATCAGCCAATTTAAGATCTTCTTTTGGTTTAGCGGGCACCACAAATTTTTCACCTAATTTTAAAGACTTCAAAGCACTAGATGATTCAAACATATTTGACATAGTTTTAACTTTTTTCGTATCGAAGTTAGATAGATCAAGTTCTTCTAAAGTTTCACAGCCGGCAAACATTCCACTCATATCAGTTACTTTACTAGTATCAAATTTAGTTATATCAAGTGTCTGTAAGCCACTGCATCCGGCAAACATATGTGACATATTTTCCACTTGATTAGTCTTAAAATCTGAAAGATCAAGCTCTTTAAGTGAATGACAGTTTAAAAACATTTGGCTCATGTCTGTAACCTTACTTGTATCCATATATCTTCCCCCTAGGTTCTAAAATGATTTCCCCTGAAATCACTTTCAAATTAGAAAATAACAAATATACTATACCAGAATGAATTTAGATACGATTATTTTTAGTGATATTTTTATGTAATCTTAACTTTATTGATTATTTTGTTGTTTAAAAATGTCATCTTCCACTACGCTAGGAATGGTTTGGAACGCCATGGACGTCGTTTGAAACCAATTGAAATTCAAATCGTTTCCAAATCGAGTCTTATTCTAGGCCGGCAAAAATCGCCGACTAAGAATAATCTCATGACTTAGATCATCCTAGCTCCGCTCCAGATTAGTATATTGGTTGGTATTCATTAGCTTTAAACTTACTAAAATGATTCAATTTATTAATTTAAAACCATACAACAATTACACTAGTCTGGAGCAAAAATCGCAATTGGCTCAGCTGCAAAATTGTAGTTAGTGGGTTTCCCAATTAGTACAAGACCAAACTTGGAGACCGCAGGGCTCAATGTCATGTCTACAGCGTTCCAGCAAAATTGTGATTTTTGTGGAACGCGGCATACTTTAAAACCACAAAAAAAGAGCTAATAATAAATGTCATCAGCTCTTTCGTATTTAAATATTTAAAATCAAAAATCATACAACAATTATCTTTGTTGTGGAAGACGGCATTACTTTAAGCTTTTTCTGTTTCTGGAATAACTACTTGAGGATCAACGTCTGGTTTCTTACCATTTTCGATAAAGAAGACTTTATACCAAATCAAGAAGGTATAAATTGCCCAAACTTTACGACGATCATCGTTTTCACCCTTGTAGCAGCCATCAAGCATCTTCAAAATTGCATCTTGATCGAAGAATTCAGCTGCAAAGTCTGAAGCAAATAGCTTACGGAAATCTTCATAAACTTCTTTAGTTCTGATCCAATCACGAATAGGAACTGGGAAACCAAGTTTTTCACGTTTAGCCCATTCTTCTGGAAGAGCACGTTCAGCAGCAACACGAAGTGCATACTTGCTGTCTTTACTGTTCAAAAGATATTTAGTGGGTACTCCTGAAGCTACTTTGGCAACTTCCTTATCTAGGAATGGCACACGTAGTTCCATTGAGTTAGCCATACTCATACGATCGGCTTTAAGTAAGATATCGTTAGTCATAAATTGATGGAAATCAAGATATTGCATCTTCTTAACTTCATCATCATAATCGCTAACTTTGTTATAACTTCTCATAACAATATCTTTTACTGAACGTGATTTTTCAAATTCTGGTTTAACCAAATCGGCTGCTTCTTTTTCAGTAAAGATTTTAGCTTGTCCAATAAAGAACTCTTCTGCTTTAGCAGTTGATTCATACAAGTGCAGTCTTCCTGGGAAATTAGGCATCTTCTTTAGTCCATGAGCTAACTTATACTTAACGCCCTTAGGCAATTTCTTCAAATCTTCAGCAATTACACGAACTGCTTTGGAATGAGAATGGAAACCGTAGTTAGCATAGCCAGCAAACAATTCATCAGCACCTTCACCTGAAAGGATAACTGTTACATCACGACTAGCCAACTTCGTTAAGAAGTAAAGTGGCACACATGAAGGATTAGCATCAGGTTCATCCATATACCATTGGATCAAAGGAAGTGACTTAACGGCTTCTTCCTTAGTTACGATTCCACGAGTATTTTCCAAGCCTAACTTGTCAGCTAATAGTTTAGCTGCAGTTCCTTCTTCGTAAGTACTTGTATCAAAGTCAATTGAATAAGTATGTTGTGGTTTCAAAATAGCTGTAACATAACTTGAATCAACACCACTTGACAATAATGAACCAACTGGCACATCACTAATTTCGTGTTCTTTAACTGAATCACGTAAAGATTCGTCAATTATCTTAACGGTTTCTTCAAATGACAAGTGATTTTCTTTGAACTTCATATCCCAATATTTCTTGATGCTTAACTTGCCATTTTTAAATGTAAAGTAATGGCCTTCAGGAATTCTGAATACATTCTTAAAGAAAGTCTCATTCATAGCTGAATATTGGAAAGTCAAATATGGCTTCAAAGCGGCTTTGTTTAATTCCTTTTTGAAGTTAGGCTCTTTCAAGAAAGATTTGATTTCTGAACCGAAAATAAATGTACCTTCACGGTTGTAATAATACAATGGCTTAATACCAAAGAAATCTCTGGCACCAGTAATATCGCCAGTCTTCAAATCATAGATAACGAAGGCAAACATTCCACGAATTTGTTTCAATAAACCTTCGATACCCCATTCTTCAAAACCATGAAGCAAAACTTCAGTATCAGTTTCAGTACTGAAAATATGTCCTGCTGCTTTTAAGTCTTTTCTAACATCTTGATAATTATAAATTTCACCATTAAAAATAATGGCCTTTGATTTATCTTCGTTATAAATTGGTTGCATACCACTGTTAATATCAATGATACTCAAACGACGGAATCCTAAAGCAGTATCTCCATCGACAAGTTCACCGGAACTGTTTGGTCCACGGTGTTTGATTGTTTCCATCATAGCTTCAATTACAGGCTTCTTGTCTGCAATGTTTTTATCTACGAATCCGACGATTCCACACATAAAATAATTCTCCCTTATATTTCAAAACTTACATACCTTGTTGCGGCTCCGTAACCAAAAATCTGCAAGCGTAGTTTTCTTGAGTCAATATTAATAAAATACCCTGCTAATTCAGAGACCTCATTATATCGCCTATCCCACTTCTTGTTATAGTCGGTCGTTAATCCATGTTTCTTACCCATAAGGGCTGAACAATTTAATATTATATGATTAATTTCAGAAACTTTGTAGTTTTTTTCATAATGCATATGACCACAAATATAAGTTGTTACCTTAGAAATGCCTGTAGATGAGAAGTTATAGCAAATATTAACTCCAAAATCTCCAGTCAATTCATTTTTTAACTGACCAACATCCTTGTTATTGAAAGCGACTAACAACTGCTGTACTAAATCACCATTAAAGTTTAAAGCACTTCTTCCACTAGGACTAACAATATTAGCATGTCCCATTACAACAACGTGCTTATCAACTGTATTTTCTAGAATAGTAGTTAAATCTTCTAATTGCTGTTCTCTGACTCCTCTAACTTTCTTGAAGTCATACTTTTTCGAACCATTGCTTAAAATGTAAGGAATGTCACTGGTATCAATAAAAATAATACGAATATCGCCTTTATCATACCAGCCAATTTTAGAAACAGGATTTAAACGTAGAATTTCAGGTTGTTCAAAATCAGGTTTCGTTACTATTGAATCATAATCATCTCTATGAAATGAAGCAGTTTTAAAGAAGCGATGCTCATCGTACTTGTCATTCTCGTCATGATTACCCTCAAGAATAAAGAATGGCGGTTTGCTCTTTTGATAATTCTCAACAGCAAATTGTAAAATACCACGGCTAATCTCTGGTTTATCGCTGCCATCCATTAGATCGCCTAAATGGACATTGAGGTCTACTCCAACGTCATCGCTGACTTTATTGGCCTCAATGATATGCCGCATGCCGTTGATCCCATAATAGGAAGCACTGACAACAGCCTTCGCATGAGTATCAGTTAGAACAGAAATTGTAACTGTATCATCATTGACATTGGGCAAAACATTATTCTTGTATACGCCCTCAATATAATCAATAACAAACGGTCTAGGCTTTAATCTTCTCAAGAAATTATCAGTTTGAGTTGAAATAAACTCTGAAGGTCTTGGTGATAGCACCTTTCTTGCAATATTATTAAATTTCAATTTACTGTTCTCCTAATATCCGATACTGTGAATACAAATATATTAAAAAAACCACCTTAACGATGGTTAATTATGCTTCAATTATATATCAAAAATAGTGAAAATAATCTTTCAATGCTTATTTCAAAAGAATTTGATAAGCCAATCTGACACCATCGTCTTCATCCATTGTTATAGTGCCTTTTTCCTCAAATCCATTACTAATTATAATATGTTGCATTACCAAATTATCGGGATGCGTATCAATTCTAACATCACGATATCCTAAATAATTAGACATTGTAAACAATTGTTGAATCAGAGCTGAACTAAGATGCTCGCCTTGATGGTCAGCTTCTATCGCAATACGATGAATAATTGAATAGGTTACATCAGAATCGCTGTCCCATGAACCAGAGTTCATTTCTTGATAGTTTTTGTCATAACCTTGTTGTAGAGCAGCAGTTCCTACAACCGTACCGTTAAGAACTAAGACATAGCTTATATCTTCTTGAATATCCTGTTTTAAAATTTCTTCATTAGGATATCCTTGCTGCCATTGTTCAACGCCACGGTCCCGTAAGGTTTTCTTAGCACCATCAATAATATCGATAATTCTTGGCAAATCGTCAGGAGTTGCCTGACGAAGATAAATATTACTCATTAAATTGCCTCCTTACTTCATCAGAGTATTAAAACAGAAGTGGATATTAAAATGCAACAGTTTTACTTAAATTTTTTACTGTTTTTGTAACAAAATACACTGATTCCATAAAGAACTAATGCATACAAAATTACTTGACCAGTTATTGGTAACAATTGTTGTATCGATCCATTTTTCTGTAAAGTTACAATTATTTTTGATAACGGAGGTAATAACCACTCCACATAGTCGAGCATACTGATCACACTACCTGACAAAGCTAAATAAATGAAAACTAGTATGCCAACTTGTCCTAGACTAGGATGATTATACCATTGAGTTTTAAAGAGGGTTGCAATTGCACTGCCCAACATCCCAACAGATATTAAAGTAATAATTCCGACAACGTCTAAAAGTAAATTTTGACTCAGTATCAAACTAAAAACAAAAACCAATATCCCCGAAAAAACATTTACAATTAATGCCATCAAAAATTGGCTCAAAGCATCAGCCCAATAACTATTAACTTTTTGTTTCAAATATTTATTCTGACGACTATCGTTGTAATACAAATTCATTGTAGAAAACAATGATAAGAAAAACATCCCCAAAACTAACAAATTGTATTTTTTTATACTGCCAATTTGTAACAGTGGATCGGCAGTAAGGCCAAAAACAATAATAGTAAATAAAATCGTTAAATACAGATAATTTTGAAAAAACATCTGTAGGTAATTTTTCAATAAGATTTTAACTTTCAATTTCTTTGTCCCCCTCAAACTGATAATTGAGTTGAACCATTCTTTTTACAATTGTATTTCTTAGTGCCACAGGAATTTTCATTTCTATCAAGTTATTTATATTCGACACAATGTATTTTTCCAAATCGGGAGTAATAGCAATCGAATTAGGATTTACTCGAAAAATCAAAGCCACTTCCTGATTAGGTTCCTCTTCTATCGAACTTGCTAGAGATAAATTATTATCTTTTAGCAGAAAACTCTTATCGATGCATTGATTGATACGCTCGTCAAATTCAGTTCCTGCCAAAATGATGCCTGAACCATTTTCTTTCAAATCTTGAATCAGTGTCAGCATATTCTTAATTATAGAAGAACTTTGAAACGCAAAAGGTTCATCTAGTAGCAAGACATTTGGATGACCTGCCACAGCTGCTAAAAATCCTACTCGACGCCTGATTCCCCAAGACAATTGTTGAACTGAACGATCTAAATAAGGGCTAAGACCCATAAAAGTGATCATTTCTTTTAATTGATCTTTTCTAACAGCTAGCTTTTTAGATAATAAACGAATATTTTCTAAATATTTTCCAACTGTAGCCTCAATTATCTGTGGATCATTTTGTGGCAAATAGCCTATCCTAACTCCTGGCGTATATTCAATCGTTCCGCCATCCGCCATTCTATTATCAGTTAAAATTTCTAATAGCTGCGTTTTACCGCTGCCATTGTCGCCGCTAATGCTGATAATTTCATTTTGTGATATAGAAAAAGCTACATGCTTAAATGCAAAGTAGCCCTCGTTTTGCAATGATAAATCATTGACTGATATTAATTTCATTTTTGCCAGTTCTCAATTGCATTAGCAGCTAATCCAATTGAAAGAATTGCGTCTCGAGAAATAGAATTTCTTACATCAGCGACAATCGTATTATCGTAAACAGCACCAATAACAGTAAACGAATAATTAATCAAATCAATATCAGTCTTGGCTTTATAATCACCAGTTGCATATGGATCTTCATGATTGTAAGTAAAATTAATTTCATGTCCAGCTAAAGAACCATCCACGTGATTTACTTGAACACGATCATGCAATTCACTGAGCTTATTATCAGGACTTTGCAAAGTTAAACGATGGTCTGATTCGTTTTGATAATATTCATCTTCAGTCATATCAAAATACTCTTTAATAGGCTTTCTCAACACTTCCAATGAGTCCAAAACATCATAGACCTTTTGGGCATCAAATTCTTGTGACTTATCTTCAAGTTGCTTTCTATTCGTATAGAGCCAATCGGCTAAAGTGCTAATAGTTTCAGAATTCATAATTATCCTCCGTCTTCAATACCATTATACTAATTTTTACTTGAAATCACAGGTGTCAACATGATCATTAATCACGCCAACTGCCTGCAAAAATGAATAGATAATGGTTGGTCCTACAAAACGGAAGCCTTTTTTCTTTAAATCTTTACTGATTTTTTGCGACAATTCCGTTTGTGCAGGTATTTCACTCATATCACTATAATGATTAATTATCGGTTTATTATCAACAAAATGCCAGATATATTCAAAGAATTTTTCATTATTTCGATGCATTTTTTCAATTAATTGCGCATTATTGATTGAAGAATCAACCTTTAGTCGATTTCGAATAATCCCTTTATCCTGTAATAGAGCCGTTCGTTTCGCTGCATCATAATTAGCAATTTTTTCAATCTCAAAATTATCATAAGCCAGACGATATGTCTGACGTCGATTTATGATGGTTGACCAAGAAAGACCTGCCTGAGCACCTTCCAATGTCAACATTTCAAAAAAATACTGCTCATCATGGCTCGGATGTCCCCATTCTTTGTCGTGGTATTCTTGCATTGCTTCTGAACTATTAGCCCATTCGCATCTCATAAGATTATCCTCCATAAAAAAAAGAACTGGCATCTGCCAGCCCAATTATCAAACTATTTCTTCTTATCAACAAGCTTCTTATTATCAACATCAGTTCTAACGATAATAACATCAGTTCTTGCATTTCTTGTAACGTATTCAGATACAGAGCCTACCAACAAGCGAGTAACGGCATTCATACCAGTTGAACCAATCATGATTAAATCATTCTTATATTCTTCAATGAATTCTTGGGAAATAACTGTCTTAGGTTCTCCGAAACGAACGTGAATATCAATGTCG
The DNA here is from genome assembly GCF_001434585.1 of Companilactobacillus crustorum JCM 15951. Taxonomy (GTDB): domain Bacteria; phylum Bacillota; class Bacilli; order Lactobacillales; family Lactobacillaceae; genus Companilactobacillus; species Companilactobacillus crustorum. The sequence goes on from NZ_AZDB01000001.1 coordinate 60,984, forward strand.
TCTTCTTTGAAGCCATCTTTAACGGCACCCTCTTTTAATTCATTGAGATATTTTTGAGCATCTTCAGATAGTTGGTAAATTACATCCCCATTGAGCATTCCACCATGTAATCCGATGAATTGTTTTGTATCCAAAACAGTTAAAACATCTAAGTGTCCACCGTTCATTTGTGCAACTTTCACAGCCTTCTTGAAAGCCATCTCAGCTTCTTTTGATCCATCTACCGGAACCAAAATTCTCTTATAATCTTGTTCCATAATTCCATCCTCCAATGCACTTATTGAAATTCCTTTAATTTTAGATTAATGCATTCATATATATTATTCAATAAAATACACTATTTAAAAGCTAAAAGTGTTCTTGCCAATTGATTGGCAACTGATTCATAGTTTTCAAAAATTGTAATCTCATCATCATATTCTGTCATTTGCGTTGAAAATATTCCGGTGAATAATTGTTCATAATCTTGAAAGTCATCAACAAAGTTATTACATAGTACGAAAGTAGGAATATTATCTAATCCCGCTACTCGACTGAGATGATAAAGGATATCATCATGCATCGAATCGTCTGAAATCCTATCAGTAGCGGTAATAACCACATCTGCCGAACGAATAATTTCATTCATGCCCGTAACTTTTGCAATCCATTCAAACGATGATCTTAAAATACGTGCATTAATCATTGCAAACGCCCCTGCCAGTGTCTTAATCGAATTGGAATGTGGCATCGGGTGTATATCTAAATTATACTTCTGATTCATTTTTTCTGTAATATAAACTAAATTATCTTCCAAAAAACTTTCTTGAGTTTCATTTAAATAATCAACTGTTTCGCATAATTTTTGTGAACTAGAAAAATTCAGCAACACTGTAATTTTTGTTCTGTTGCCCAACAATTTATAAACATCCTCCATATCAATACGGTCAGCATCAATCAAAGGATTTTCACCTTCAGGAATCAATTCGCCATTTTCATTGTAGATTTTAGCGCCTAATGCTTGCAAAGCTCCTAAGCCACCATCTGCTACGGCCGTTTTTCCTAAACACAAAACAATATTTCTTAGACCACTTGTTACTGCATCCATAATAAATTCGCCTATACCATGACTCGTAGCGTGAAACAATTGATCTCGTGATTTATTTTTAGCCAAATCGACTCCAACCACCTGTTCAGAATCAATAATTGCGGTATCTTGACTATCAATATTGGTTATTAAATAACGTCCCATTTTGTTGCTCCAAAACGCATCAAAAAAAGATAGATTGACCCAACGACCGCCAACAGTGTGCTCCACTAATGCTGGCATGCCATACTTACTATCTGTGACTGGCATCGTAGCTATTTCAGCATCTGGCAAAGCACGGGAGATGCCACTATAAATAGCTTGGCCTATTTTAGTCGAGCTAATATGATTACTATACTTTCCAGGGGCAATAATGAACTTCATAATAAGAATGACTCTTCCTTTTGTTATAATAAGCTATAGAATAAAACAACCGAGGTAATCAAAAATGGCTAATGATAATGAACGAGTTTTAAACCTTGAAAAGGGCGTTAATTTCCGTGAGCTTGGTGGCTACCAAACAACTGATGGACGAACGGTTAAATACCACAAAGTTATTAGATCTGCTGGTTTGGCTGATTTAACCGATCACGATTTGAACTACTTAAAAGATTATGGTTTAAAGATCGACGTTGATTTTCGTTCTAAACAAGAAATCGACAAAAAGCCAGATAAGCGTCCTAGTGGCGTAAGATACGTTTGGGCTCCTGTCTTCCAAGAAGATGAAACAAAAGCCTCAGAGGTTGAGAATGAAAGCTATATTCCCGAAATTGGCGGCGATCCTACTAATGGTTATGCCCATATGCTTCAGGTTTACCGTGATATTATCACAGGTGCCCCTGCAAAAGCCGCTTATCGCAAATTCTTTAATCAATTATTATTAAATACCAACGATAACGAAGCTCTACTCTTCCATTGTAGTGCCGGAAAAGACAGAACTGGTATGGGAGCTGTTTTCTTCCTCGAAACACTTGGTGTTCCTTTCGATACAATCAAACAAGATTACTTATTAACTAACACAGCCAATAAGGAATACGTCGACAACTTAATCAATATGTTACAAAAGAAGGGATACACTGATCCAGATGTTTTGAACTCGGTCAGAGATTTAATGACCGTACACAATAATTATTTAGCTACAGCTATGAAAACTATTAACGCAGATTACGGCAATATAGATAATTATATCAAAAAAGAGTTGAAGGTCAGTTCTTCTGAAATCAACACTTTAAGAAAGATTTATTTAAACTAACTAGAAAAGAACGCTCAATAGTTCATTGATATAAACACTTTATCAGCAGACCTACAAGGGAAAAATCAAATATTATTTATGAAGTTATCAACTGGGTTGGATGCGTTAAGAGAATTTGCTCTTCAGTTTTTTCAAGTAAATCTTCTTATTTTCAGAACATCAGCATCATATTTTCTTCACATTTACCGGGTATGATGTATTTATAAGTTAAAGGAAATCAAAAAGCTTTAACTTATCCCCCCTATAGAATGTTCTTCATATAAAAAACAATATAATTAACTGTTCCTCACTAAAACGTGATAATATTTAATCCATCCTTCCCCCCTGATAAATGGATTATTGAAATCGAAAAGCCAATTACTGATCTCTACATTCAGTAATTGGCTTTTTTATTGTCTAAGCGAGAGCTTTATTAACAATTATTCAAACGCTGCTAATAACTGCTCCTTATTTAAATTTCTCTTTTCAGTTCCCCGAACATCTAATTTTATTTGACCATCTTGAACCATAATCAAGCGATTGCCATATTTCAAAGCATCTGACATCTTATGAGTAATCATCATAGTTGTTAACTGCTCATGCAAAATTATCTTATCCGTTATCCTCATTACTTCTTGGCTAGTTTTAGGGTCTAGTGCAGCTGTATGCTCATCTAACAACAATAACTCTGGCTTACTCATAGTTGCCATTAATAGCGACAGAGCTTGTCTTTGACCGCCAGAAAGATATTTAACTTGAGTATTAAGAAAGTTTTCTAATCCCATATTTAATGTTTTCAGTAAATCACGATACTTATCAAGATCATTTTTTCGTTGATACCACTTTAAGCTGGACGTTTTAGTATGACTCTGTGCCAAAACTAAATTTTGGAAAACTGTTAGATCTCCTGCTGTTCCCATTTTAGGATCTTGAAAAACTCGTGACATCCAGCGAGAACGGTATGCGACTGATTTTTTGGAAACCTCATGATCAGCTAAATCAATTTCACCTGCATCAGCACTTAAAGTCCCAGCAATTGTATTCAAAAGCGTCGATTTTCCAGCACCATTATTGCCAATAACTGAAATAAAATCGCCCTTATTTACTTCTAAATTAATATTTTTTAAAACATGTCGTTCATTATCAGTCCCGGGAAAGAAGACCTTCTGTAGATGCTTTACTTGTAGTACCTTCATCAGCTGGCTCCTCCATTTGTTCTAAATATTTTTTCAATTGTCGTTTGGTTCTGATACGATTTTGAATAATTGGTGCACAGATCACAACAACTAAGATAATAGCCGAGAGTATTTTTAAATCATCTGCCGGGAATCCTAAACTCATTGCTGCAGTCAACAGCAGCCGATAAATAATAGCTCCTACGACCATCGCAACCAATCTAGTTAAAATACCTCGTCCCCGTAAGAAAATCTCTCCTACTAAGACTGAAGCTAGTCCTATAACAATTGTTCCAATACCCATTCCAATATCAGCATAACCATTGCTTTGTGCTACTAAAGCACCTGACAAGGCAATCAAACCATTGGAAATTGCATAGCCAAAAATAATCATGCCATCAGTATTGATTCCATTAGCAGCCGACATTGCTTTATTATTTCCAGTCGCCATCAGCGACAGTCCTAATCTAGTTTTAAACATTGCATAAAGGACCAAAACAACTATTCCAATAACGATTAGTCCTAAAACGATGGTTTGAATGTCCAAATTCCAATTATCTGGTAAATATTCTGTTAAAACTTTTTGGCTCAACAAAGGTACATTCGATTTCCCCATAATATGCATGTTGATAGAATACAAACCCGTCATTGTTAAAATACCGGCCAACAACGAAGGAATATGTAATTTAGTATCTAATATCCCCGTAATCAATCCAGCCAAGCAACCAGCCAAAAATCCTACTAATGATGCCATCAAAGCTGATTGCCCTTTGATCATCAAACTAACTGCAACTGCCGCTCCAAAAGGAAAACTACCCTCAGTTGTCAGATCTGGTATATCTAAGATTCTAAATGTTATAAAAACTCCAATTGCCAAAGGTACCCACAGGAGACCCTGCCCCAGACTAGATATAATCATATTTTGCTACCTCCTTAAATTTTTAATTAGGGTTTCTTTATCTGATCAGGATTGATTCCAATAGCCTTAGCATTTTCTTTGTTAACATAAAGTCTCAAAGTGTGTGATGTTTCAACTGGCATCTCTTGAGGTTTCTTTTTATCAATCAAAATTTTGTAAGCCATCTTAGCTGTCTGTTTTCCTAAATCATGATAATTGATACCGTAAGTTGCTGTACCACCATCTTCAGCCATCTCAATTGATCCAGTAACAACTGGTAATTTAGCCTCGCGCGCCTTCTTGCCAATTGTTTTCATTGAACTAGCCATTAAGTTATCGGTTGGTAGATAAATTCCGGAAACTTTTCCAGCCATACCTGACAAAGCACTAGCTACATCGTTCGTACTTGTTACACTGACAATGTTTAATTTGAGATGATGATTTTTAGCATATTTTTTAACCATTTTGACTTGTAAAACTGAATTTTCTTCAGATGAGTTATACATAACTCCAATTGGTTTGTCATTCTTAGTTAAAGTCGTCAACAATTTAATTTGTTCATCAACTGGTCCCAAATCTTTAGTTCCGGTAACATTTGTCTCAGGCTTTCTATCATTTTTTACTAGTCCTGCACTCTTTAAATTAGTTACAGCGGTCACAACAATTGGTGTCGTTTTTGTCTTTTTAGCTAAAGCTTGAGCTGATGGCGTAGCAATTCCTAGGATCAAATCATTTTTCTTTTGGGTCAGTTGTTGAGCCATGGAATTTAAATTGGACTGGTCGCCTTGAGCATTTTGATAATTATAATTAATCTTAATTGATTCCTTATGATCCTTAATTTCTTTATTTAATTCTTCTTTAAATCCTTTACGAGCAGCATCCAATGATCCATGTGGAACAATCTGTAAAATACCCACGTTGTATGTTTCCTTTTTTGAAGCTGAATTATTAGAACAGCCAGCTAAAATTAGAACTGCCATTGCCGCCGTTAATAAACCTACTAATGTTTTTTTCATAAAAATCTTCCTCCCTAAATGTATAAAAAAAACCAGTTAGATTCAGATAAGAATCTAACTGGTTTTTATTTGGGCCCAAATAATTTCTCCAGATAGATTCACCCTGTATCTATCTGGCTTTAAATGACATGCTTAAAAGCTTTAGCCAATCAATAGATACGAACACATACGCGTTCGTATCCGGACTGGATACAAACGCTATCTAAAGAAAAAGCTAAAGGCAAATTGACTATTTAAATGTGAGTTAAGATTATTATTTATTTTCATAATAAGATTCCCCTCAATTCAATTTACAATAACTAGTAAAACATTTAAAAATTAATGTGTCAATAATCTTATTAAAATAATCTAATTTATAAGTTAATTAGTCAGGTAGGTACTTTTTAGTCCCTACTGCACTTTAAAGTACGTAATTGTTTATTTATCCTAACCCCATATAATGTTAAACATAATCAATTCTTACCTAAGGGGTGAAAAAAATATGAATAAAAAAGTATCATCAAATTGGATTCTTTTATCATTAGCCATTAGTGCTTTTGCTATTGGATCAACTGAATTTATTAGCGTCGGGATCATGCCCCTGCTTACTAAAACCTTCAATATCTCACTTACACAAGGTGGATTGACGGTTTCGATCTATGCATTAGGAATTATGTTTGGCGCTCCCATTTTAGCTTTACTAACTAATCGTTGGGACCGTAAAAAGTTACTGATCGGCATTATGTTTAGTTTTATCATTGGAAATACTCTGGCAGCTTTGGCACCCAGCTTTTTAATTTTACTAGCGGGTCGAGTTATTGCAGCTCTATCTCACGGTATTTTCATGACAACCGCTTCATTGATTGCAGCTGACGTAGTAACGCCTAATAAACGTGCTTCAGCAATTGCGGTTATGTTCACTGGGTTAACAGTTGCTACAATTACTGGTGTTCCTATTGGGACATTTATTGGCAACAACTTTGGCTGGAGACTCTCCTTCTTTTTCTTAGTTGCTTTAGGATTAGTTGGACTAATTACTAATATCATCTTAGTCCCTAATGAACTACCATTGCCTAAGCCAACTAGTATTAAAGGTTTGTGGAAAATTCTTAAACAACCACAATTGTTATTGATTCTATTAATTACTGCATTAGGCTATGGAGCCACTTTCCCAGTTTATACTTACTTAACAACTGTTCTTAATAAAAACATGGGTTGGTCTCAAAGTGCTATTGTCATCATTTTAATTTTCTACGGAGTTGCTGTAGCAATTGGAAATACTCTTGGTGGCAAATGGGCTAATAAACGTCCTTTAACCGCCTTGCTCAAAATGTTTGTTGGTTTAGGAATCGCTCTGATCGTAATGAGATTTACTATCAATTTACATTTCTTAGGTTTACTAGCTGTCCTTCTTTTAGGATTATTTGCTTTTATGAATGTTCCAGGATTACAACTATATATCGTTCAATTAGCAGAAAAATATACTCCTAATGAAGTACCTTTAGCATCAGCACTAAACATTTCAGCTTTTAATGTTGGTATTACCGTTGGCTCAACAGTTGGTGGTCAAATGGTTGCTCAAAATCAATTGATCAATACGCCATGGGCAGGAATCATTATGCTCGTTCTTGGAATTATCTTGATTGGTATCTTAATCAAAATGGAGGGATCAGGTGTTAAATCAGCAGACCTTGACCTCGAAAATTGCTAAGACTAATTAGTGATGGTAAGATACATTTACTAGATAGAGAGGATGGCAATTATGAAACAAGCAATTTATAACATTGGTGTAGAAAATACTATGAGAATAATTGGTGGCAAATGGAAGCCTATCATTCTTTGTCATTTAAAACACGGCAAAATGCGTACTGGTCAATTACGCCGCGCCATTCCTAATATCACTCAAAAAATGTTGACTCAACAGTTACGTGAACTTGAAGATGATGGAATCGTAGCTCGTAAAGTATATAGTCAAATTCCACCCAAAGTTGAGTACTCATTAACTGATTATGGTCATTCATTAAACAAAATCCTCGAAGCACTATGTATTTGGGGCGAGAATGATATTGAAAAGCGTAAAGCTAATGGCGAAAATATCATTTTGTTAAATAAGGAAGATGTCGAAAACGATGCCTTGCCTTACGCTGATTAAATATTTTCAAAAAGAGTTTTTTACTTGAGCTCATTTAAATTAAAAAATATACAATTATTTACAAAATAGACCTTGATGATTTGATTATCTAATATCATCAAGGTCTATTTTTATAAATTTAAATCATTCCTAGTTCACTAACAGATAACTTATTATTTAACAATCACTTCATCTGCTGGAACAAATTCATTTGTTGCAACACGATAATAAGATTTGCCATTGATATTAGCTAAACGATCAATTTTCCAATCAGTCTTCGGTGCAAGTGCCCGATTAGTTACCATTTTGCCCTCTGCCGTAGTTAAACGTTGAACTTTATTTTTAGTTTCAATGACAAGATCTTGATCTTCGTAAGAATATGAACTATTATTTCCAATCCATTCATTTGTACCGACTCTATAGTAAATTACTTTACCTTGAGTATTTTCCTCATCGCTCCTCCAAAGAGAACCTTTAGGTAATACCTTACCTGGTACTAAACTTAAAGCATCCGAATAAACTTGAGCGCCATTTTTATCTGGATAAACTGCTATTAGCTGATCTACCTTTTTTATTGGGTTACGACTAGAACCTGATGAACTACTTGATCCGCTATTAGATGGTTTATTTGGCTTTACCGGCGTTGTAGATTTTTTCTTATAATTAACTGTTTCAGTAGAATAAATCACATTATTCGCGTCAGTATCAGGTTTAGTAGGGATTTGAAAGGTAACATTTTCTTCATCCGATGTATACCCATCTATAGACGGAACTTTTTCACTTAACGTTGAATTATCTTTATCCACAATAATCTTATCTGCTAAGACTTTAGTTTTCTCTGCTCCATCTTGTTTATATCTCATAATTTCAGTAACAACTATTTGTTTATCAGTAACATTAACTAATCTCACTATATCAGAAGTATTATTTGTATAGTTTCGATTAGTTGAATCTATTTTTACTGTACCAATTTTATTATCCCCAGTTGGTAAAGATTTATTAAATTTATCATATTCTATCCCCATACTGGAACTAAATGTTGCTCCAGGCCCTAGCACTATCTCCTTTATATTATTTGAGCTTCCATCAGAACCATTAAAAACAGAATCAGAATCTAACAGACCACCTATTTTGCCAAGTCCTACCTTTTCCAGTTCCATATCATCCGTAAACATATTAGCTGCACTATTCGAAAGGGAACCTGACACCCAATTAGTCATATCAATTGTTTTCAAATTGGTCATTCTAGCAAATTGTCCTACAAATACTCGAACTTTGCTAACGTCCCACTTTGAAACATCAAGATTTTGAATACTTGAATCAAAAGCAAACATGTAATGCATACCACCAGAATTAAGGTCACCATCGCTACCAGTGACATTTGATGTATCAAATTTTGAAACATCAACTGATTGTAAATTCTCTAACTTATAAAACATACTATCCATATTCGTAACATTAGAAGTATTTAAATTTTGACCACCATCGATAGTTACTAAATTTTCAAACCCTGTAAACAAATAACTAGAATCTTCAGGTGCAATTGTTCCAGGTTCAATAATAATTTTAGTAATAGTGGTGGGATCTGTTACATACGAGGCAATATTGTTATCTTCTCCGCTGTCCGCTAACTTCCCAGGTCCGATTGTTAATACACCGTCGCTTAACTTTAACGAACAATCTCCATCCTTATTAGAAGTGAGACCATCATTAACAGTTTGAGTAACATTATTCTTCTCATCTGTTTCCGCAGCATGTGCGATAGGTTTCTCAGAAACCATTATTCCTACAGACAAAGATAAAAGAATAGAAATAATAATCTTTTTAGTTTGTTTCATCCCCAAAACTTCCTTCAAATTATTAAATTATTATAATTACATATTAACATCATAAATGTAGATTATGTATATAATTATTTATTAAAAAAGATAAAAAAATAGGCTTCCATTACGGAAACCCACCCCAGGATCTTATAAATTAATCCACAAATTTAAATGTATGTGTCTTTGAAATCTTATCTTCTGAGTAAACAGCTAAAGCGATTACTACAATACCAACTGCGGGAATGGTGTATCGGCTTTGCAAAACGAATAACATCATTAATAATATTGCTACTACCGCCATTACTGCTACTTTCATGAATTTTACGTTTTTTCTTGTCATAACATCCACCCCTTAGTGTTTTTCTATCTTTTCCATAGATGAGAATACCATGCTAAAAAGTCTTTTACAACCCACCATATCAGGGGTTACAGCTCTTTTTCGTCTTGTCATAAATCATTCTAATAATACCTGTTACTATCTTAGAATGATTTAAAGTTTACGCTCTACGCGCAGTAAGGATTTAAAAATTAATTAAATATTTTCAAAATGAATATTAGAATTTCTTAAAATTAAACTTATTCAATTATTTTTAAATTTATTTTTGCTCTAAGTATTGGTGTGACGGGGATTGTATACAATTGTTTACGAACAGTGAACACCAATCCAAATCTGTTTTTTATAAAATTCTAATAAACTATTCTGACATCCGTAGAACTAAATTTGCCATAGGCCACACGACAATAAGTTGAAACATTGATATATACAAAAAAGCACCTAGTAATCTACGTACAATTACTAGATGCTTTTAATTTAGTATTTAATCTGACCATTTCCAGTTTGTTACTTCTGGCAAATCGTCTCCGTATTCACGAATGTACTTGTTATGTTTATCAACTTCAGCTTCCATCTTATCGGCAAAGTCATTAGCACCATCGCCTTCAACAGCAATAGCAGCTTCTTCTGCCAAGTGGAATCTATCCATTTCATTTACGACACGCATATCGAATGGTGTTGTAATATCACCATTTTCACGATAACCATGAACAAACAAGTTATGATTGTCACGATCAAAGAAGATATCTTTAATGATGTCTTCAAAACCATGGAAGGCAAACAAGACTGGCTTATCAACTGTAAAGTATTCATTGAATTCTTCATCAGTTAAACCACGAGGGTCAATTTCTGGAGATCTCAATTTCAATAGATCAACTACGTTAATAAATCTAATCTTAAGCTCTGGCTTTTCTTTTCTAAGAATACTGATAGCAGCTAATGCTTCAAGGTTTGGTTCTGTACCTGCAGCAGCAATAACAATATCAGGATCATCCTTATCATTTGAAGCCCAATCGATCACTTTAAGACCCTTATCAGCCAATTCTTCTCCTTCTTCAATTGAATAGAATTGAGGACGTGGATGTTTTGAAGTAACTAATAAGTTGATCTTTTCTTGATCATCTAAAATCTTAGGCATTACAGCTAACAATGAGTTTGTATCAGCTGGGAAGTATTCACGAATGTATTCTGGTTTCTTTTCAGCCAAATGAGTAATTACACCTGGATCTTGGTGAGTATAACCATTGTGATCTTGTTGGAAAGCTGTTGATGTAGCAATGACATTTAGTGATGGATACTTCTTTCTCCAACCTAATTCATTAGCTTTTCTCAACCACTTGAAGTGTTGTGTCAACATTGAATCGACAACTCTTAAGAATGCTTCGTAACTGGCAAACATTCCGTGACGTCCTGTCAAAGTATAACCTTCGTTAAATCCTTCGGCTTGATGTTCTGAAAGTTGTGAATCAATAATACGACCTGCTGGAGCTTCATATTGATCATTAGGTTCATGAACAGGTTCCATCCATTGACGTGGACTAGCTTCAAAAATGTGATTCAAACGGTTAGACATTGTCTCATCTGGTCCGAATAATCTAAAGTTAGTAGGATTTTCTTCAATGACTTCTTTAAGGTATTTACCTAATTCAATCATATCTTGAGCTTCTTTTTGACCTGGCTTATCAATCTTCAAAGCGTAATTCTTATAGTCTGGCAATTTAAGAGGCTTAGGATCAAGACCACCATTAACAACTGGATTCATTGCCATTCTGCTTTGTCCCTTAGGGATAATAGCAGCAATGTCATCCTTTAATTTACCATTATCGTCGAATAACTCAGCGGGTTTATATGATTGCATCCATTCAACTAACTTGTCAGCATGTTGCATATCATTTTGATCAACAGGAATTGGAATTTGATGAGCTCTGAATGAGCCTTCAATAGGTTCGCCATCCCAAGTCTTAGGACCAGTCCAACCCTTAGGAGCACGGAAAATAATTACCGGCCACTTAGGCATTTTAGCTTGAGCTGCTGGATGTTTTCTAGCTTCTGTTTGAATAGATTGAATCTTTTCAATAGCCTCATCCATGATTTTGGCCATTTCTGGATGCATCTTTTCAGGGTCAGTTCCTTCAACAAACATTGGATCCCAACCCATACCTTCAAAGTACTTCGTCAAATCTTCATCACTCTTACGTGACAAGATAGTAGGGTTAGAAATCTTAAATCCATTAAGGTTCAAAATTGGCAATACAGCACCGTCATCAACTGGGTTAATAAAGACGTTTGAGAACCATGAAGCAGCTAAAGGACCTGTTTCTGATTCACCATCACCAATAACAACTGCAGCGATTTCATCAGGATTGTCAAGAATTGCACCGACACCGTGTGATAGAGAATAACCTAACTCTCCACCTTCATGCATTGAACCAGGAGTTTCAGGAGCAGCATGGGATGCTACACCACCTGGGAATGAAAATTGTTTAAAGAGCTTTTGCATACCCTTAGTATCTTGAGTGATTTCTGGATAAATCTCAGTATAACTACCATCAAGATAAGAGTTTGAAACCATTACTTGCCCACCATGTCCTGGGCCTTCAATATAAAACATATTCAAACCATACTTATTGATAGCACGGTTTAAATGAGCATAAATAAAGTTTTGTCCAGCAATAGTTCCCCAATGTCCAATTGGATGAACCTTAACATCTTCCGGCTTTAATTCACGCTTTAATAATGGATTGTCTTTTAAATATAATTGGCCAACAGAAACATAGTTTGCTGCGCGCCAATATTTATCTACTAAATTTAAATATTCTTTTGATGAGTAATCTGTCATTACCAGCACACTCCTTATGTATTTACAATTTTTATAATAACTAGAACTGCGACAAAAGTCAACCATTTAGTAAATTGGTTCGTTCCAATTTTTGAAAACACTTACTTATTTGCTAAATCAACAAATGAGTCATACTTAAAATATTTATAATGCAATTTCATGGTTGAAAATTCGAACGGTGTTCCATCATCTAAAAAGAAAATTCCTTCCATTAAACCAACTGGTTCATTGTCAGCCAAATGTAATAAATTCTTCCCCTCTTGATCAGATGGTTCAGCAAAAATCGTCAAATAAGTTTTATTAACTTCTTTTCCCAGTTCTGATTCTACATAATTAAAGATTGATTCGGAAGCAATTTGTTCTGACAATTCTGGAGCTAATTTGATAGGAATATATCCCGTCTCAATCATAAAAGGAACATTGTCTAATGATCTAAGACGCTTGAAAGCATAAACAAATTCAGTAGGTTTTAAAAATAAATTGTCTTGCAGGTCCTTGCTAGGATGAACAACATCAAAACTCAAGACTTTAACGCCAGGCTTTTGGCCATTGGCATTAAAGCTATCTGTAATACCTAAATTCTTTCCACTGTAGTTAAACGATGATCCTTGTTTCAAATAAAGTGGATTGACAAATGTTCCTGAACCCCTTTTTTTAAAAATAATTCCTTGATCAGCCATTAATCCTAAAGCACGCTTAATTGAGCTACGACTAACACTGTAGCTTTCTGCCAATGATCTTTCGTCTGGTAAACGCATATCTGCGAATTCACCAGCATCAATTGCTTTCTTTAAAGATGTAATAATTTTTTGATAAACTAAATCGGCCATTACTTTTCCTCATTTCATAAATTGGAACGCACCAATTATAAACATGGTGATTATCTTTATATCTAATTATATCTTATAACATAATCAACCTACATACCAAAAATATAGTGGTCTCTTTTTTACCAAATGTCTAGCGATTAGAACGGTAAAAAATAAGCCCTAGTAATCAAAATACGATTACTGGGGCTTATTCGCTTCACGTTTGAGCTACAAATTTTATTTAGCTTCTAAACCATCAAAAAATGGCAATTTCTCGTTTCTTGCCAAATCTAGTGACTCAACGTTTAAGATGTTTTCCATTGGAAAGCCATCCATATCGCTCTTAAATTCCGGACTATCCATATATTTTTGATTACTAGCCTGTGCATCGACTCCCTTTGAAAAAGAAACTATCGCAAAAACTCTGCATGGCTGGTCTGATGATTTACTTTTTTCTTTAAAGACACCTTCAACTTTTATACCGTACTTAGGTAAACTGATTAAATGTCTTTGCCAATACTCATTCATATAAAGTGAAGCTGTTTTATCATCTTTTAAAGTATATATTCTTAATTGAAACATCAATAATTCCACCTTTTTCTAACTTATGTATGAACTATTATATGCATCTTTTGAACGTATAAAATACCAGCAGTATAATTAGAAAAGTTAACTCTTACGAAAAAAAATTACCTCTGGCTATTGAGCCTATTTTTAATCATCGTCAGGAATTATTAATATTGTGGTCTAAAAATATGGAAAGTAATGTTTTTGAACAAATGCAGGATATCTTTGCTAAAAAATTTTTGGTTTCACTTCAACAAAGCAAATATCAAAAACTCTCTGATTCCTATCAAGAATTAAATGCTAATTTATTTGCTGCATCAGCTATGCAAGTACTTAAGTGGTGGCTTGAAACAAGTCCTAATTCTACTAGTAATGAAATCGCCCATATTATTACGACCTGCATAAAATCTGGTACGTATAATATTTTAAGAAATATTGACTAATAAAATCTTTTGTCATAACGCTGTTATTAAGTAATAGCAGCCGCTGATTCCGATAAATATATATATGAAATATTCCATAATGCGAATATTCAAATGACTGACCAAACGATTAGCTAAAATCGTTCCAAGAATAGCACCAATAAATCCTACAAAGACAAACTTCAAATTACTAGTTGTCAAAATTCCACTAGTGAAACGTAAACTTGTTATTACAATCGTATCAATCAAGAAAAAAGTTTGAATACTAGCCAAATAATTTTCTTTAGAATCTGAAATTGTTAAAAAGTACAAAGCCATCAAGGGACCACCAATACCAAACATCCCATTAAAGAATCCTGAAATCAAAGCAAAAATAATCATAACGTAAACAGGTATTGACTTAATAGTAATTGATTTAAAGTTCATGATTGTATAATACAATGCTAAAACAATTAGCAATAATCCTAATAAAATTTTTAAATAACCCGGAGCCAAAAATTTACTCAAGTGGAGTGAAAAGACTGCCATAACAATATAAATTAAAAATGGGGCAACTAATTTTTTCCATTTCAGAGCTTTATGATACTTCCAAGCTACCATGACGATAGCAATCGACATCGTCAAAGTTGAAACACCCGCACTCTGATTAATGGGCAATAACTGTGGTAAAAAAACCATCAAAACAATTCCTGAACCAAATCCAGTCACTCCTTGAACAAATCCTGCCAGCGTAGCGGCCAAAATCATTACAACTATCCAATTCATATCTCGCCCTCCTTCCTAATATATTAACTTAATAACGCTGCCAACACCCATCGCATTTGATTGGATTGCTAGAAGCTTAGATACATCTAAAAAAAGCGGGTCAAAACATAACTTCACTCCGCTTAACATAAAAGGAACGGTAACTCAAAATCGAGTTACCGTTCCTTTTACATTACTGCTCGGAAGCTACCGAGTTCTGTCGCACTCTCGTTTTTTCATATATTTAAATTAAAATACTAATTACTCTAATTTAAAGCCTGAAATTCTTGACTCATGGTTACAGGGAACTCTTTAGGTTCCTTTTGATTCTTGATCAAATCATCAGTTAATTTAACTGAGTAAACCGTTCTATTGCCGTAAGGTACAAAGTACATAACCTTGTTAGTTAAATCCAAGACAGTTTGATATTGAGTATAACTAGCTTCGCCATTTTCCTTAATATTAACGCCACGTGGAATCGTGACACTGTCAAGCATATGTAAAATTGTATTAACGGCTTGTTTAGCATCTTTAGGTGTTTCAGTTGTTTCACGAATAAAGGCTGTTCTAACGAAACGATCGACGGCTGTATAACCACCTGGCAATCTGAAAGTACCATTTTGACCTAATGGAATAACTTCTTGCTTACCAAATTTTTTAGCAGAAAAGTTAGTTGTTTGAGCACCTAAATAATTAGCAAGATTGGTCTTATGCCAATTGTAGTCAGGTGTATTCGTCATCACGCCAACTTTGTCTTCTTGTAAGACTAAACCATCGCCTTCTGGTTCAAGAATATAAGTAACACCTGTAGCATCGCTAAAGATAAAATGCAATGGTTGATTTTGACCCATAACGCCACTATTCGATTCAATCAAATGAACTTGCTTGATATTCTCTTTCAAATCTTCAATTGATTTATTATTTCCTAATGCCCACAAAATAAACTCTTCAGCAACTAAGTTCATTGCGCCATCTGTAGGCTTCGTATCATATTTAGCCGCATTAGCAAAATACAGTTCAGCGGCAGACAAACCATATTCATTAAAACCATCAGCTACCATATAATTATTGCCATACTTGGCCCCAGTTCCCATAATGGCATAATCAGTTGTATATTCCTTCTTATCGTAGGAAGAAATCCACTTGTACTCTTGAGGCAAGAAAGTTGGTTGACCATTCAATTCAAAAGCAAAATCCATTGTTCTTGCTAAAAATTTTGAGCCATCTAAAGCTCCTAAACTAAGACTTGTACACATATATTGTACTTCCCTTCAAAAATCATCAAAAAATTTATCATTAATTTAATTATTCGCTTTATTAAGAACATAATCAAGAATTTTTATTTGTGATTTTTAATAATATTGATTTTGTTTATTATATGATAAAGTAAGTGTGTAAACACATAATTTGGAGGTAAATTCATGACAGTAGACATTAAAAAGGCACAGGATGTTTATAAAGATGCTGGCGAAAGCGTAATTTTTACAACCTTGTTGCTCAACCATTCGGACTTAGAAAAGGAAAAGGATGCCATCGCAGAATTTTCGGATATGTCCAATTCGATTATCAACAGTATGAGAATTAGAGACCCAGAAGCCCAAGCTAATATTGCCTGGGGCTTTGGCTCAGATGCTTGGGATTATCTCTTTCCCAACGCTCCCAAACCTAAAGAATTAGAACCCTTCCAAGAAATTAAGGGACCTAAGTACACTGCAGTCTCTACGCCTGGCGATATTTTCATCCATGTCAGAGCCAAAAAAATGTCTGTCATCTACGAATTAATGGACCAATTTATGGAAATTCTTCGTCCCATCACCAAAGTCGAAGACGAAACTCATGATTTTAGATATATTGAAGGTCGTTCTATCATTGGCTTTATTGACGGAACCGAAAATCCTGCTGGAATTGAATCCATGGATTACACCTTGATTGATCCTGCAGAGGACCCTGAATTTGCTAATGGTTCATACGCCTTTGCCCAAAAATACATTCATAATATGGATGCTTGGAAAAATCTTAAGACAGAAGATCAGGAAAAAGCCATTGGCCGTCATAAGTTTTCCGACCGTGAGTTAGACGACGATGAAAAATTAAAGAATGCTCATAATGTTGTCTCTAAAGATGAAGAAAACGGCGTTGAACATAAAATTGTGCGTATGAATGTACCTTTCTCCGATCCAGCTAAGAATATCACTGGCACTTATTTTATTGGCTATTCCAAAGACTTTGCTATCACTAATCGAATGTTAACAAATATGTTCACCAAGAGTGATCGTTTACTTGATTTCAGTACACCAATCACCGGCAATTTGTTCTTCATACCTTCTAAAACAACTTTAGAAAAAATTGCTGACGGCGCTTATTAAATAATTATTCTATGTTAATTTGACTAACAGCAATAAAAGACCTCTATGACAATCATCCTTGATGGTCACCATAGAGGTCTTTTTATTGTTCGAGAATTGAACGATATTCTGTTCTACTCTCTTTTTTCAATCATTTGATTATTACCTAAAGTGAATTGGTTGCTGTCCATGTAACTGTAGACTTATATGTTCCTTTCGGAATAGCACTAGCACGATTCAACTTCAATAATAGTCCCTCATTTTCACTCCAATTAATAGAAGGAATCGATTCTCCATCAGAGGTATGAGCAATTGGAATCGGATTATCCTTAGTAAGGACTGTCTGATTACCTGATTTATCAAAGTAAGTCAATGCCCCTGGGAAGACTGATCCATTCGCTAATCCATCCAATGTAAGATTATCAGCTGAAATGGTTAAAGTCGTCGCAGGCTTACTGCTACGATTATCTGAAACATCCAAAATATTACTGCCTGCAGTTGGAGTAACTCTATGTTTGATTGAACTTTGACCAATATAGGAATTGATGGCTCCAAAATAGATATCATGAGGAGTCATTTCTAATTTTCCTTCTGGCTGATTTGAATAATGAATATAATTTGGTGTCATAGATACTTGCTTAATAGGAAGAGGTTTGACAGTACCTTGATCATCAATTGTCTGCCCTCCAGTTCCATCGAATGTCGGCGTGAAATCAATACTTTTTGTATTACTTCCAGCAGTACCGTTGAAAGTCATTGTGTAATCAATAGTACCTCCACTCTGAGTGGCATCCGCCGTTAATTCGATACCTGAAATTTTTAAAATTTTCTTTGTGGCATCATTCGGATCGGCAGTCTCACTTACGTGCAGCTTCTCAGGATAGAAAGAATAATTCATAGCTTCAATATTAATACTATTCTCATCGATAGTCATATCACTTGGAATCTCAGTCTTATATACACCATCATCAATAGTTCCTGAGGAGCTTCCAGTATGATTAACGTCAACATGAATCTTAGAAGTATACGTAATATTATCATTTGCTTTAGGATCCAGAACTCCTTTAGCCAAACCTGATTGCGTATCAACTTCCTGATCCTTAGTTGGTTCAGATGTATCATTTATTCCACTCGTTCCTGTAACCTCTGGTAGGTCATCTGTATTCGTAGGTGTATTTGCTGGTGATACAGTCCATCCATCCAGTCTTACCTGGGATTTGCCGTTCTTAGTCTTCCAATCACTCCAAATTGTTAGTCCTGGGGTTTTATAAGTATAGCCTAATGAAATATCTGCAAATACATACACAGGACTCCCCTGTGTTTCATTACCTATTGGATTATGATTATTATCAGCCCTGTAAAATTGATGTGTAAATTGACTTGCAGATTTATTCAGACCTTCACTATACTCAGCATCATTATCAGGATCCTTATTAGTATCATATAAGTTTTGAATTCCATTATCAAAATCTTGGTAACCAACGCTAACACCATTCTTCTGAGTAGACGCCCAAATTTTCCAGTTGATTTTTATATTATTGTCAATGGATAAATCTTTATAATTATCACTATTTGCGTATTTTTTCTTCAAATTATTTATTGTATCTTGAATAGTAGCTTTCAAAAGCGCGGGTGAAACTTCAAAATCAACCGATGTATTGTTAAAAATTTGATCTGTTTGGATACTTGCGCTAACTTGAGCAGCGGGAATTAATATTGTTCCCCATTGCCCTAAGCCGAAATACACTCTAACTTGCGCTGCAGCAGCGGGCCCAGGATCCAGTGGTTGGTTATTCACATTTGAACCATATGTATTTGATCTATTATTATATTTCAATGTCACGGAATCTCTAGTTAAATTGGAAAGCGTAGCCGAGCCACTCTTATTATTTATAGACACAGGTTTTATCTGTTGTCCATTGTCATCCAGAACTAAAGCATCTCCATTGCCGTCTTTAAATTCAGCTCTACTAAAACCTGCAGTCGGATTCCCATTGTTATCTACCGCCGTAATTTGGGTCGTAGACGCTACCTGTAACTGATTTTTCGTATCATTTGCATTTACATTATCCGTATTTATATAAGCCATCATCAAATATGATACGTTAGCTTTCAATCTACCAAGTCCATTATCTGACAACGGACCATAGGTAACTCCGTCAGAATTTACTAAAACTGACAAAGGCGTTGTCAAGGCAGTAACCAAATCAGAAGCAGGCTTAATATCACTATTAAACGGCGATGTTAAACTCGAGACATCTGTTGAACGTTGAGTATTTGCTTGAGTACTTGCTTGAAGCATTTGATCTGCTATGGAACTTGTTTTCTTAGACTTATCTACATTAATGGGGGCACTTACACTAGCCGCTTGAACTGCGGTCGGTGCAAATGAAAGAAAAGAACCCATCAATAGAACCAGCAGAAAAATTATTATGCTAATTTTTCTTTCTATTTTTCCAAATGTAGCACTTTCTAATCCCATTTTATTTCCCCCCTCAATCAATATTAACTAATTGTTATAAGTAACATGTAAAGTTGACTAGTTAGTGTAGACAGACTTTTTATTTGAACCATCTTTTAGAATAATTTTGGCGCGATATTGTGTACCGTTATCAGCAACGCTTGTAATTCCGGTAGTATATGCAGCAGAATTATATTGTCCAATATATTCTGCTTTATTTGTGCCTGGAGCCTTCTTGTACCATTGAACATCTGCATTGTTTTGTTGGATAAGTTCATTCAATTTACTTGTATCGCCCTTCAAACTGAAGGTTGCTGCTTGTCCTGGTTGAACTGTTTGATCAGCAATTCCACCGCCGACTTCGACATAAGTTGTACCAACAACAAATGAACTATCCATATTGTGGAATGTTCCAGTTACTTTAACTACACCAGAAAGGCCCCTGTCATTAGCAGTAATCTTACCAGTACTATCAACTGTAGCTAGGTTAGTGTTATCTACTGACCAAGTAACCTTACCTGTTGAGGAAATTGGATTTACATTGGCGTGAGCAAAAGTAACATTATTCTGATTGTCATTATTATAAATATAATCGGAATCAGCAGTTACTGAGACTCCGCTAGCATTGGTTGGTGTATCGACAATATTAACTTCAGCAACATCAGAGTAAATATGTGTCTTCAATGCCCAGCCAGTTAAATAGTTATAATATTGGGTATCCATTTGATACCAAGTTCTGCCTACTTCATTAGATGGAACACTCAAGTTTTTACGGTGTCCATTTTGCCACTCTGGTACAGCACTCCAGTTAACACCATCGTCTGATTTATACCATCTGTAATGTGGTGCATCGAGCAAGCCACTCATGACAGACCAGACTGATCTACCAGCATCAGTATTTAAAGTTACAGGATTACCAACAACCGTATAAGTATGAGATTCAGGCTGTAAAGCATATCCATTCGTATTCCATATATTCAAAAATTTATCTGGTGCCGGAGTTGGTGTGAAGGAACTATTAGTTAGTGGTGTGCCCAGAGCGGCTGCATCAACAGTTGCTCCTTGAACTGAGAATGTCCCTAACATTGAAACTGCTGCAAAGCTTATTAAGCCAGCTCTTTTTAACTTTGTACTTACTTGCATTTTTATTTCCCCCTATGGATTAACAATTAATTTCGCCCAGCGTGTAGTCATTGAAGTTTCTTTACCATTATTTCTCATAATGACTTTAGCTCTATAAAGTTGATTACTATCATGAATTGTTAATGGTGCAGTAGTCATTGACATAGTTCGAGTTGATCCTAGCGATACACTCTGAGAATCTTTTTGTCCAACACTCTTTTTGGACCATTCAACCCAAATTTCATTGTTATTCCAGCTACCATTGAAGTTATTTTGGTTACCTTGCAAACTAAAGGTTGCTTTCTGACCACTTCTAACAGTGGCATCATTTAATCCTCCACCAATCGTCACATAAGAACTTCCTGATACAGTGTTTGACTCACTGTCCTTCGCTGTATTAGATCCCGTATATGTGGCAATCACTTTGATTCTTGCAGGTTTCATATAGTCATCAGTATTCGTCTTAGCAGTAATTTTACCTGTTGTACTATCAATCGTTGCATATTTCTGGTCTTCGTAATCAAGTGACCACGTAAGTTTTCCAGTAGCGTTTGTTGGTGTTACAACTGCATGAGCATATGCACTGTTCATCATTTGATCTTTGTTATTGTAGATATAATTGGTATCAGTTGAAACCTTAACTGATTCTGGTTGAACATCATTTGGTAAAACATTAACTTGAGCAATATTTGAATAAACGTGTGTCTTTAGAGCCCAGCCTGTTAAGTAGTTGTAATACTGAGTATCCAATTGATACCATGTTGTACCTTCTTTACTAGTATCTACTGGCAAGTTTTCTTGATGTCCATACTGCCATTCAGGAAGTGATGACCAGTTTTTACCATCGTAAGAAACCAACCATCTGTAATGTGGTGCATCTAGTAGTCCTGTTACGACACTCCCTACTGAACGACCTACATCTGTGTGCAGAACAACACCCTTTTGACCAACCTCGGCATTTGTTGTGGCGTCTGGCTGTAAAGCATAACCATTAGTCATCCAGATATTCAACAACTTCTGTGGTGCAGGAGTTGGATCATACATCCTTGACTGTAAAGGCGTTCCTAGATCAGCCGCATCTACTGTAGTACCGGTTTGTATAGCAACAGTTCCCAATGCTACAACTGAAAATAGCGTAACAAGCCCTATTTTTATATTTTTATTTTTCATAAACATTTCCTCCCTTTGTATATACATATATCAGATTTCCCTTTTGTGATAGAATGTACAACCATGAGCTACTTTTTACTATACAATCTTTTTTCTTGCCATTTTTTCAGATATTGTAATTAATTTTTTTATAATTTGAAAGTCCTTGATATTAAAGGGATAGAGATGAGTTTTTACTGCTATTTTGTAAACAAAAAAATGATATATCGAGCTTTATTTTATAGCAACTAATAATATGTCTAAACACATTTATATGATTTTTTACTTAACCAATTTAATATTTTTATGCTTATATATATAAAAGAAAGCATCAAAAAAGCTCTATTTGCAATATTGTAAATAGAGCTTTCAGTAATAATGGATTACACTACGTTAATTTTTTTCATTCATCGTTTTTAATCATCACCCAAAATAATCTCAACAATTAATCTAACTTCTTCAACACTTACTTCAATATTATATTGACTCTCCAGTGGATGTATCGCCTGATAAACTAATCCAAATAACTTCTTATGTTTTAATCTAAACTGTTCAATATCTTCTTGAACATCTAAATTTTGTTTACGAATTAATCGCTCAATCATACCAGATTCATGAATAATTAATAGAATCCGTTTATTGGTTTGAAATTTAGTATTCAATAATTTCTCCATTTTTGAAACAGTTGTATCAGTTATTTTAATTAAACTATTAGGATCTAGAATAGTTACGCTAGAAATCATTCTTTTAATTGTAAAATTCATTAATAAGGCATCTTTCAATTCTGAATAATCCATAGATTTAGTTTCATTCAATATCTTAATAAGTTGATCTATATGGTTTCCTGATAGTAAACCATCTAACGAAAGATATGGAATTCCACTTATTTTAGGATTAGCAGTTCCAACTATAGCTATAACATCATACAATTCGAACGGTAATTCATTACGCTTATTTTTTGATAATTTACCAAAATCGTAGGGCAATATTTCAATATTAACATCGAACTTTTTTAAGCTATTTTTAATAATTTCTTGTATTTGAACAGCACTGCCCATCCCTGAATGGCAACAAGTAATAATGGCTTTCTTTTGTTTTTTACGTGGCAATAAAATTTGGCTATTAATTTTATTGTTTAAATATACATCATTTCTAATTTCATTCATGCCTTTATGTTGAAGAATTAGATTTCCTACATTCAAAACTAATGGTGTGGAAACATGGTCAATCATTAAAATTGGTACATTTAATTTTTCATTTAAACTGTTACCAATTTGATTTAATGATCCCATATCAATCAATAGGATTAATCCATTTTCAATATTTACCGTATTAATATAATCAATTAATTTTGTCTCAATGTCCTTGGTTGTTGTATCAATTGGCATATCTATGGATTGAAATATATTATCCTTCAACATTCGATTAGCAACATTGGCCAGACCACTTGCTGTTGAATATCCATGAGCAACTACAATACTATGGATTTCTTGCAATGAATTATTACTTTTACTTTTAGCAACATATAGTGTGACCATTAAAATATCTTCTTTTAAAATATCTCGTTCCATTTTGTTTGATAGCAAAGCAAGTATTCGTGTTGCTATCTGATATGATCTGCGAAAATTGTTTTTTAATTCATGAATAATTTCGAATTTGTGTAAATTCCAAATCTTGTTTTCTTTCAGTACTGACTGCAAGTTTTTAGACCTTAACAAAGTAGCAATTGCAATAATCTGATTTCCATCTTTAGGATAGCCGTAACTATCTTCCATAAAATCAAAAACAGATTTTATTTGATAAATTAGAAATTCATATTCTGAGTCATTTAGATTTTTATAATTAGTTTTAAAAAGGATGCTATCAAAAAGCATATCAACATTTTTATTAAAATGATTCAAAAACTGCTTTTTATCAAGTTCTCCATTAAAGAAATCCCATATTATTTCTATAGTACTCTCATAAAGTTTTTTAATAATTCTAATTGTTTGATTAGTATGACGTGGAAGTGCATCACTATTAAAATCATATTTAACATATTCATTAGGTTCATTTTCAAATTTTTCATATTGAATTAAACTTTGATAATAATTTATAGGTATATTTGATAAATTAACTTTAATTTCAGATGAATCTTCAAATTTTGCATAGGCATTGCCACTAGAATATTTAATAATATTTCTTAATTTGCCTATATTTCCTTCCATATCAGCTGATGCTAATGCATTTATTAATTGTGTCGAAACCTTTATTCGTCTATTTAATACCCTGCTTTCGTTCATAAAGAAATAATCTATTAACTGAACTTTTTCGCTTTGCGGTCTGGAACCGAAACTTGGAATATTAATAATTACTGGAATACGCCTTACAAACGTAGGTAAAAAAGTTGAATCTAATTTTTCAGTTGTAGCAAAAATCAATCGTACCGACGCTTTTCGTTTAATACTATCGTTCCCCACGGGAGAATATTGACCAGTATCCATGAATGAAAAGAGTTTTTCTTGCCCACTTTTTGTTAAACGATGCACTTCATCTAAAAATAAAATTCCTCCATTGGCGTTTTCTATTAAACCAGCAGTATCCTGATCTGCACCTGTGAAGGCCCCTTTAGTATATCCAAACAACAAGCTAGATAATAATTCAGGATTATTAAAATACTGCGCACAATTTAAAGATTGAAACTTTGATTGTTTAGAAATTATTTCTTTTTGAACGCAGTATTCATAAATTTTATAAGCCAAATAAGTTTTACCGGAGCCACTCGGTCCCATTAGCATTATAGGCAAGCCTTTCCCTGGATACAGAGTTGCAGTTTTAATCTCTTCGATCTGATTTACTAAGCTCCCATCTGAACCGATAACCGCATTAAATATATCCCGATTGCTTGTTGACAACTTTTTCTTTTCATTCATTAAGTTTTTCACGCTGTCATAATCTAGTCTTGGTGATTTAAAATATTTTCTCAAAACTCTGATAGAAATATATTTGATAGGATGAGTTTTTATTTTAGAAAACGCTCCCTCTTTGTACCCATCATTCAGATACCGACTAACGGTGCTACGTGATAACTGTAAATTGTCTGCAATAGTTCCTGTTTCTAATATATTAAAATTTCTTTCATCCATTGCCTTTTTAGAAATCTTATCAAGATATGCTTCTAACTTTATTTCTGACATTTATTAACCTCCTACTAGAGAACGATACATGCACAAAAACGGGTTGACCATTGGTCAATCCGTTTTTAAAGTTCAATCGACTAGATTAGTATTCCAATTTCCACATATAACGACGCTTTGTTAATGGGTGCTTTCTAGCAATAGCCAACTGCTCAGCATAAACACGCATTACTCCTGTCAAAATCATTGGATTTAAATAGTCAATAACATTGTCTGATGCAATTGAATCTAATCCATAATCTTTAGCATCAATCGTTGTTACTTTAGCGTCAAATCTTTGAAGAAATGTTAGAGCTCTAGCATCCAAGTGACGTGTAGGTCCATCATTCATAAATAATAAGTAAGGAACATTTTTTTCAGTCATTTCAAATGGTCCATGGAAATACTCACCCGAATTTAGCGTTGGAGCTGCAATCCATTGCATTTCCATAAATAGGAAACTAGCGGTTGAATAGGCAACATCATATGTAGCACCACTGGATAATACATAAATTAATTTATCATCCTTATATTGTTCAGCAAAGACTCTAGCAGAGGGAGTTACCGACTTAACAGATTTATTAATAAGCCCATCGATCTTATTTAAAGCATCAATCATTTCATCGTAGTGATCATATTTTTCACTTGCTTGAAAAATCTCAACTGCTAAAAGTAATACATTTTTCATTTTAGCAACTTTGGCGGCATAGCTTTCATGGAATCCGTGAACAACGACAAATTCAGCAGCTTCCGTTAATGGTGATCCTTCTGAATTTGTAACTGATATAACATGTGCACCAGCCTTACTTGCAACCTTAGTGGCTTCAACAGATTCTGGTGTTGTTCCACCTAACGATGCTACGATAACTATAGTATTTTTCCCTAATGATGCTGGTGAATCATAGTTAAATTCATTAGCCGTAGAAAGGCTAATACGAAGTTTCTTAGCATTCTTTTCCAAGAAATACTTAGCTGGATATAAATCTGCCATAGAAGCACCACAACCGACAAACATTACATTTTCAATATTTGATTCTTCCTTAAAAATCTTAGCTACAATTTCCTTTGGTGATAACATAATCAAATTCCTCCTAAATATATTACTTGCTTGATTTATAAGTCTTGACACGAAATATAATTCTTAACTAGAATCAAACATTTCTTTACCTTCTTTCTTAAGCCTTTAAAATCCCTAACACACTAGCAAGGATTCCCCCAATAATACAAACGGTCAAAATCCAACCTGTGTTAACTTTCTTTTGAATCAGCCAATACATAAACATAGTCAAACTAATTGGAATCAATTTAGGCATAATCGTGTTAAGTGTTGATTGAAGTTTAAAAGTCGTTCCCATGTGTAATGGCGTGGTTAATGAAATCATACTGGCCACCATTGAACCAATTACCATCAAACCAACTACTCCGGCAATAAACATCACCCGATCCATTGCACCTTCTGAATTCAATTTTGTTAAAAATTGGTTTCCTGCCGTATATCCCCATTTAGCTCCGTACCATGTAACTAGCCATGCCGGAACCAAACAAATCAGCAAAGCTAGAATAGGACCTAATATATTACCTTTTTGAGCAAAATTAATTCCCAATCCAAATGCCAAGACTTTCACTGTACCTTGGAAAAATGAATCTTCAATCCCTGACAAAGGACCCATTAAACTAGACTTAACTGCACTTATTGATTCTGGGTCAAAATCGTCAGGATTTTGAGACAATTGTTCTTCCATAGAAGCTGACAATCCCAATACAAATGATGAAGTTTGCGGTGTACAGTTATAAAATGCTAAATGTCTCTTATAAGCAGATTTCTTTTTATCAATATCTTTAGGATCCTTATAAATACGATTTAAGGTTGGCGAAATTCCGTATAGAAATCCCAAATTCATCTGACGTTCGTAGTTCCATGACGCTTGGATTGTCCAAGAACGCCAGAAAAATTGCCAATATTTTTTATTATTTTCTTTTTTTACAGCTTTTTCAGATTTATTATTCTCTGACATCGTTTTACCCTCTTTCTATAAGGAATCTAATGAGTCTCCATCACCGCCTGAAGATGACGATGATTTATCTTTATAAATGATTTGATCTAATAAAATAGCAATCAAAATAGCAAATAATGCTATTCCAGTAACACTAATATTTGCATATGCCGTAATAAGAAATCCGATAAAGAAATAAGGTGCCATTTTTTTTGAAAGCATCGTCGAAAGTAATAGTGCAAATCCATAAGCTGGTAGCACAGCACTAGCAACTGTCAATCCACTAGTTAACCATTTTGGAATTACTGAAACGATTTGCTTTACTAACCCTGTTCCGAAATATATAGATATAAAAATTGGTACAAAATAACTAATCGCATACAGTGCTGATCCCCAAATAATGTGTAAATTAGTAGCAGATTTGAATTTTCCTTCATCAATATATCGATTAGCCATAACATTGAATGATGACATTGCCATTCTTAAAACAATGGCGAGTAATTGACCAAGTACAGCAATAGGAATGGCAATTGTCAAAGCTGTTTGAGCGGATGCACCTGATAAAATAGCAAAAGCTGCAGCAATGATTGATCCTAATGCCATATCTGGAGGAGCGGCAGCACCGACGTTAACCAATCCTAATGATATAAGTTCCAAAGTGGCTCCGACCATTAATCCTTTAGTAACATCACCTAAGGCAATCCCAACTAAGGTACTAGCAATCAATGGTTGTTCTACATTCAATCTTCCAAATAAACGCGAATCCCAAACAACGATAATTCCAATTATTCCTAATATAATAGCTTTATATAACATTGCTTTCACTTCCTTTTATAATTTATCGTTTAATTCTTCCCTCTTAGTTGTTGGTATTTGTTGCATATAGAGTTCGATACCCATGTTATTAAGTGCTTTAGAATTTTCAATATCCTGATCAGTTAACGCGATAGTATTACTAAATTTTTTTGAGCCTTCTTTTTCTGGAATACCACCATAATTAATTTCTTTAATATCCTTATAGACTTCAACAAATTTCAAAGTTGAATCAGTATTTCCGAAAATTAGCATGACCTTTTCTGGAAGCTTTTTTATTTTAGAAATATTTTGAATAGCTGTATCTACAGAAAAGATATTAAGCTTTACCCCTGTTGGCTTAGATAAACTTAATGACATTTTTTTAAACTCATCATTGGCTGCCAAATCATCTATCACAATAATTCGCTCAATGCTTTCTGACTTAGTCCATGAAAAAATCACTTGTCCGTGTAACAAACGATGATCGATTCTACAAAATTTGATCATTTTCTTTCATCCTCTTTTCTACTAATAAATTTCTCACATTTGCCAATGATTCTTTGCTTTGATTAATAATTGAATTTAAATCCTCATCTGTTATCTTTTCAGCAGTGCTTTCCTTTATTTGCAATTGCATGGCTAACGGCAAATTCATCCCTGTAACCAACTTAATATTTTGATTATTTTCTAGTAATTGCATCATTTCATTGTTTACACTCCCACCTAGTAAATCCGTAAGAATAATAAATTGTTCCTTTGAATTTGTTTCAACTAATTTCTTTACATTTTCTACTTCATCTGTGCTGCCATTTATATACGCTGCATAAGCCAATACATTTTTATCATCTCCAATAATCATATTTAAAGTCTGCTTCATTCCCAGAGCCATATTACTATGGCTTATCAATACAATTTTCATAACTTCACTTCCTGTTTATCCATTCACATTTATATAAGCAACTTACATGCCAAGTCTTAAAAAGATTGTTCCATCAATTATTCAATAGATAAATACACGCTTTGCACACTTATTTAATACAAATCTTGCACACAAAAGGGAGATAGAGTTTAACTGCTCTATCTCCCTTTGCTTCTTGTGAAACAATGTTTCATACACAACACAAAAAAAGACGGCAACTCAAAATCGAGTTACCGTCCTACCTTAATGCTCAGAAACTGAACATGTTTTGTTCAGCTCTGTCATATTTTTACGGTTTAATTTTTAGAATTTGTATTAAATCGCCACAAACTTCTTACAAATAGCAATGATAATAAAAGCATCAATAATCCTGAAAATACTAAAGAAATTCTTCCAAAGAAAAATTCAGGGTCAACGGTCATTTCAATGACGCTAACGATCATTGAAATCAAGACCAAATAAGACGTCCGTTTCAAAATCATGGAAATACCTCCCCTATTTGATACGACGATTATAACAATCATGCTGCCACTTGGCATAGTTATTTAGGAAAAACCATAAATATTCCAGTGAAAAATATAATTACACCAACTGCTAAGGTCAGATAATACACCAATTCTTTCTTAGCCTTGAAAGAGACCGTCATTATGGCAATCCCCAAGATGAACATTAAAATTGATAAAAATATTTGCATTATTATCCTCCCTCATGTTGATATTTAGTATACTTAGGTTACAATACATTATGCTTTTTATAAAAATAATTTTTTGAAAAATTAACATTTGGAAACTTATTTGGTATTTTTTGTATAATTATCTTTTTTAACCGTACTTTTATCTTTATAATAGATAAGGTACTTCTTTTTTGTAGGGGAAACGTAAATGGCCGTATTAAAACGTGTATTTTCAGATAGGGTGCTGTGGATTGCTGGGGCAGCAGCTATTCTTACATCTATCTTCATCAGTCCACCTCAATTGATGGACATTAATTGGAAGACGTTGGCATCACTACTATCTATGATGATTATAATCCAAATTTATGATTATTTGGACTTTCTTAAGTATTACGCGGCGTATATGACGCACAAAGCAAAGACGACGCGACAGATGATTTTCATGCTTGCTTCTTTAGCATTTTTCGGAGCTATGTTCTTAACTAATGATGTTACGATTTTAACGTTAGTTCCACTATTTTATCAACTTTCCAAACATATAAAGGTAAATCCAATTTTTCCAGTAATACTTATCGCAATGGCTGCTAACCTTGGAAGTATTTTTACCCCGTTTGGTAACACTCATAACCTGTTTTTGTTAACGCACTTCAATCTAGGAATTAAACAATTTTTTATTATGTCAACACCAATAACAATTGTTACTTTTATAGCTGTTTTCTTAGCTACTCGATTCTTTCCCAAAGATCCTATCGAGTTAACTGAATTACCAGCTGTTGAACTCAATATCCCTAGTCTAACTTTAACAGTTGCCGTTACAGTGGTAATTTTCCTAGGAATTTTTTCTGTAATCCCAATGTGGGGTTCATTAATTGCGGCTTTATTGCTAGTTATCTTTATTAATCCGCATATTCTTGAATCAGTTGATTACTCAATTGTGTTGATTTTCATGTGTTTCTTTATTGCCGTTGGCAACATTAACCGTGAACCAGTAATTGTTAATAATCTACATCAATTTTTACAAACTAGAACAAGCACTTATCTTACATCGATCATTACCAGTCAATTTATCAGTAATGTTCCTACAACTATTTTAGTTTCCAAGTTTTCTAAATATGTTCATGCTATTTTCTTAGGTACGAATATTGGTGGACTTGGTACGGTTGTCGGTTCTCTAGCTAATTTATTGGCCTTCAAGCAATATCGATTTTTCTTCAAGAAGAATCCTGGTAAATATTTAATGTACTTTACAATAATTAACTTTGCGATGTTGATTATTATCGGTACTATCGGTTTCTTCTTAATTGATTTTGGACTTTAAAACCAATAAGGACCTTCACTTCACATAACGTGAAATGAAGGTCCTTTATTTTTACTATGAATTAACAGCTTTCTTATCTCTCAAGTTAAAGTTCTTCCACTTTCTGACTTGTCTGCTGTAATTATTGAATGGTGAAACTGCATTGATTCTAATCCACTTGGCTACTGGCCACATAGCTTTGGTTGTTGCCCATTTACGTTCACCAGGCTTGAATAATTCGTCGTGTGACATATTATCAATCCAAGCAATTAATTCAGCAACAACGCTGCCTAATTCAGCTTCTTCATTTGCAATGCCATCTGAACCATACTTAATATTAAAATCATGGTACAACTGACGCATTTGATCCCATTTATATCCTGGTGTAGGTGTAGTAATTTTAGCACCACCAGCTTCAGCCTTTTCCCATGATAAAATCATATTAATCCAACCGACCTGATATGAGAGCATCTCACGTGGCGTCTTGTCCACTTGATCAATTTTTTCATCAGCAACATCATCGCTGATCCCCTCGTATTCATCAATGAACTTATGATAACTCTCTTTAATCTGGTCTATCAATTCTTCTGAATTTTTATATACCTGCATGCCTTCGCTACCTTTCACTGATCTATATTCCCAAATCGGGAACATCCCAATTTCTATTATAGACTTGAAATTGTCACTTTGCTAAAAAAAGCTCATGATATAGCAAAAAAATAGTGAGTAAGCGGTTAATTTATGTTATATTAATTAGTTGCACAAAAAAACACCGGTAAATTTGTTTGATTTACCAGTGTTTTTTGTATAATTTTTTCAATTTAAAGATTGGGATCCATTTTAAAAGTTAATTTACTCAATTCAGTTCCCTTAGTTACTAAATCTGCTAAATGTTCCTTAGTAGCCTGATTAAAATGCTGAGCTATAATATGATTTTGCTCGGTCAAATAGTCAGTCAACTGTGTCGTCGACATTTTGACTGTTTCAGCTTCAACCGCTGCTATTTTTCTACGGGCTCATTCAGATAGTTCTTTTTGATAGGCTAAATTGGGTTCTGAAAATTCTTGATAGTGGCTTTCTACGATCATAGCCAAAGTCTCATACATCCAATAAGCACTATTTAGATCCAGTTTCTCCGGAAC
Source organism: Companilactobacillus crustorum JCM 15951 (assembly GCF_001434585.1). Classification (GTDB taxonomy): domain Bacteria; phylum Bacillota; class Bacilli; order Lactobacillales; family Lactobacillaceae; genus Companilactobacillus; species Companilactobacillus crustorum. Next base: position 93,070 of record NZ_AZDB01000001.1, read on the forward strand.
GTAGCTATAGGACTTATCGATATCGTTAGCATTTGTAAAGAATGGTACATAGGGACTAAAACTTGGTATTCCTAGAGCTTTCCACTCGATAGCTAGAGTTTTTTTACTATCATTTCGTAATTGTAAAATATGTGAATTAGCCGTTCTCGACAAAGAAATGGCTCGATATCTTTTCTTATCTGCTTCATTGCCACTCCCAATAGGATCAAAAGGGGTCTCATTAAAATGTGAAGCCAAGACGGTCTGAATATCCTCTACTGAAATTTTTTGATCAGGCCGTCTCAAAAATGGCAGCTCAGACGATTCAGGATTTTGTTCAACAGAAGGATTTAGCAATTTCTGTCCGTACCAAACTCGAGGCGTATTGTAATGATGATCTTGTTTTGTATTGGTACCAAAAATATGACGAAAATCCCAACGATCAAAATCAGGATTTAAGCTATGTTCTGTAACAAATTCTTGAATGCCATCCGACCACATATAATTGTCGGGATCATCAAAGTCAATATCCTCAATCCCGATTTGATTAGCTGCTACAGCATATGAATCATCAGGTATTCGTATGGCAACCCAATGGTGACCCGTAGCCAGCTCAACGTACCAAATTTCATCTTGATCAAAAAATTGTACTCCGTTGCCTTCAGCTGAACCATACTTAGCAACTAGTTCACCCAATCTTTTTACCCCGGCACGAGCGGAATCGACATATGGCAAAATCACAGTTGTCATAGAATCTTCCGCCAATCCTTGCATAACTAAAGGATCATAGGCCAAAACCTTTTCATTAGCGAAGACACTCTCAGTAGCACTCATTCCGACATTTTTCTCATTGATACCATCTTCTTCATACCAGCCTTCAGTTTGGTCAGCATCAGGTGAAGTTGTATAGCGATAGCCACTCTCGGGTAATTGAAGCGAAAATTTATTATACGGCGATACATACGTTTCTTGACGATTCTTGATGGCCGCTTGAACAAAAAATTTCTTAGGCCAGTTAGCCACAAAATTATCTTCATTTCTGGCAATAAAATTCGAACCATCCATTGCGGCTTTTTTACCCCCCATAATAGAAGTACATGCCGCATGTTTGTGTTGTTTCATATTGATTGCTCCCCTTTAATCGCCAAAGATTTCTTTCTTGAGTTTCAAAGCCGTTGGAGTCGTTGCCATACCACCTTCAGCCGTCTCCTTAAAGATCGAAGGCATCTGCTGACCGACTTTATGCATTGCTTCTACTACCTCATCTACCGGAATAACACTCTTGATGCCGGCTAATGCCATATCAGCTGAGATCATCGCCTGAGACGATCCCAAGGCGTTACGTTTTACGCAAGGAACTTCTACCAAGCCAGCTACTGGATCGCAGATTAAGCCCATCATATTTTGCAATGTGATAGAGATTGCTTCCGCTGCCATTTGGGCAGTTCCTCCTTTAGCACAGACTAAAGCAGCTGACGCCATTGCAGCAGCTGATCCAACTTCTGCCTGACAGCCCCCTTCAGCACCAGCAATAGACGAATTATTGGCAATAACCAAGCCAAAAGCTCCAGCTGTAAACAAAAAATCTACCTGCTGATCACGAGTCAATTTTAGACGATCTCTTGTTGCTACTAAAACACCTGCCAAAACACCGGCACTTCCTGCTGTTGGCGTAGCACAGATCAGACCCATTTTGGCATTAACCTCATTAACGGCAACTGCATTTCTAACAGCCTCTAAGATTGGTTCTCCACTGAGAAAATCACCCTTAGCTAAATATTCGTCCATCAGCTTAGCATCCCCGCCAGTCAAACCTGTTACAGATTTAACTCCAGCAATACCTTCTTTAATAGATTGTTCCATAACTTCCAAATTACGTCCCATCTGAGAGCGAATGAATTCTTTACTTCGATCAGTATTTTCCATTTCCGTTCGCACCATCAAGTCGGCAACAGAATCATAATCAGCACTTTTTTCAACTAACTCTTTAATTGTATAAAACATCTTATAATCCTCTATTCAAAATATGTAGCATTGTCAACATTAGGCAAAGCTTTTAGCTTTTTCAAAATTTCGGGACGATCTCGGCGTTCATCTACTTCAATGATCATCAAAGCCTTTTCGCCCTTGGATGCACGAGTAACCGTCATCGTACCAATATTAATATTAAAATCAGAAAAGACATCTGTGACTTTGGCAATCATTCCGGCAACATCTTGATGAACCGTAATATAGGTTGGCGTACCTAAACTTAACGACATCTTAAAGCCATTAATTTCAGAAATTTGAATATTGCCGCCGCCAATAGAAACCCCAGTAACCGACAACTCATGCTTTCCTTTAGTCAAAGTTATTTTAGCCGTATTCGGATGATCGACTTTTTCACTCTTAGTCACAAAAGCAACCTTAATTCCTTTTTCATAGGCCAGCTTTAAAGAATCAGCCAATCGTCTATCATCTGGCTCCATTCCTAGCAAGCCACCAACAATAGCCACGTCAGTTCCGTGTCCACGATATGTTTTAGCAAATGATTCATACAAATCAATAACGATTTTATCTGGCTTTTCTCCAAAAATATCATGCACTACCTTACCAATTCTAGCCGCTCCAGCTGTGTGTGAGCTACTAGGTCCCACCATTACTGGACCAATGATGTCAAAAACACTTTTAAATCGAACATCTTTCATGATTTTTACCTCTAAATTATTTACGTTATTTAAAGTTTACAATTTTTGTTTGTGAAATTCATCATTATTTTTATTATTAGCTTAATTTGATTTTCACTAAAATATACAATAAATTTGAAATAAGTCTTTTTGCATAAAAAATCCAGTGTGGCAGCCATCTTTAATGGTCTCCATACTGGATTTATTTATTACTCAGGAATTGAGCAATATTCTGACCAACTCTTGACCTTTTTGTAATGTTTAAAGATTTGGATCCATCTTAAAAGTTAACTTACTTAATTCAGTTCCCTTAGTTACTAGGTCAGCTAGATGTTTCATGGTCTCATCGTTGTAATGTTTTACAATTTCATGATTTTGTTCTGTTAGATAATCTGTTAATTCTTGGCCAGACATTGTAACAGCCTTCTTATCAACAGCTTCAATCTTTCTGCGAGCCCATTCTGATAAAGTCTTTTGATAATCAAGGTTTGGTTCTACAAATTCCTTGTAATGTGATTCCACTACCATTGCCAAAGCTTCATACATCCAGTAAGCACTCTTCAAGTCCATTTTTTCCGGAGTATAGCTGTATGATTCATCTATCTCATTAGCATTTGTAAAGAATGGAACTTGAGGACAGAAACTAGGAATACCAAAACCAGTCCATTCAACACCAGCAGCTCCATTTTTATCTGAATCTCTCATTTGTAAGATGTGTGAATTAGCAGTTCTAGACAATGAGATAGCACGATAAGTTCTTCTATCATGATCACTGCCGCTGCCTAGAGGATCGTATTTTGTTTCATTATAATGAGATTTCAAAATATATTGAATATCTTCTACGGCAATTTTACGTTCTGGTTTTCTGATAAATGGCAATTCAGGTGATTCTGGATCCTGTGTATCATCTGAAGGATTTAAATAACGTTGAGCGAACCAGACACGTGGTGTGTTGTAATGATGATCTTGTTCTGTATTTGTTCCAAAAATATGTCTGAAGTCCCAACGATCAAAATCAGGATTTAAATTATGTTCCGAAACAAATTCTTGAATACCATCAGCCCACATGTAGTTATCAGGATCATTGAAATCAATATCTTGAATAGCTACTTGGTTAGCTGCAACTGCATAACTGTCATCAGGAATACGTACAGCTACCCATTGATGCCCTGTAACAACTTCCATGTACCAAACTTCATCTTTATCATTAAATTGAAGTCCATTACCTTCAGCTGAACCATATTCAGCAACTAACTTGCCTAAATATTTAACTCCATCGCGAGCTGAATCAATATATGGCAAAACCAAAGTTGCTAAAGAATCTTCGGCTAAACCATTTTTTACATACGGATCAAAGGCAAGTACTTTTTCATTAGCATAAACACTTTCCGTAGCACTGATTCCAACATTTTTTTCGTTAAAGCCATCTTCTTCGTTAGGACCTGTACTTTGATCAGCGTCTAAAGTTGATGTATAACGATAACCGCTCTCTGGATATGGTGCAGTCATCTTATTGTAAGGTGAAACGTATGTCTCATGGCGGCCAGAAACAGCTGGTTGAACAATAATACGCTTTCTGTAGATGGCATTAAGACGATCTTCATTTCTAGAAATATAAGTTGCCCCATCCATTGAAGCTTTCTTACCTACCATGATCGATGTACATGCTGATGATTCAATATGGTCAAGTTCAGTCATTTTTATTTCCCCCATTAATAATATATTTATACTTACTTATTATGATACTCGTTCTATCAAATGATCCCTATACTCAATTTGTTGCAAGAACAAAATTAACCTAGTGTAGCGGTATTTATCTGTATCTGGAAACTTTTCAGCAAGTTCTTTGCCAATTTCATAAGCATTACGTCGCCCATTAACTTTCGTAAAAACATAGCTCCCGTACTCATCCATTTCTAAATAAGACTCTTCTGGAATACGAACATGGAGTTTTCGAAAAAACTTCTGAATGGGATGATTCTGTTCGTAAACAATTGTTACGATTCCAGCTTTTCTTTTATAAGTTATCTGTGGATTTTTTTGAAAAACCATCTTTTTTAAATCTTCTTCAGTTAATTGCGGACGTTTTGTCATTTTTTGTCCCCTTATCTATTTTGTTTCTTTTTTAATATTTAATAATGGAATAATAATTGTAATTACTAATACAGCTAGTAGAATCAGGCCCATTTCGTTGCTGCCAGCAAATCCTGCTGGAGCTTTATCATTCAATACTCCAGTTACATGCAAGATAATTCCGATCAATCCAATAATTGAACCTCCGGCAATCAAACCTGATGATAAACTGACACCGCTTTGAATACGTCTATCTTTAAGTTCTTTATCTTTTGTAATCTTATCAATTAATAGCTTGATCAAAGCACCTACCAAAATGATTGAAGTAGTTGAAATTGGTAAATAAAATCCTAAAGCCACTGTCATAATTGACAAACCTAGCATCCAACAAACAATAGCCATAACAACACCAATAATAATCATGATCCAAGGCAAGTTTCCTGACATAATTCCGGTTGTCAAAGTAGCAATTAAGTTAGCTTGTGGCATACCGAAAGGTGGATTTGAGCCAGTTATCTTCAATTGTGGTTCGAGAATTACAGTCGTTCCGACAACGACAATAACCCCAATCATGGCAGCAATCATAAAGTATTTCATCATTTCATTCTTATTGCCACCAATTACAAAGCCTACCTTTTGAGTCTGCGTGTAGGCACCTCCAACGGAAATAGCCGTAACAATGAAAACACCAAACAATAACAAGATTTGATTATGAGCATTGCTAGTCCAACCAAAGAGGACAAAAACCAATGTCATGATAACTAACGAAGCAATCGTCATCCCCGACACAGGAGCATTAGAACAGCCAATCGTTCCAGCTAATCTAGCAGAAACAATAACAAATAATAAAGCCAAAATAATAGAAAGAATTGCGCCAACAATCGCCATAACTATATTGCCCGCAATGAAAAGTCCTACAACAAAAATTGCTACAATTGCAATAATCAATGACCAAATTCCTAGCAAGTTTCGTTCATCATTACCATTATTTCTTGCGTTGAGCGTCTTCTTTAAAGATGTAACAATAACTGGAATCAGTTTAACGGCACCAACAATACCGCCGCAAAGCATCATACCCGCACCGATATATTTGGAATATGAACCGGCAACTTGGTCTACGCCCATCTGATTAACTGCAATCGATACATCATTCCAGTCCTTAGCGTGATTGCCTGCCATCTGCGTAAAATTGGCAATTAAAGGCGTAATTGCAAAATTAGATAGAATTGAACCAGCAAACATTGTCAAAGCAACATCTAATCCAACAACAAAACCAATTCCAGCTAGCATTGGATTAACTTCAGTTGACATTTTCCACCGATAAAAAGAATTTCCTACATAAGTAATCGTACTGTTAACCCAGCCGAAAACTTGCGTCGTTAAGAGTGTTAGAATGCCACCGATGCCAAAGCCAATTCCCATAAATTTCAGCGAATCCCCTCCTGCTTCGGAAGCAACCAATGCTTCTGAAATCGCCATTGATTCCGGATAAACTAGTTTTCCGTGCTCTTCAACAATCAGATAGTTTTCTACTAATGAGGCTGTCCCAATTGCAAATAGTACTGCTAAAGCCCCAACTAAAACTCCTGATATAAAATTAACTCGACCGCCAATAATGATAATAGCTGGCAAAACATAAATCATCCCACTAGCAATGGACTCACCACCACTGGACATTCCTTGTAAAAGATTCTTTCCTAAAATCCCTTTTTTCTTAGCAAAAGCTGCAATTAATCCCGAACCAATAATCGATCCAGGAATACCAGCAGCAACTGTTAATCCTGCTTTCATACCTGAATAAGCCGTCGAAACAGCGAAAATAACCGCTAAAATGGCACCCATAATCATGACAACTGAGCTGCCGCCATGATTTTTTTATCAGTTACATACGGTACATATTTCTCTCCAGAAATCCCCCCATACGCAGATTGCGATAAACTCTTTTTCATTTTAAATACCTCCCCTAACCAACAGAATGATTAGTTGAAACTAAGAAGTAGTCAATATTATGTGAAACTTGTTCTAGATCCACATTGCCTCCAGAAACCAATGCTACAACTTTCTTATTTTCTAACCATTTTGCGTCAATCTTGTGTGATTCCAACGCTGCTGTAGGAAGAGCCCCAGCCCCTTCGGCTACAGTCTTAGTTCTTTGTAAAAGATCTTTCATTGCCTTAGCAATTTCTTCTTCATTTACCAGCACCATTTCATCAACCAAATGCTTAGTAATTGGAAATGTTATATCTCCGGGAGTAGCAACCGCAGTTCCATCAGCTAATGTTTTTCCTTTACTAAAAGTAGTGATTTTATTCTCTTTGTAAGATGCTGTCATGCCATGAACATTTTCTGATTGAACACCCACAATATGAATATTAGGATTAAATGACTTCAAAGCCGTTGCAACTCCTGAAATCAAACCGCCGCCACCAACGGGCACGATCACTGTATCCACATCCCACATCTGGTCCAATATTTCGAGACCAATCGATCCTTGACCAGCAATTACTTCGTTGTCATTATAAGGATCAACAATGGTGTAGCCTTTTTGAGCTGCTTCTTCTTCCATAAATTGATGTGCTTCGTCAAAATTGTCGCCATGCAAAACTACTTTGGCCCCATAACCTGCTGTAGCTTCTTGCTTTGCAATCGGTGCTCCATGAGGCATAACTACTATCGCTTTAATTCCCAAAAGATGCGACGTTAAAGCCACTCCTTGAGCATGATTACCTGCTGAAGCAGTGATGACGCCCCGAGCCTTTTGGGCATCTGTTAAATGATTGATCTTATTAAAGGCTCCTCTAAACTTAAAAGAACCCGTCAATTGCATGTTCTCAAGTTTCAAATAAACTTCCCCATTAGTAACATTGCGACTTAAAAACATTGATTGAATTAATGGAGTTACTCTTCCAACTTTGTGAATTAAGTGGGCTGCCGCTTCAATATCTCTCAAAGATACCGGATTATTGAATCCCTTCGTTCCATTTATATCTTCTGCAACCATCAACTTGTTCACCCCCGTAACATTATTATTTAATCAATTTCTGTAAATTCATAATTTAACGATTTAGCTAAACCTTTGTTAGTTACTTCGCCTTGATAAATATTAATCCCAGAAGCTAATGCAGGATCTTCCTTCATAGCCTTCTCTAAGCCATTTTTAACAATTTCCAATAAGTAACTAATATTGCCGCTAGCTAAGGCTAAAGTAGCTGTACGTGGAACTGCTCCAGGCTGATTAGGTACTGCATAATGAATAATATTGTCCTTAACAAAAACGGGATCTTCAATTGTAGTAGGTTTATCAATTGTCGCTACAGTTCCGCCCTGATCAATTGCAACATCAACAATGACGCTGCCTGGCTTCATAGACTTAACCATTGATTCAGTTACAAGTTTAGGAGGTCGAGCCCCAGGAATAAGGATAGTAGAGATAAACAAGTCAGCATCTTTAATGTATTTAGCAATATTTTCAGCATTAGAAATTATTCCTTCATAATTACGTCCAGCAAAATGTTCTTTTAACCAATCCAAACGATCCTGCTTGATTTCCAAAATTTGAACCCGACATCCCATATCCAAAGCTAAAGTTGCAGCGTTAACTGCGGCATTGCCGCCACCAAGGATCACGACTTTGCCAGCAGGTACTTCAGGCGTTCCACAAAGTAAAATGCCTTCGCCTTGATGCTGAGCTTCTAGATAATAAGTTCCCATGATAACTGAACGTCTTCCAGCAATAGCACTCATTGGTGCCAATAATTCTAGTTTGCCATCTTTAACAATTGTTTCTCCACCAATAGCAGTTACTCCTGACCTGATCATCTGTGCCACTGTTTCAGGAGCCGATGCTAAATGTTGAAAGCCCCATATTATTTGGTTTGGACGAAAGTACTGGTATTCTTCAGCATCTGGTTCTTTAACTTTAATTATCAAATCAGCCTTCCAAGCTTCAGCATGACTAACAATCTTGCCATTCATTTTTTGATAATCATCATTACTAAATCCCGAACCTATTCCAGCATCTTTCTCGACCAAGACGTCCGCTCCAGCATCAACTAATTTTTTTACATTTGCTGGCGTCACGCCTACACGACCTTCACCGGCCTTTTGTTCTTTAACCACGCCTACGATCATCCTATCTCTACCTCCTTTTATTGATTTCATTTTCATGATAACGATTACATTTACAAAAATCAATACATTTTTGTGATATTAATCACATTATTTAAAATACTATTTTTTTGATTATTTAAAGTATAAAAAAAGTGTTCATTATAAGTGAACACTTGTATCCCTTGTCTATCATAGATTTCCGCCTGGAAACATTATTAGTCTTTAATTAATAACATTAGTTTATTAGCCAAGCTTATTGAAATCTTACTAATAAATCTACATTTATCACAATCAATTTTCATAAAATTTGAATCCTTTTTCATAGTATAGAAATATACAACCATCTGTTTAAACTGCTCTCAATAATTATTTTGCTTTAAAAATTATCCAATAATGCTTAATCAAATTATAAAATAATTTCTTTTCAAAATTAAATATTATTTTATTTTTTTCATACTAAAATAGGGGGTAAGTAGACTTTTTGTTTTGAGGAAAAACTCTTATAAAAATGATAAAATTATTTCAGGAGATAAAAAGCTTATGGCATATAATTACAAAGAGGTTGCAAACGAATTAAGGCGACAAATTCAAAATGGAAAATATCGTCCTGGAGAATTGATCTCGGATCAGAATAAAATAGCTGAAGATTTCTGTACTACTAGAATTACTGTTCACAAAGCCCTCCAGCTTCTGATGATTGAGGGAATGATCTATTCGAAGCGAGGCGCTGGTACTTTCGTCAGGAAAGACTACTCTATTGATAATTCTATCAACGGTAAGATCTCTCCTTCTGAACAGCTCCTAGGAACCACCGAAACTAATGCTGGAAAATCAGTTACCAGCAAGCTACTCGAGTTATCTGCTCGAATTCCTTCTTATGAGGAGGCAGAAAACTTATTAATTCAACCAACTGTTCCAGTTTATGTAATTCGTCGTATCAGATATCTAAACGACAAGGTTTTTGCTTATGAACGTACAATTATGCCTACTTCAATCACTACCCTAACTGAAGATGTACTCAAAAGTTCTGTCTATAGTCATTTAAAAAAAGAGGGTTTCAACATCGAGGGCTCACATAGAATTGTCAGTGCCAAAAAGGCCTCTCAAACGGATATTGATACAGGAATTGCTGAGAAAATTGGAGAACCTGTTTTAGTTATCAATCAGCTCAGCTATCTTGACGATGGCCAACCTTTCGAAATTTCCGAATCACGTTTTCCATACCAGAACAGCAAATTAACTGCTGATATAACGCTTTAAAAGTCATGTTTAACTTTTAAAACATAAATAATCCTCAATAACTTTTAAAGATTAAAAAGTTATTGAGGATTATTTTTATGGAGAGTATTTGAAATAAAAATTATAAACGATCAAAACTCTACAGTATTTCAGCGATATTTTGCCCATTGTAAATATATTCGTATAATTTTACTTTTAATAAGTATTATTAGTGTAATAAGTAGTATCTAACTCATAAGTCTTATAATCGGTATCATCATCATTTTCAAAGAAAGATTTATTCTTTGCGTTCAATTTAGTTTCAGTATTTTCTAATTTTTGCTTCTTTAACCCCAGATTTTCCCGCAATTTATCTGAAGCATTTTGCATTGTCTCAGTTGGCAAAACTTGGTAGGAGCTTTCATTGATCCAAGCTGTCTGACCTTGAATTTGATTAAAATCCATTTTCTTAGAACTACCATGATACTTCAAAACAATCTGATCAATTTCACTAGTCGTTAAATCAGTGCTAATGTCGTTACCTAATGATTTAATCAAATCAGGTACCTTCACTAAATACTTCGGCGTTTCTAACTTTTTAACTACAGCCCTTAAAATCTGCTGTTGACGAATCTGTCGGCCATAGTCTCCTCGAGGATCTTGATATCGCATTCGAGCATATGTTAAAGCCTGCTTGCCATTCAAATGATGCGTTCCCTTGGGAATCGTTACTCCATCAAACGAAACCTTCAAATCGCTAGTGACTGTTACCCCACCAACAAAGTTAACTGTTTTTTCCAAGGCCTCCATATTGATGGCTATGTGGTAATCGACCGGAACGCCCAACATGCTGCCAACCGTACTCTTTGCCATTTTGGATAAGCCGATATTATAAGCAGCATTTATTTTTTGAACATTTTTAGTTTTATCGCCTATCATCTCTGCCAAAGCATCTCGAGGAATCGAATAAGCTAACGTTTTTTTCTTCTTAGGATTCAAAGTTAACAGCATCATCGTATCTGAATTACCACGATCAACTCGACCGTCAGTACCAGTGTCTGCCCCCAAAAGCAAAATAGAAAATGGTTTGCCATCCTTTATCTTCGTAGATACACTTTTATTATTCGTATCGAGCGCATTTAACGATTGTTGAGTCCGATATATGAAGACTCCACCAATCGCTAAAAGCACTACGACAATCAAACCTATTACAATTGAAATTATTTTTATTTTTTTCATTATTTATATCCTATAATTTAATATTTCCCATTATAGAACGAATTAAACCTTATCAGCAAATTTTAAAGAGACATATTTTCAAAATATCGCTTTTAAAATTTAAACCAAAATGTTAGTCTCAAAATATAAATTCTTTTAAGGGGAAGTGTCATTATGCCTGAATTGGCTGAAGCATTAGTCGTAATTGATATGCAAAAAGCTCTACAATATAGTTATAATTTTAACGATTTAATTCAAAGTATTAACGGTCGAATTGCTCAGTATCGCCAAACCAACCTACCTATTATTTTCATCCAACACAACGATCAAGATCTCGTTAGAGGTAGCGAACTTTGGCAGTTATCTGGTAAGTTGGACAAGCAGCAAGAAGATATCGTCGTAGAAAAATTTCATGCTAATGCCTTTTATCAAACCAATTTAAATAAAATTCTCATGGAAAAAGGCATTCGTACCCTCGAAATCTGTGGTGCCCAAACTGAATATTGCTGCAACACAACAATAATTATGGCACATGGATTAGGCTACAAAATTCTCATGGAACATGATATGACCACAACTTTTGACAACGACTATATGATTGCTGAAGACACAATTTCATTCTTTGAAAATATTTGGAATAAGCGCTTCGTTACTTTTCAGTAATTGAAAGTCCCAGCTTCCATTCCAGATTAGTGCATTGGTGAGTATTGTTAAATTTAAAATTTCAGTACCAACCAATAAAAAAAGGAGCTAATGACTTTTTTGTTACAGTCATTAGCTCCTTTTATTTAAATCATCTTACATAAACTTCTCTAATGCTAAGCGGAACTTTTCCTCTGGTTGGTATCCGACTAAACGTCCTACGATATTGCCATCCTTCTTGATTAGAAAAGTTGGAATACCTTGAATACCAAAATTATTTGGGGTTTCAGGATTATGATCTACATTCATAGAAGTAAACTTGATCTTATCGCCTAGTTCATCTGTTGAAGATAGCTTCTCCAAAATTGGATTCATCATTTTACATGGTGGACACCAATCGGCATTAAAATCTGTTATCACCAGACCCTTACTTGTTTCGTCATTGAATGTCTTATCTGTTAATTCTGTAATATTAGCCATCATTCAATCTCCTTCTCATTACTATGTCAATAAATATACCCCCTAGGGTAAAAATAAGCAAATATTTTGTTTTATCAGTATTTTCTAACTAAAAAAATCAATTATTTGCTACCCGGTACCCACATAGGTATAATTAAAACAATAAATCAGTTCTAGGAGGTTAATTATGTCGCAGACACCCGAAGAAATAGCCAGTAAAAAAATCACCAGTCGTTTAAAACGTTCTCGGGGGCAGCTCGAAGCCGTTCTTAGAATGATGGATGAAGGGAAACCTTGTGACCAAGTCTTAATGCAATTGTCGGCCGTTAAATCCAGTGTCGACAAAGCAATGAAACTAGTAATTGCTCAAAACATTCGACGCAACTCTAACTGTCAAGATGAAAAGCAATTAGCTGATCTTCAAAAATCTCTAGATTTAATGTTAAAAACTAAATAAGCTTTCTCAAGTTTGGTGTGAGTATTTTAAATTCCCGTCCTCCACAAAAAATGGGAATGCTGTTGGAACGCTATGGGCCGGTTCGAAACTAATTATTTTACACTTCGTGCAAAATAATGGATTTCCAAACTCGGCCTCATTGTAACCGGCAAAGCCGGTAACAATGATTTCATAGCTGAACGCATTCCCAATTTTTGCTCCGGACTGACTCCTACTTTATTCATTAATTATTGTAAAATTTAAATAGCATATAAAAAACGGTCACTGTTAAGAAATCCAAGCATAAATGTATGTCTGGAATACCTAATAGCGGCCGCTTTTTTAATTTAAAATTTCTATTTAATATATAGAGATAAAAATTCCGATACACTGCAAATTTGTTCAATAATATTATAGCCAAGGACTTAATCGGTAGCAAAAAATCTGTGGGCCCTCAGTGGTGATATTCTACTTAGCTTGCGAAACAAGGTTAGTAGAAGACCGAGCTTAGAGCTAATAATTATACACGAAGTGTAGAATTATTAGCTCTAAGTCGTGTCCACCACGTTCCAGTGGCCCACAGATTTTTTGCGGACGATGGCATATTTCAACCACATCAGTTAGTATACTCACGCGAATAAGAACCTAAAATTTCAATCGTTGAAGATTTTTTATTTTTAAAGCATCAAACCTACAGAATAGTGAATTGCCATCGTAATTATACCAACAATAATATTTCTAATAACAGCTGTTTTAACTAGTCCATCGCCTAATTTAGCACTCAAGTATCCTGTTAAAGCTACAGATAATGTGACAGCTAAAATTGTTCCTGGCCACTGAATAGAAACTGGCAAAAAGGTCATTGCGACTAAAGGAAAAATACCACCCGAGGCTGCTGACACTAATGATGAAAATGCTGCATCCCATGGGCTCATATAATGTCCTAATTCCAAATCATATTTAACCCTCACAATAGTTCCTAAAGCATCTTTAGTCATCAATTCTTTAGCAATTTTATCAGCTGTATTCTGAGTAACCCCACGTTCAATGTAATAATCGGCTACTACGTCCAATTCATCTTGATAATTAGTCTTCAATAATTCACGTTCACTTTCAATGGCAGCTCGTTCGGTATCTTTTTGTGAACTAACTGAGGCATACTCACCAGATGCCATTGAAAACGCACATGCTAATAGGTCAGAAAGGCCTGCAATAAAAATTGTAAATTGGTTCGTTGTTGCAACAGCAACGGAAAACAGAACTCCAACAACGGTTAAAATTCCGTCATTTGATCCTAACACACCAGCACGTAAGGTATTAGAACGTTCTGCCATTGTCTTCTTTTGTTTCTTTGGTTTAGATATCGTCATCGTTTTCATCATTCTTTCTCCTTACTAATGTGCAAATAGTGAACCAATTGCGTATGTTACTAACATTGTCAACAATCCTGAAACTACATTTCTGATTACTGCTTTAAATTTATTAGCTCCACCAAGAGCTGCAGCAACATAACCGGTAATAGATAATGCAATAATAACCGCAATCACTGTCGCAATCATTTTAATATCTTGAGGAAACATTGTAATAGAAACTAATGGCAAAATTGATCCTGTAGGAAATGAAATCATTGATGCCAAAGCAGCCGCAATTGCACTAGTTTTTTCTTTAGGATTAAAGCCGTATCTTTCACGAACTGCCACATCAATTGGATCATCGCTCAACATTTCTTGAGTAGCTTGAGTAGCCAATTCGTTAGAAATACCAGTTGCTTGGTATTTATCACGAATAAAATTGAATTCGCCATCATAATTTACATCTAAGGCTGTAGATTCTTTTTCTAGAGCTCTTTTTTCAGTATCCCGTTGAGTACTTACAGATACCCATTCACCCATCGCCATCGAAATGGTTCCAGCTAACATACCGGCAATTCCTGATAAAAATATTGCATGAGTATTAGCTTGTGCACTAGCAACACCGACAACAATTCCGGCAACGGAAACAATCCCATCATTTGCTCCCATGACACTTGCACGCATAACATTAATTTTTTCAGCTAAACTTCTTTCTTTCTTTTCCTTGGGCATGATTACTCACTCCTTATTTTTTCTACATCGGAATGGTTCTTACTTGCTATCGAATACATAATAACCCCACGATTATAAAAAGTAAACTAGTAATCGGTTTCACGAAAAAGAAGGATTATTTGAAAATATCATGTGGTAAGTAATATAATTAACTTGTAATGATTCTAAAGTGGAAAGGAAGATTACTCATGGCTAGTAATGCTGTAATGGAAGAAACACTACAGGTTTTAAAGGATCACAAACTCAGAGTTACCCCACAGCGTCACATTATCTTGGCTTATTTAGTTAGTCATCATAACCATCCCACTGTGGAAATTATCCGTGATGCTTTAAGCAAAGAACTACCAAATATCGGTGCTTCAACAATCTATAACACTTTAAATACATTTGTTGATCATCATCTAGTAGTGGAGCTTCAAAATGGTGACGGCAGTACTCACTATGACTACTTTGGATCTCCTCACTATCATGCTATTTGTACCAATTGCGGACGAATTGTCGATGTTACCTATCCTGGATTCAGCGAAACTGAAAAAGGGCTTGAGCAAAAAACCGCAGAAATATCTGGCTATATGATTTCTGGCAACCACATGGAAGTCTATGGCCTCTGTCCTGAATGTCAAATCAAACTAGGAATTAAAAATAATGGCTAATAACATTTACTTTTTATGCAGCGACAACTCATGCCGTGGTCAAATGGCTGAAGGATTCGCAAAAAAGTACTTGCCACACTGGAACGTTCAAAGTGCTGGTATTCGTGCTAAAGACATGGACGCTAGAGCTATCGCAGTTATGTCTGAAGATAATATCGATATTTCCCAACAAAAATCCAAAAAAATTAATGAAACTTCTCTCAAAAAAGCTACACTTGTCGTCACACTTAGTGGCGAAGCACGTGATAAGACCACAATGCCAGCAAATATCCGATGGCTGCATTGGTCCATCAATGATCCTTCGTTAGCTAATGGCACTGAATCTGAAATTATGGATTCCTATCGTGACGTCAGAGATGACATTAAACAAAATATTCTTGAATTGGCATCTCAAGTACAAGAATAAAGTACATTTAACTATTAGACACTAAAAATACCAGTGGAGTCGCTATCAAGGTGACTACTCCACTGGTATTTTTTTGTCCTTTATCATTCTCCAAATTTGCCATTTGTTTTTTCTCATTATTAAATAGTAAATTATACTATTTACTTTTAAAAGCATTTGGTTTAAAGTTAAACAGTAATATTTATCATTAAGGAGAAAAAAACATTGTTTAAGAAATATAAGTTTTTAGGAATCATTCTAAGTTTATCTATAATTTTAATTATTTTATCTGGATGTTCTAACAAAAAAGTTAATAACTCTTCACAAAAAATCAAAATTGTCACGACAACTAACTTTTATGCCGAAGCATCTAAGGCAGTTGTTGGAGACAAGGGAACTGTTAATTCGATTATTAACAATGCTGCGGTTGACCCTCACGATTATGAGCCAACGACCAAAACTGCCAAAACAGTTAGCGCTGCAGATATTACTGTTGCTAATGGACTAGGCTATGATACATGGATGAATAAATTAAATAAGCAGAGCAACTCCTATATTAAGATTGGTGAGGACGTCATGCATAAAAAGACCGGTAACAATCCTCACATCTGGTACAATCCGGAAACTATGCCTCGTTACGCCAAATATTTAGCTGATCAATTAGGAAACAAATATCCTAAAAATAAAGCCTACTTTGAACAAAATGCTCAAGAATATATTGCTTCGCTCAAACCCATTCAAAAAGAATTATCACAACTAAAAACTTTAGCTCAAAAAGTACCCAACAAAAATGTTTATGTAAGTGAACCTGTTTTCGACTACGCTATTGCGGCAACTGGCTTCAAAGTTACTGATAAAAATTTTGAAAAAGCTATCGAAAATGGAACTGATCCAACCCCTGCTACAATCAAAAAAATGCATCAAGCAATTAACAATAAGCAGATTGCCTTCTTTGTACATAATACCCAAACCAATAATAAAGTTATAAATAACCTAGTCTCGTTGGCAGAAAAGAAAAACATTCCTATCCTTAAAGTTACTGAAACTTTGCCCGAAGGCAAAACCTACAAAGAATGGATGTTATCACAATATCAAGCCATGAATAAAATTTTAAAAAGTGAGGAATAATTTTGATTGAAGCACAGAATCTAACTAAACGTTTCGGTAATCAATTAGTTTTTCAAGATTTAAATTTCAAAATAAATGATGGCGATTTTATTAGTTTGATTGGACCTAATGGTTCTGGTAAAACTACCCTGGTTAAAATACTTATGGGTCTGGAGAAAAAAACGAGTGGAAAATTATTACTTAATAGGAAGGAAAAAATCGGTTATGTTCCTCAATTCCGAAATATTGATCTAGATTATCCTCTTAGCATCGAACAATTTATTCGTTTAAATTTAAAATTTAGCTTTTCTCCAGCTAAACGCCGTTTGGAAAATGTTCAAATCGAAAATATTTTAGAAAAAACAGGATTAACCCAATTAAAGGACCGTCCCTTAGGGCTATCATCTGGTGGTGAGAAACAAAAAGCCTATTTAGCACAGGCCTTACTCAATGATCCACAGGTTTTAATTTTGGATGAATCAACTGCTAGTTTAGATATCAAAGTTAAGATGCAATTAATGGATTTAGTCCAACAGCTAAATCAAAAATACAATTTGACCGTTATTTTTATTACCCATGACTACGAATTAACTAAAAAGTATACTCAGCGAGCCCTGCTTTTTAAAGACAAAACTATTGAGCAACTAAGTATCAACGATATTTCCGAAAATATGTTTGAAAGGGAGGGCTAAATATGTTTGGATATGAATTTATGCGTCAAGCCTTTATTGCCAGTACCTTTATTGCCATAACTGCTGGCCTGGTTGGCGTCTTTGTAGTTTCTAGAAATATGTCATTTTTATCTCATACTCTCTCAGAAATTGGCTTTGCCGGAGCCTCATTCGGTATTCTAATTGGTATCTCTCCTTTAGCTGGTATGATTATTTTCACACTAGTCAGCTCTGTTGCCGTTGGTAGTTTGAGTACTGAATCCTCCCGACGTGAAGCCTCTATTAGTGCTATCTCTTCCCTATTTATTGGTTTGGGAATCCTCTTTTTATCTCTTTCATCAGAATCAAGTAGCTACGCTACCAACATTTTGTTCGGAAGTATTGTAGGAATCAGTGCCAAAGAAGTTCATCAACTATTGATTTTGGCAATTTTTGTAATTTTTATATTTATAATTTTTTATAAACCATTATCTTTTGATTCCTTTGATCACATTGGTGCTCAAGCAGCTGGTCTCAAAACACGACTTCTTTCGATAGTCTTTCTAATAACTTTGGCTTTGAGTGTCAGCATTGGTGCTCAGATCGTAGGTTCCTTATTAGTCTTTGTCTTGCTAACTTTACCCGGAGCTACTGCAAAATATTTAGTTCATTCAATGCCAAAATTAATTATGGTATCAGTAGGATTGTCACTTGCCGGAGTCTGGTTAGGATTGTACCTAGCCTTTATAACCAATTGGCCAGTTACTTTCTTTATAGCCGCATTTGAAGTAATAGCCTATTTTCTTGGCCTAAGTTATAAAAATTGGAAACTATCTCATTAAAAGATGGCTTTAAACCCGCTAAAATGAATCAATTTTTAAGTTAAACGTAAAAACACTTAATGACTAAAAATCCAAAAGTCATTAAGTGTTTTTGTTTTAATATTTGAAATGAAAAATCATGCAACAGTCACATCTTACATAGTCAGCTTTTTGGTACAGTCAGCGCACAATCCATAAACTTCAATTGCATGTCCTTGAACGGTGTACCCTGGTAATTGATCAGTAAAGTACTCAATTGGACATGACTTAATCTCAGTCACTTTACCACAATTGGTACAAACAAAATGGTGATGATGGCGATGCTGAAAATCGCATTGATACTTTACCAAAGTCTTATCTTTTTCCTGGTACTCTACCAAACCAATATCAGAGAATTCTTTTAAATTACGATATATTGTATTATTGCTCATCCCCGGATAGAGGGTGTGCATGTAATCAGTTATTTGATTTATTGAAACATAACGTAATGTGAATTTCTCTAAATAATCAATTAGATCAGTTCGTTGTTTAGTAACTTTATATTTGTTATTTTTTAGTATTTCAATTGCTTTTTCCAAGTAAATCACCCTTCTACTCTTATCATTCAGTAGTGTAACATAATTAGTAATAATTACTAATTAAATCGCATTTTTATTTTGTATTCTTCTAAAAATAACAGCGACCAATACTACTGCTGAAATAACCGTGGCGACTACAAACACACTCACAAAGGCATTCATAAATTTTTGTCCTAAAGCTGGAGTTATTCTTTGCACATGCGGCAACTGAACAAATAATAGAATTGATGAAAAACTAATCCCTATAGTGACTCCCAAAGTACGAGCAAATGAAGTTAATGATCCTGCCACTCCAGATAAGCTTTCATCCACTACGCCCATAATAATAGCATTATTAGGCGACAAAAATAATCCCAGACGGATTCCATTGACTATTATTGGAATTGAAACAATTAACAGATTAATATTTCTAGGATACATGACGTAGCCTACCTGTGAAATCAAAAGTACCAGCAAACCTATAATTGTTAAATCATAGCGATTCCAATGATCAGATATATAACCAGAAATTGGACTAATAATTAACATGGTTAATGATTGAACCATTAATAATAGGCCACTGACAAAAGGTGAGATGCCACCATAGCTCTGTAAATAAAATGGCAGCAAAATATTAGACATTGAATTGACCAACATCACTACTAACAAGATAGAAATCGACAATAAATAATCAGCATTCTTTACTAATTCATTAGAAATTAGTGAATCGTGAAATTTTCGATCCTGAAAAAAAGCTGCGAAGGCTATAACTGTCCCAATGATGAGAAAAGTTAAACCCACAACAAAAAAATTTAAACCTTTTTGAAAATAAACACCGCTTAAAAAAAACAATGTTAAACCAACAGCAAACGTTAATTCACCAAACCAATTAATACTTTTTATCTCATTTGAAAGAGTTTTTAAAGGGACCTTGGGTACTGCTAATTGTTTTCTACTAAAAAAGATGATAATAATTCCCAATGGAATATTAAACAAGTAAATCCAGCGCCAGGAAGTAAACGACAAGATGATTCCTCCCAGAGCCGGACCAGAAATTGCTCCAATAGAAATAAACATTGAAATGATAGCTAACGCTTCCCCACGGGTCTCATTAGAGAAATATTGACTGACGATTCCCAAAGAATTAGCCATAATCATCGCTACTCCCAGCGATTGAATAGCCCTGCCGAGCATAATTATTGGAAAATCCAGCGCCATACCCGTAATCAAGCTTCCCACAAGAAAAATTATACCGCCATTCGTAAAAATAAAAGTTTTTGAAATAGAATCACCTAGACGACCAAACAACACGAAAGTAATAGCCGAAACTATTAATCCAATCTGAATTATCCATGTCGACTGGCCATTAGTTATCTTGAGATCTTCGGATATTTTTGGCAAAGCTAAATTAGTGCTCGAACCAGAAATAGACGTTAACAAAGAAAACATTCCTAATCCTATTAGAATAGGAATTTGTTTGATAAATTCATTTTCCATAAATTTGGAATGCATTCTAACATCCCCTTTGCGATATTTAATACCCATCATAGTAGTCTTCATTTTTAAATCAATTTTTCAAAACGAACTATTTCTGCACATTGCCTGTTTAATCACATTTGCCAAGGACATCTATACAAATTGACAATTTCATAACAAATTTTTCATATTTTGAGTATATGATTATTTTAGTTGAATTTAACAAATCAAACTTAATACATTTGGAGATTTTATATAATGAAAAATACAATTTTAGTTGTGGAAGATGAACGTAGTCTTTCTAGTTATGTCAGTAAAGAATTACAATTTGAAGATTTTAAAGTTGTCATAGCTGATGATGGTGCCCAAGCCTTAGATCTTTACGAAAAAAATCAAAATGACTTACTGCTAATTCTTTTAGATTGGATGTTGCCAAAATTAGATGGCATGGAGGTACTACGTCGAATCAGAAAGCATGACCAAGTACCAGTTATCGTTATGACTGCACGTGATTATGTTGGCGATAAAGTGGCGGGATTAGATAATGGCGCTGACGATTACATCACCAAACCCTTTGAAATTGAAGAGTTGCTGGCCCGTGTCCGTGTCATAAAACGTCGAATGGAACACATCACTGAACCTGATCAAACTTATCAAGTAGCTGACTTAGTTTTAGATACTAAATCACACCAAGTAACTCGCAATTCCCAAAACGTTCAACTAACTCGTCGTGAATATGATCTGCTGCTTTTTTTCTTGCAACATACTGGTAAAGTTTTCACTCGTGATGAACTGCTCGATAATGTTTGGGGCGAAGACTTTTTAGGTCAACAAAATGTCGTTGACGTATACGTAGGATACTTGCGTAATAAAGTTGATGGTAAAAAAAATAAGCCTTTAATTCAGACTATTCGAGGCGTTGGCTATTCGCTTGAGGACGTGACAGCATGATAAGAAAACAATCATCTTCCTACCAAGAATTGATAAATAATGCTATTCGCAAACTAGTCATAATTATTACTTTATCGATTAGTGCTTTAATCCTAATTGTTGTTGGAGTTCAGCAATACGCTCAAACTGTTCATGAAGCTAACGGTCAAATGATGAGTCTTTACCGCTCTAATATTGACGATATTCCCGGATTTATTCAATGGAGCAACCAAAATAATCGTCACACTAAACAAAGCACCGTTATCCGGGTTAAGACCAAAAAGTCTTCCATCACCGCAACTTCAAGCCGAACCGGACAAGAAATAATGACTACTTCCACATCTAAAAAGTTTATTAACCAAAAGAAATTTATTATCCTTCCTGGACAGCATATCGTCTACGTTAAAGGATTTGGTCTGTTTCTTTTTTACACAAAAAAAGATTCCGATACCAACTATCAACTCTGGACCAGTCTGAATCGCCTAATCAATAGCTTAATATTATTGTTGATTATTATTAGTATTATTGTTTTTGTTACCCTAGGATTTGGAACTTGGTGGGCCCAACAACTAGCTGCTAAATTAAGTGCCCCTACAATTGAATTGGTCAAAGAAATTCACAAAACTACTCAAGACCCTGAAGTTGATCAACCTACCTTACAAGTTCCTTCCAATCCCCAAGAAATCAAAGAACTAGGTCAGGCTTTCAATGAGTTACTAAAAACTCAGAATCAACGTTTGCAACATGAAAAGGACTTTGTTTCCAATGCTTCACATGAATTAAAAACCCCCATTGCCGCAATCCGAGGCAATATTAAGCTCATCAAACGCCACGGCGACAAACATCCTGATGTTATTCCCGAATCACTTGGCTTTATCGATGAGGAATCTTTACGCATGCAAAACCTTATTACCAATCTTCTACATTTATCACGAGCCGATCGAGCCGAATTTGTTTTAGAGAAAGTTAATTTATCAACGATCTCTCAACAAATTGGGCAGCAATATCAAAAAACTATCAATCACAAATTAAAGCTTCAAATTACACCCGATTTACATATCTCTGGAAACTCAGATACTTTAAAACAAATTATTGTCGCACTGCTTGATAATGCCAACAAATATTCACCGACTGACATGCCAATAACTTTAGCATTGGAAAAATCAGCTGATAAAATAAGCTTAGCCATTAAAGATCTTGGTATCGGGATTCCCGACGACAAGAAACAATTAATTTTTCAACGTTTTTATCGAGTTGATACTTCTCATTCAACTGAGATTAAAGGCAGCGGTTTGGGACTATCCATCGTTTCCCAATTAGTAAAGTTAAATAACGGTGAAATTGAAGTTTTAGATAACATCCCTAAAGGAACTATTTTTAAAGTTACCTTCCAAGAATTATCTCATACCTAAGTTTGGTTAAAGTATAAGTATCCCGCCTTCCACAAAAATTGAAATTTGGCTGGAACAGTGTTACTGTTATATGTTTTTTCATTTTAAATGCAAAATACCTAATGACTATAAACCTTTTTAGTCATTAGGTATTTTTTTGTAGAATTTGAAATTAAAAGAAATAAAGGATAGCCGCAAGTTTAAGGTTAATAAACTAATCTGGAACGGAGCTAGGATGGTCTCAGTAGTGATATTTATCTTAGTGTGGCACACACTTAGATAAAGGTGGAGCTTGAAGACTGTTGGCGTTGCCAAAAGGCTCCAAGTTCGCCCACTACGTTCCAGACCATTCCTAGCGCAGTGGAAGATGACATCCTTCAATACCCATGATTTTTGTCTCTTCTAAGAATTTCTTATATAAACCTTATCAAAACTCTGTAGTTACTAAAACCCAATCCTTGTAAACTATGGTTATTCAATCGAAAGGACAATGCAAATTAGAAATATCAATTTGCAAGGTAATAAATATGTCAGAACTTACAGAAAGATTAAAACAACAACTAATTGCTGGCGCTACTCGTCCTTTGATGCAAGACGCAAATCAACACTGGTACACCGGCAGTGAACTTAACTTAGAAGAAAATGTTTGGAAAAACTATTGGAAAAATAAAGGCATTGGCCATAACGATATTGTTTTAGTAGGAATTACTAATTCCGTTACTTACTCTTTAGTCACCCAAAGTCTCTGGGATATCGGCAGCATCGTGCAGCCTATCAATCCTGAAGTTAATGAAATTCAAATTAGTGAATTGGACGAATAGTATCATTATTCAGCTATTATTTTAAACTCAGATATCAACTCACTAGAATCTTTAAATGAAACTTTTATTAATCAGCCTCGATTAACTACACTTCATGAAAATGAAGTTCAAGTTTATATTCGTAACAAACATATCGCTCATTTAACTGATAGTCCAACTGAAGATCACATTGCACTTATCATGCACACTTCAGGTACTACTGGAAAGCCTAAGCGAGTTGGCTTAACTCATCGTCAACTGTTAACTGGAGCTTTTAATGTCATTGACAGTGAAGAATTAACTGATCAAGACCGCACGCTTATCCTAATGCCTATGTTTCACATTAATGCAATGGTCATCTCCAACTTAGCCACTCGCTTATCACATGGACAAATTCTTTTCCGGCCCAAATTTAGTGCTCATCTCTTTTGGAAAGAGGTCAGTAGTGAAATGGTAACTTGGGTTTCACTGACGCCAGCTATTGTTACTATCCTGCTTCAAAGACAGGAGCAGCCAACTGATAATGGTCTACGATTTCTCCGGACTGCTTCAGCCCCTCTCTTACCAAGTATCCACAAAGAATTTAGTCGCCGATTCGCCGTTCCTCTAATTGAAAGTTATGGTATGAGCGAAGCTGCCAGCCAAATTGCTCAAAATCCTTTAAATGCTCCTCTTCAAAATACTGTGGGTAAAGTTACTGGCGTTCAAATAAAAATTTTGGACACGAATTATCACGAATTGGGTCCTAATAAGGTCGGAGAAATTGCTTTAAAGGGTGAAAATGTCATTACCCATTATCTTGATCCGCAGCCTGAGTCATTTCATGATGGTTGGCTCTTAACGGGCGACTTAGGCTCAATTAATGACCAAGGTTATCTACATATAACTGGCAGAATTAAAGAAATGATTATCAAAGGTGGCGAAAATGTTAATCCTTTAGCCGTAGAAGATTGTCTAAATAATTTGAAATTTATCCGTGAGATTGCCGTTATTGGTACGCCTGATTTAATCTACGGTGAAACTGTCACCGCCGTTATCGTTCCCAAGAAACTCAGTCATGATCATAAAAATCAATTGGAATTGTTGAATGAATTAGCAAATGAGCAATTACTACCAGTTGAACGTCCTACCAAGTATATTTTTAGTACTCAGTTGCCCAAAAATGCCACTGGTAAGATTCAACGCACACTTCTAGCTCAAGAAGTGACTCAACAATTCAAGGAGGCTTAACAGATGCAAAAACCTGTTAATATAGCAGTTTCTAATCAGAAACGATTGAAACTTCCCATTGATAAGATCTTGCCGTTTCTGATTCCGATAATTTTAATTCTGGGTTGGCAAGTTAGCAGTTCTCTAGGATGGCTTTCGAGTTCAGTCTTACCATCCCCAATGGCTGTTCTACAAGATGGAATCAAATTAACTCAGTCAGGCGAATTGCCTAAAAATCTTAGTATCAGTCTCTATCGAGCTACTGTTGGACTATTGATTGGCGGAAGCGTTGGTTTTATCCTCGGATTTATCAACGGAATGTCTAAAACTTGTCGGTTACTATTCGACTCCTCCATTCAAATGTTTCGTAATATCCCCCATTTAGCCCTTATTCCCTTAATTATTTTATGGCTAGGTATCAATGAATCTGCAAAAATATCCCTAGTAGCTATCGGAACAATGTTTCCTGTTTATATCAATACTTTTCATGGTATCAGTTCCGTTGATCCTGAATTAATTGAAATGGGAAAATCCTATGAACTTTCAAAAAGCCAATTATTTTTCAAAATAATTTTTCCAGCAGCTTTACCACAAATTTTAGTCGGTATTCGCTACGCATTGGGAGTTATGTGGACTACCTTAATTGTGGCTGAAACAATTTCTGCTAGTTCTGGTATCGGCTACATGGCAAATAATGCCGAAGACTTTGTCGATATGGAAACCGTCATTTTATGTATTGTTGTATATGCCGTCCTAGGTAAAATTTCTGACCTAGTTGCCAAGAGTTTTGAAAGCCTACTCTTAGATTGGCAAAATACTGGAAGGAGTAATGTTTAATGAATACTAATTCAATGATAAAAATTAAAAATGTTAATAAAACTTATGACAATTTAACTGCTCTGCAAAATATTAATCTTGATATCAACCAGGGAGAATTTATCGCCCTAGTTGGTATGAGCGGTGGTGGTAAAAGTACCCTTTTGAGACTCATTGCTGGTTTAGAACAGCCCACCACTGGTTCAGTTTCAATCGAATCAGACCACACTAAATCATTAATGCGCGTAATGTTTCAAGAAGATCGTCTACTTCCCTGGATGTCCGTTTTAGACAATTTATCTTTTGGTTCAAAAGATAAAAACACTAAAGCGCATGCTCAGGAATTATTAGAATTGGTAGAATTGGGCGACTACGCAGATCAATTTCCTAATCAACTGTCGGGTGGTCAAAAACAACGTGTTGCTTTAGCACGAGCTTTAATGAGTCATCCTCAAATCTTACTTTTGGACGAACCATTAGGTGCTTTAGACGCCTTAACTAGACGTAAAATGCAAGATTTAATCCTAGATATTTGTCAGAAACAAAATCTAACAACTATCCTCGTTACTCACGATGTTGAAGAAGCTGCTCGAATGGCCGATAGAATTATCGTCATGAAAAATTCAACTAATACCTATGAAGAAGTTTGTCCTAAAAACCGTAATGCCGGACAAATTGGTATCGTAGCTGACCGAGTTCTAGGAGAAATTTTAGAAGAACCAAATATAGAAAAGCAAACTGCTTAAAAGTTTTTACTTAAGTTTAAATATTTCAAGCACAAAAACACCTAATGACTTTTAACTTTTTAGTCATTAGGTGTTTTTTTAGGTAAATTTAAATTAAATCTTCCACAAAATTATTAATTTGCTTCAAAAATTCAACTCGTTCAGGCTTCTCTGATAAAATAATATTTCCCAAATTATGCCATTTAATTTTCGATACACCCATAGATTTAATCGGATATTCAACTACTTTAATGGGATCATCTAATTCCTTAATCAATCTCTCCGTTGTAAATTCTGAAGTCGTTAATAACAAAGCTTTTTCAACTTTAGTAAATTTTTTCCCTTCAAAACTGACAATTTTATTAGTTAAAAAAACTTTATCGAAGAAACCTTTTAAAATTGCTGGTGCTCCCATCCACCAAATAGGAAAAATAAAAATAATTTTCTCAGTCTTTTGCAAAATTTGAATATATTTATCGACTACAGGATCTTTAAAACCACTCTTACCATAAACCGATAAATCATTCTGAGTCATGACTGGATTAAAATTATCCTTATTCAAATCAATCAAGGTGTATTCTTGACCATTATTATTTAAAACTTTTTTAGTTTCCTTCAACATAGCGTTATTAAAACTACCATCCCAAGGATGAGCATAAACGATTGTAATCATATTGTTATCTCCTCTTTTCAAAAATCATGTTAAACTGTAACCCAATGTCACAGTCAACTAAAAGGGAGCATCTTTTTGTTAAAAATTAGTGAATTTGCTAAATTAGCTCACACAACTCGTCGCACTTTAATTATTTATGATCAAAACGGTCTCTTTAAACCTACTGAGGTCAACGATGAAGGCTATCGCTTTTACGATTATAATCAAATCTATGAATTATCCTTTATTTTGGCTTTAAGAAAATTAGGACTTTCCATTGATGAGATTAAACAAATCAGTTCTGCCGATCAGAAAAACTCACCCGACAAATTACTACTAGAATTACGTAGCAAAATCAATGATCAGATTGCTGATTTAGTTAAAATCAACAAATACCTCGATCAACGACAAGATAATATCGGTCATCGTGAAAAAATCCATCTTTATCAGCCATACGAAAACATCAACAAAGAAACTTTCTTTTGGAAATCTACCAATATGAAAGATTGTTCTTCGCAACAAATTGCCAAAGCCTTCTCTGAATTCTACAACCATCTTGATAGCTACATTGGTATTAACGGCAATTGTTCTGGTTTTATTACTGAATTGCCTAAACTTTCGGCAAAGAATTACGACCATGCCGTTTTTAGCCTGATAAAGGCCACCTCTGTACCAATGGAAGACGACTTTATTACCACAATTACCCGCCCAGCTGGAAAATACATTGCTATTGATGTAGAAAACAATGAAAATGATTTTTCCAAAAATATCCATAAGGGCTTAAAGATTCTTCAGCAAACAATTGTTGATAATAATCTAAAAATTGCCGATCAACTTTGGGAAATTAATCTTG
This sequence comes from Companilactobacillus crustorum JCM 15951, assembly GCF_001434585.1. GTDB lineage: Bacteria > Bacillota > Bacilli > Lactobacillales > Lactobacillaceae > Companilactobacillus > Companilactobacillus crustorum. The sequence continues at coordinate 120,980 of NZ_AZDB01000001.1, forward strand.
GCGAGGACATTCGCTTTCCAAATGCTACATCTTCAGCAGTTAGATTGGAATTTCAAATCTTGTCGTTAAACGCGGAACAGAATATAGTTCCTTCTGCATAAAAAAATCCCTATATGGCTGCCATATAGGGATTTTCTTATGCTTGAGAATTCTGTCGCATTCTCTTTATGTTTAATTTAGAAGAAAGAGCGATAAAATGCCAATAGCATTATTTATTATATGTAGAGAAATATTATACTTAATATCTCCCAACAAAACATAAGCTAAAGAAAAGACTACTCCCATCAGAATATAGGGTACCATTTCCAAATTCATAGCTGGCCCATGAATTCCAACGAATAGAACAATCGAAATAATTAGATAGAGCAACAATTGTAATTTAGTCGTTATTCGCTTAAAAAATAATTTTTGTAGTAGACCACGGAAAATCAATTCTTCAATTATTGGTCCAAAAACAACTACTGGTATAATAGTAGACCATTTATTACCTTGAAACATCTCTTCTATCCCTGCTTGATTATTGCTTGACGGCAAAAAGCCTGCTAAATATCCGCCACCAATCAGAAGAATTAATAAGATCAGATAAATCCAAACTTTTTGGCTTTTCTTCCAATCTTTCATAAAAGTAATTTCTGGTTGAAAATCACCATCAAACTCTTTCCAAAGATATCTGATCAATAGTATAGATAGAATAATACCAACAACTATTGCCACATTTTTTTCCCATTCACTTTTAACGATTCTTCCCGTTGTCGCTAAAATAAATGGAATTGAAGATAGTTGATAAAGAAAAAATGCCCAAATAATAAATCCTATATTTGTCACATAATAATTAATTTTGTTTTTCACGTTTAAAACCACCGTTCTTTAGAATGTTCATATCATACTGATAAATAAATTTTTTCCAAAGAACCTAGAGGTTGCAACACTGGATGTAATATAAACAATTCCTTACTCGTCGTTTTACCATCGTTATACTAGTGACCACTGAATCCCGCAATAAATCCAGCCACAAAATCATTAATAAGCGGTATCAAATACAAGGCTAACCAAACAATTCCCCAAATCAAAAGTCTTTTATTAATGCCTTGATTGAACTTCTTCCAATTAATATTAAAAAGTATAAAACTAAAGGCTATCAGTTGTGGCAGCACAAGCAAATTATCAATATTATCATCAGACACCTTCAATAGATGCATACTAATTATCATAATAATTGCTACAATAAAACCCACTATTACAATGACCCAGGTTTTACTAATCTTGGAATTTTTTACTTCTAATTGATTCATTAATTCAGTATCTTCTTTTATTAATTGATCTAAAGAAATGTCAAACATTTCGCTAATAGCCACAACGTTACTAAAACTGGGCAATGTCTCCCCATTCTCCCATTTAGAAATTGACTGTCGAGATATTTTTAAGTTTTGAGCCAATTCTGCTTGAGATATTCCCCGAAGTTTACGTTGTCTCTGAATTTGTTCTCCTATTTTCATAAAATCCTCCTAAGTCACGTAATTAACATATTAACAAAAAAACCGACTCTTCGAGTCGGCTTTGATAATTTTTTATATTCATTATTTATAATCTCCTGAATCTTCAATTTTAACTTTATTCTCAATCAAATTTTCTGAGTAAAACAGATCAGCAATTTGTTGTTCTTCTTTTGCATAAGTGCTATTCATAGCACTTATACCATAGGTTCTTCGCTCGACCATTTTCTTAACGACTGCTTTAGAAACCTTTAATGATTTACTCATCATCGTTATGAGCTCGTTATGATTCTTATTAGCCCATTGCATATCTTCTTCCAAATACTTGATTAAATACTTTGAAACATCCGTATGTGATTTTGCATAACTCTGCATTGCCAAAACATAATCACGATTGTTCGTAATACCAACGCCGTTGGTCAATAATTTGGCATTTTGCGTCAATTCTGCTTGAGAAGTATAAGGATCCCAAGTCGCCCAGGCATCGACTTTTCCTTTTGAAAAGGCAACGCTGGCACTGGACTGATCCATATTGACCCAAGTAATATCACTAACACTTAATCCAGCCTTCTTCAAAGCAGCTAGTAGCATATACTGTGAACTGGTTCCTTTAGTGTAGGCAACTTTCTTACCCTTCAGAGCCTTGATCGAATCAATACTAGAAGATTTTTTAACCAAAATTCCTGATCCTTTAGCTTTAGATGATCCTGCTGCCACGTAAGTTAATTTTGTGCCCGTTGATAAGGCCGAAACTGGTGGCGTATCTCCGGTTCTTGCATAATTAATGCTGCCAGCTTTTAAAGCCTGCATGAGTGAATTTCCATCTTGAAATTCTTTCCAAACTACCTTATAGCCTTTGGCCTGCATTTTCTTGGAAAATTCACCACGTTCTTTGGCAATATCAAATGGATCGCCCTTTTGATAACCGATTGTTACGGTCTGCAAATCCGAACTTGTAGCTGCACCAGCATCTGTTTGTTTAAAGCCATAGACAGCAATTGCCGCCCAAAAAACTAATACTAAACTAATAAGAATTTTTTTGAAACGTCGCTTCTTTTTGTTCATCCAACTCTCCCAACTAATGTTGACATAACTTGTTCACGTAGTTTCAAACGAACAACTTTTCCAGTCGCATTTCTAGGATAATCATTTACAAAAAAGATTCGGGTCGGCTGTTCATATTTGGCTAAAGTTGCCTTAGCATGAGCTATTATTTTTTGTCGTTCTAGGTCTTCCGACTGCAATCCTTGACTAATAACAACTGCTGTTACGGCCTCTCCATAAAGTGTATCAGGAGTGCCAATTACTGAAACTTCTTTAATAAAGTTTAATTGACTCAATGAGTTCTCGACCTGAGCAGGAGCTACTTTTTCACCGCCACGATTGATAATATCTTTCTTACGACCTTTGACGAATAGATATCCATCTTCATCGAAATAACCAATATCGCCTGTTAAAAACCAACCATTTTCGAATGCTTCTGGATGCGGATCTAAATAATCATTAATAACATGATCCCCACGAACGACTATTTCACCAATCTGATTATTAGTTTTTACAATTTCACCGTCATTCATAATTGCCACATCAGTCTTAAAGGCTTTACCTGCTGAACCCACTTTTGGGGCATTGAATGGATTGATTGTACATTGACTAGCAGTTTCAGTCATACCATATCCTTCAAGGATTTGGGTGTGAAAACGAGTTTGAAAAGCGGTTAATTTATCAAGTGGTAAAGCAAATGATGAGCATCGTACAAAACGTAACTTAATATCATTTCGATAGCTTTCATTGGCTTTTTGATTAATTAACAAAATGTTTATTATTGTCGGAACTACTGAAACCCAAGTAACTTCATTATCTCGAATTTGATTCCAGAACTGTGAGGCACTAAATTTTTGAGCAATCACTAACTTGCCACCGGACAAACGTGTTGCCAAAATTGAAACGGCCTGAGCATTGATATGAAACATAGGCATAACAACCATTGTCGTGTCAGCAGCCGTCATCTGATGGCTTTCAATATCATGTTCTACTCCATTTAACAACAATCTATGGGTCAATCCCACTCGCTTCGGCTTACCAGTTGTACCTGAAGTATTCATGACTAATGCCAAATCATCTTCATCCGGTATAGATGCATCATGTCCCATTAAATTTCGGTCTCGAATAATATGCAATAAAGAATAGGTCTGTAAATGTAGCGCCGTTACAATTGCAATTCGATCATCTAAAACCACATTTACTAATTCTTCTCCTACAATTGATGCCACATAGTCGTGTTCATTTAACTCTTCTTGTAATTCTCTTTCCGGCGTCGTTGCTGCAATTGGATGCATAACCGCTCCAACTTCCCAAATTGCTTGAGTAATAACTGGGTAGGCGGCCGTATTAGGCAAACAAACTAAAACTACATCGCCACGACCAACATGCAATTCTAAAAGTTCATCGCGAAGCATGCGTACATCATCAGCTATTTCATAGCCGTTGAACCATTTCTTTGAAGCTATATCTTTGATGATATTTTCATTAATATTATTCTCTAATTGCTTGTTTAATTGATTTGTTATTTTTGACATTTTCTCTTGCTCCTTTAGTTTTACTAATGTGCCACTGTGGTCGTCCAATAAGTACTCCAAACGGAGGAACTTTATAACAGAACCACGAAATTAAAAATGCCCCACCTAAAACAAATGCATATCCCACTGGCAGTAATAATAATGTCACGATTGAAGGTAGTTTAACAATGCTCAACATTCCATATAAAAGTGTTAGAGGAATTGTTTGAACTAAATAAATCCCAAAGGAAACTTTCGACATATTTTTTATTATCCGATCAAACCACATAGGTAAACCACGATTTCTTGCATGAGCATATTGTCGTCCTATCCAAAAGACAAATGTGATCATAAACGTATCGTAAATAAAAATATAAGGTTGATGAATTGATTCAGTTGCACCTATGCTGAGTTTTAAAATATTCAAATTACCAAAGAATAAGGCTACTGTACCAATTGCTAAGACTAACGTTGCCCAACCTATCACACGATGATTTTTTTCTATAAACCGATCGACTTCATCATAATGAATAGCTACAAACGCACCAGCAATGAAATAGAATTGATAAACTAATACATTCATGCCATATGCTCTAAATAGATACCACCAGCTGTCACGATTAATGCCTGGTAACCAATACTTGATCCCAATCACTAACAGTAATTGCACAATTGCACTCGTTATTAAAATAGCTAAATGATGGTCTGGCAACTTTTTGAATATATAAACAATTAATGGAAAAATTAAATACAACTGAAAAGTTACCAAAATGTAGTACATATAATACTTATTGCCATGAATCACGGCATCAGTAAGATTTTTAAAATAGTTGGGCCAATTCAGTGCTACTCCCGCCGTTATCGTCGTAAACCACATGATAATAGCATTCCATCCCAGATAGGGAATTCCTACACTGAGATAACGCTTCTTCCAAAAACCCAACCAATGATTTTCTCTATTGTAATAATTCAATACCAAAACGAGACCAGTCATGAACATAAAACCCATTCTCGTAAAATGAAGCGCTAAGTGAGTTGCTTCTAAAAAAAGCTCACTACCCGAACCGCTGCCAACATTATTTTTAAAAGCTGTCGTTAAATGATTCAGTAACACGCCACCGATAAAAATAACACGCATCAAGTCCACTTCATGCAGATATTTTTTCTTTTTAGCTTCTGCCAAGACCTCACCTCAATTACATATTTACGCTTCAAAAGCATACATAAGTTATAGCATCCCAACTACATCAAGGTCTTGATGATTCAATAAGGTTAATATAAGAAAAACTTAGAGAACAAAAATGGAATGCTATGACATAAACGTGCAACAGAACTCTGTTTCTTCCGTTTAACAGCAAAAAGGCACAATATTCATAATACGAATATTGTGCCTTTTGATGTTAGTACTCGAAAACTACCTGAGTTCCGTCATACTCTTCTATTTTTTTAAAGGAATTTCCATTTTCTCTTGTGGCTCGATCTGATAATTTTGACCGTAATTTATAAATTGAAGTTTCTTATTAGATAAAATCGAAAAATTATCGTGTGTTACGTGAATTCTAACCTTAGCTCCTCGCCAATTGATCATAAATTTGAGCGACGTCCACGTATCAGGAATGTGTGGCTGTATTAACAACTCTCACACCCCCAAAGCCTTCAACAATAACATTCCAAATTCCACCCATAGATGCCATGTGTGTGCCTTTAACAGATGAATCCATGTTCATTCCTAAATCAACTTGACATGACTTTTCAAAATACTCAAAAGCTTTATCGTATAATCCTAAATCATTAGCCAAAATGGCATGAGGCGAATAAGATAATGAGGAATCGTGCGTTGTCTTAGGTTCATAATAATCCCAATTTTTTTGAATAACTTCTTTAGAGAAAAGTTCTTCAAAACATAGCATCATTAATAAAACATCTGGTTGTTTAGTCACTTGCATGCGGTCCAATTGTTTAAGGTCAAAATCTTTGAATATTTCCGAAACGTCTTCTACATCTTTTTCAGCATTTTTATACTTAGTTACATCTATTATTTTATAAGAAAGATAATTATCATCTTGCGGAATTATTTGGTCGTCATTAGGTTTAGGAACATACATCATCGAAGCTTTTTGAATCAAAGCTTTAAATAATTCTGATAAACTAAGCTTTTGATTCAGTTGATCATAAATTGTTGTATTTTCTTGACGCAATTTGGCTATAATATCAGCGCCATATTCCATACACCAATGTGCAATATAATTCGTAAAAGCATCATTGGAAACATGTTCTTTATACTCATCAGGACCAATAACATCAGTAATCTCATAGCGATTTTTTTCATTGTTCCATTCAACACGACTAGCCCAAAACTTGGCACATTGCAAAATTATTTCATAACCCATTCGATTTGCAAAAGATTGATCGCCAGTAGCTTTTAAGTATCGCATAACTCCGTAAGCCACATCGCCTGTAACATGTTGTTCTAGAAAACCTGAAAGAATTTTCATTGGCTGACCGGTAACAATATCGGCATTTCCCCAAATAGGTGCCGATTCTGCATCTTCAGGCATAGCAGCTTCCCAAGGATATTGAGCACCATGAAATCCACCTTGATGAGCCTTTCTCTTAGCACCAATCAAACTTAGATAGCGATATTCCAGAAGTTCATAGGCTTTTTGAGGCAAAGTAAAAATAAAGTACGGTAGCATGAACATTTCAGTGTCCCAAAAAGTGTGTCCTTTATAGCCTTCTCCCGTCATTCCCTTAGCTCCAATATTCATTTCAAAATCATGAGGAGTATTGGCAATCAATTGATATCGAGCAAAATTAATAGCAATCTGGGGTTTGTTATTATGTGCTGAAATTTCTACATAACTTTTATTCCAATACTTTTTATTCCATACTTCACTCGACTCCAACATCAGCGAAGCATAGCTCAAGCGACTTATTTTTTTCAAATTAGCTAACGAATCGGCTGAAACATTTATCTTTAAATCTCTATCCTTGCTGGTATAAATATTGGCATATTTAACTACTGATAAAGTCTGTTCTTTATCTAAATCGACTGAATAATTAGCATATACTTGTCGACGATTTAGTTTAAGATGTGGATTTAAACTCAATTCCTTTTTATTAAGATAAAGTCGATGATACTCTGTCAAAGCAAATTTAACCTTAGACTCTTGAGTTCGGGTTTGCATTTGAATAAAACGCGCATTGAAAAGCCGTTTTGTTCCTTCAATTAAGTGTTGAGTTCCTTCATTAGTCTGTTGACCGTCAATGCCCGATTTAATTTGTATTCTGACGTTATTAGCTAAAGGTGTAATTTCTACTTTGGATACAAACAAATGTAAATGAGCCATCGAAACAAATCTTCTAAATTTTAACTTATATTCATTTCCTTCAAATTTCCAAATAAAGGATCGAGTCATTTCCCCATTTCTAATATTAAAACTTCGTTGAAAATTGGACACCTGCCCATGATTCAGTTTCAATACGTGACCGTCCACTTTAATCTCAAAGTTGACAATGTCAGGCAAATTAGGCAATTCCGTTGCTTCATCCTCATATTTATCAAATGTGCCTAAAACAAACATGTCACGTTTTTCTTCCATGTAATGCTCTTCAACAGAACTACGAATACCAAAATAACCGTTCCCCTGAAACATTAATGATTCCAATTTATTTAAATGATCGATATCAGGTGTATTCCTTCCAATCCACCAATCATCATCAGGCTTAGTAACTACACCGAATAACATAAAAATCCACCTCCTTCGGTTTATTTTATGTTTAAACATATATTATTTCACACATAATATAATCTTTTTCCCCAAATAGCAACAAAAAAGGGACGGTGACATCTGTTTTATTAATAGAAATTTGCAGCATAAACGTGCAGCAGAACTCAGTTTCTTCCGTTTAACAGCAAAAAGCGCAATATTCATTAATACGAATATTGCGCTTTTTATGTTAGTACTCGGAAACTACCAAGTTCTGTCACACTCTCTTTTATATTTATTATCATATTTTCAATATAGTAATAAATAGTTTTATTTCATTAGTTTTGTTAAAACATTTCGATAGATATTGGGCATGGTTTTAGCAATCATTACCATCCCGTGATCGACTAATGAATGATAATATCTGCGTTTAGGATGTATATCAGTTGCTGCTTTATAAAACACTTGTGCCAATTGCTCTGAAGTTGCACCTGTTCCAATTTCAGAAAACAATTGTTCAACTTTATCTACTAATCCATCATAAGGCGAATTTTCGACCAAGTTTTTTCGAGCATTTTCAAATGCAATTTTGCTCCATTCGGATTTTGTAAGTCCTGGCTGAACTACTACTGAGCGAATACCAAAGTTTCTTACTTCTGAATCTAAGACGTCACTCCACATATTCAAACTGGCTTTAGTAGCGTGATACCAGCCCCCTAAAGGACTGTATACATCTGCCCCAATAGAAGAAATATTAACGATCCGACCGAAACCTTGCTGTCTCATCATTGGCAAAACCAATTGTGTTACTTGCCCTACCGCAAAAAGATTAACTTCAAATTGTTTCTTAGCATTAGCAATAGGCACTTCTTCCAAAGGACCATATTCACCATAGCCAGCGTTATTAATTAGGACATCAATTTGGCCCTGCTCACTGATGGCTCGATCAACTAGACTTCGAATCGATATCTTATCAGTAACATCTAAAACTTGCGTATGTATGCCGGCTTCGTTTAATTCCACTAATTTATTAACCCTTCGTGCACCACCATAAACTTCAAAACCTTGTTTTTTAAAGTATAAAGCACTGGCACGTCCCATACCTGAAGAAATACCTGTGATAATCACAACCCTAGTCATAAAATTTCCTCCAAACCATTATTACTTCCTATTCTAACGTATCCTACCTAAATTAATTGAAAATAAAAAATAACATCGAATTATCGACGTTATTTTATTATTAAATTTCAGTCTTTACGGAAACTTCTACTGTAATTTCTGAATCAGCTGGGACACGATAAATTTGTTTATGGCTAACAAACTCAATTTCCGGTCCACTAACAGCCACTATCATTTGTCCGGGAATAACTTTTACATGCACCAAACTCTCTTGCCAATTAATTTGATATTCCATACCATGCCAGTCCTTTGGTAAAGCTGGTTCAATTCGCAACTGACCATTTTCAATTCGTAATCCGCCAAACCCTTCTACCGTCATATTCCAAATTCCGCCACAAGCAGCCATATGAATTCCTTGAGCTGCCTTTCCAATATGAACGCCCAGATCAATTTCACAGGCTTTTTCATAGAAACGATAAGCTGCACTGCTTAATCCTAAATCATTAGCCAATATCGCATGAGTTGATAATGATAAAGAAGAATCATGAGTTGTTCGCGGTTCATAATAGTTCCAATTATCGGCTTTTATCTCATCGCTGAACATGTCTTCAAACAAATAGATCAGTAACAAAACATCAGCCTGTTTAGTGACTTGCATTTTATTAATTTGAGCCAGATTATAATCTTTGAAGACATCACTAACTTGGTTATTAGCTTGATATCTTGTAACATCAATTTCTTCTCTTTGGAGATACTTATCATCCTCAGGAATAATGCCATCCTGATTAGGACGTGGCAAATAAATTTTATTAACTCTTTCCAACCAATCAGGATATTCATTCTCTAAATTCATTTTTGTATTTAATTTTTCATAAATATCCGGATGCTCTTTTAGAAGAAATTCATAAACTTTTATACCACTTTGCAGACACCACTGAGCTGTGTAATTAGTAAAAGCATTGTTATCTGCATGCTCTTTATATTCGTCGGGTCCAATAACATCAGTTATTTCATATCGATCATGATCTTGGTCATACTCTAAACGACTAGACCAAAACTTAGCTACATCGAGAATCATTTCATAACCCATTTTCTCAGCAAACTCTTGATCTCCAGTAGCATTCAAATATTCCATGACCGCAATCACGACATCACTTGTTACGTGCTGTTCAATGAATCCCGACCAGATTTTCATCGATTCTCCAGTCACAATATCAGCTGATCCCCATAATGGCGCTGTTTCTCCTTCTTCAACAATCGCAGCTTCCCAAGGAAATTGAGCTCCTCGATAATTATTAGCTTGGGCCTTCTTATGTGCTCCAGCCAAGCCCAAATAGCGATACGTCAATAGATCTCTAGCAATATTAGGCATCGTAAAAATATAGTAAGGTAACATGAATATTTCTGTATCCCAAAAAGTGTGCCCTTTGTAGCCTTCACCAGTAATACCTTTAGCACCAATATTCATTCGTGGATCTCGAGGTGTATTAACCGCCAACTGATATCGAGCAAAGTTAATTGCCGTCTGAGGTCTGATATCTTCGGAATCTATTTCAACAAAACTTTTCTGCCATACTTCTTTGTTCCAAACCTTAGTTGATGTCTGTAAAAGTTCACGATAGCTCTTTTTACAATTGTCTTTTAATTTTATGATTGATTGTGTAGCTAACTCCTTAGTCTTAATATCTTGGTCCAAACTAGTATAGACATTGCTATATTTAACCAAAGTAAAGGTCTGGTCTCGATTTAAATTCAAATCATAATTACCAAAAATCTGGCGACGTCCCATCTTTATATAAGGTCTAATATTTAATAAAACATTGTCGACATATACCTTATGACGAACATTGAAGACAAACTTAATATGAGATTGCTGTGTTTCTTCTACCAATTGAATAAATCTATCTTCATATAATCGCTTATCCCCTTCCATTAGATGCTGCGTAGCACTGTTTGTTTGTTGACCATCAATTCCCGATCTGATCTGTATATTTAAGTTATCTTGATCTGATGATATTTCTACCTTAGAAACTATTAAATGTTTATCCTTCATCGACACAAATCGACTGAATTTAAAGAAAACCTTTTTGCCATTGATGATCCAAGTAAATATTCGAACCAACTCTCCATTTTTTAAATTCAAATATTTATGATATTTTTCAATCCGACCATCTCTTAAAGACAAAACCTGGTTATCAATTACTATTTCCATATTAATCAAATCTGGTAAATTTGGTAACTCTGTAACTTCTCCTGGATACTCATCAAAAGTTCCGGCAACGAACATATTGCGCCTCTCATCGAGCTGACGCTCTTCTGAAACGGCTCGAATGCCCAAATAGCCATTTCCTTGTGCCATCAAGGACTCTACTTTATTAAGTAAAAATTGATCATAATTATCAGTTCCGATATACCAACTATTTTTCTTATCTGTATCTACACAAAATTTCATTTATCTTCGTCCAATCAATTAAATTTTGTTTCAATACTGGTAATGCTGAAACATGTTTAAACTTCCTCGAATATATTGTAAGCGATTTCATATAAAAACAAAAGAAAAAGTTCCCAAAGTACAGCACACTGTGCTTTCCAGAAAAGGTGTGTACCAAAAAAGAAAGGAGACTAACAATCATGAAACTGAATAGTCAATACACATTATCTGGAGTTCAGTTTGCCACTACTAACGATTTTAAGGAGGTTATCAAAGGTTCCGAAATATCCTACCAATATCATAATAAGAACTATCGAGGTATAGTTACTGCTGTTGATCACGTATCTAATTTCCAAAACTACCATCTGGAAAGTGGCAATTTAGTAATTTTTAGTGATACTCAACCGGATCAGTTTATTATTTTACAGAAATAAAAAAAGAGGCAATACATCAAACCAACTGATGTATTGCCTCTTTTTTTCTCATCTGTACTTCTAAGCAGTAGTTTTAACCCACCAACCCATCAACTCTGGGTAGTTTATTTACGACTATTACTCTCTTTAAGATTCTTCAAAATTAATTCACTCAATTCATTCAAGTCAAATCCATACAAACTTGCTAAAACAAATAATAGTTCGCCATCAACAATCTTATTTTTATCAGTTTCAATTGCACTCAAAACTGACGTCGATGTCGAAAAGTTATAGTCTTTGCGCACAGTATCTACAACTTGTTGTAAAGTCATTTCTTTGAAAAATCTTTTGGTACGTAAATACCTTCCAATTGTCATCATATGCTAAACACAACCTATACCTTTCATATATAATATTTTAACTTAAAATATGATTTTTCCAAAATTATTATTGAAAAAATTGTATTTTTAGTCTAACATTAGTTCTATTCCTAAGTTAAGGAAAATTATTTGAACAGGGGATTTTACTCAATCATGTACAATAATCAATACCTCAAGGCCTATTTCACTTTGAAGAATATTAAACAAGACAGTATAGCTAAACTACTCGACAAATCTACTTCCACTATCCGTAGAAAGTCTGATAACTTAGGTTTTACTCAAAAAGAGATCATCCAGATTCATCAAAAATATAACATTCCTATTGAGGCATTCTTTTATGACAGTACTAAAGTTAATGATACCAACAGTTTCTTATAGAAACCTTAACTGAATTATTTAAAATTAGCTGTTAATTTCATAAAATACCATTGAACTTTTTCCCTAGAAAAGTTCCCAAAGTTTACAGAACAGTTGATTTTAAAATATACTTAACTTGAAAAACCAGCCAAATAACATTATACAAGGGTCCATGTTAGAAAGAAAAATAAAACGATTCACAAAAGTCAAAATTGCTCAATCTTTTGCAATTGTGTTGGAAACCATTAGGATAAAGCGTCTCAACAATAATACCTAATCTCTTGCTATTAATAATGAACTTAAAACAGCAAAAATGGCTCCTAACTTTCATTTATAAAATCATTATTAAATTTCTATATCCTATTATAATGTTTTACTCATAAAACCACTACAATAAATTTTAATTTTGGGTTTTATATTCAAAAAAAGATTCATTGCGACTAACATCAATTCTTACTCAAACTTGGTTATAGCGTGAGCTAATATTAATTGATGTGGTTGAAATATGCCATCGTCCGCAAAAAATCTGTGGGCCACTGGAACGTGGTGGACACGACTTAGAGCTAAGTAGAATGTCACCACTGAGGGCCCACAGATTTTTTACTACCGATTAGGTCCCTGGTTCTAATATTATTGAACAAAATAGTAAATAAAAAAACTGCCACTATTAAGAAACCCAAGCATAGATATATGTCTGGAATACCTAATAGTGGCAGTTTTTATCTGTTATTTAAATTTTACAATAATTAATGAATAAAGTAGGAATCAGTCCGGAGCAAAAATTGGGAATGCGTTCAGCTATGAGATCATTGTTAGCGGCTTTGCCGGTTACAATGAGGCCGAGTTTGGAAATCCATTATTTTACACTTCGTGTAAAATAATTAGTTTCAAATCGGCCCATAGCGTTCCAACAGCATTTCCAATTTTTGTGGAGGACGGGAATTTAAAATACTCACGCTATAACCAAACTTGAAAAAGAGACCAAACATCTGTCACACTGAATCTTTTTATTTTGCAATATCTTGCTGTAATTGTGTTAATTGTCCATCATTTGACAGCTTTTGATATTGTTGATAAGCCTGATACCAATTACCGTCACTGATAGCTTTTCTTAATCCGCTATAACTATCATCAGAAAATATTTCCTGAGCTGCTTTTTGCGCTTGCTCTTTAGATAATGAAGAAGAATCAGCAATTAAATTAGCGGCTTTATCTTGATCATTAGCAGCAGACATTATCTGTGACATTTTCTTTTTTCCGAGAATAGAAGCAGCCCGATCAATCTTTTTATCCTTTGTTGCATCTCCATTCTTTTTGGATTTAACTTTTTTAACTAACTCTGACTTCACAACTTTATCGCTCGCTGTATCATTTCCAGTTACGTTTCGAATAGCATTGTTCAGTGGGAAGAAAAATACTACCCCTAGCATTAATATCACTATAATTGTAACCAATGTAATAATTAATGGCTTTTTGCTTCTTTTATTATGACGCATATAAACACCCTTTTCTTATGGATATATTAACACTTTCTTTTTTTAAACAATTACCCTTTTAACTCATGTTTTGCTAGTATGTCACTAAAAATACTTGGATTCAATCCTTTTCCATAACTAATTTTTCATAAAATATATTAGCTAAAAGATAAAGTTCAATAGAAACATTGTTAACTTTATGAACCCACGTTTAATAGGATATTTTGCACGGTATGATATGCTTGTTATATAACTTAATTAGGAGATGCTTATTAGAATGGATATTGAACAAGATCCTGCGTATCAGCAAATGATAAATGGAGAACTTTATCTAGAATCCAAACCACTAGCTGATTTGAGAAATGATGTACGGACTAAATTAATGAAATACAATCGAATTTCTGAAAATGAGGAACGTAATTCTAAAATAAAGAGTTTAATGAAGTCTGTCGGTAATAGATTCTTTGTTGAACCGACAATTTATTTCAGCTATGGCGTCAATATTACAATTGGTGATCATTTTTATGCTAATCACGATGTAATGCTTTGTGACGAAGGTAAGATCACTATTGGTAATGATGTTAAATTTGGCCCCAAGGTTGGTCTATACACACCACAACATCCCTTAGATCCAGCCGTTCGTAGAACTGAAGCCGAAAGAGTTTCACCAATTACTATCGGTAACGACGTTTGGGTTGGTGGTGGAGCAAGTATTCTTCCAGGCGTTACGCTAGGTAATAATGTCATTGTTGGTGCTGGTTCTGTCGTTACTCATTCATTCCCTGACAATGTTATCGTTGTCGGCAATCCTGCTAAAATATTACGAGAAAACAAACCCGTCAAAAAAGACTAAAGGGTTGTGACATAACTGTTTTATAAATAAAATTTACAGCAAAAAGCACAATATTCATAATACGAATATTGTGCTTTTATGTTAATATTCGAAAACTACCTGAGCTTTGTTACGCTCTTTTTTCAACAATTTAAGCCTTACGACTAATAGCTAAATTATCACGAGCACCCAATTTATCATCGTGAGCTAGACGAACAATAAGATCAGCAACACTGCCCCGAGAAACTTCATCTTCCACCGCTGGAACACCATTGTGCGTTATCTCGTAGTTATCAATATCTTCTCCATCGTCTAACCAACTAAGACGAACGATTGTATAATTCAAGTCAGATTCACCTATAACGTCATTCACTTGTTTATAGGGGGCTAAAATTTCATCCTCAGTCAAATTACCTGAGGCTCCTGTAGTAGTAGGAATTTCATTGCTTGTTCCCATTGAAGTTAAGAAAATTAACCTTTTTACTCTATTTTTATCCATGCTATCAATGATTTTTTGAATCAAACGTTCCTCATTGCTATCAAGAGTCACTAACACTACATCCATTCCTGTCATAGCATCATTTAAGATACCTTCATCAATAATGTCTCCTTGAAATACACGCTCACGACTTTCATCAATTGTTAAAAGACCTGTATAACGTGCCATCAAAGTAATATTATCATCAGTTTTGTTCAAAAAATACTTAGCTGCGATTTGGCCCATTGAACTAGTAGCGCCAATAATCAACACATTTTTCATGTTCCTCTGCCTCCGATTGTTTTACTTCTCTGTGTTACACGTCTATCCTAACCCTTTAAAGAATAAATAGTCACTTATAAGGTAAAAATAAAAAGCCTCGCTATTCCTGACTAAACCGGAATAACGAAGCCTATCTTAGTACAAAATAGCATTCATACTAGGATAACTATTGTCGTTTTGTAAATATAATACTCGACAATTGATTTTATTTATTAAGGATTTCAGCAACAATCTATTATGATCAACTGAATAAGAACTACCATCATTAAACGATACCAAAGATTTAACATCCTGATTGTCTAAAGCAATTTCAATTGTATTCAAATCATTCACAACTCGATTATTTTGATTAGCTACCTCTACTGTATGCTTTACCTTTTCAACATCAGCCACTTTTTCAAGGCTATAAAGTTCGGCTACTCGTTGAACTAACTCGGCATGCGATAGATTCATGACTGAACTATGAATTACGCCATTCACATAATTACCGTTCCCGTAAGAATTAAGATACACATCTAACACTTCTGGTAAGCCCGCCAAGATAAAGGTATCTCCACGTTCTTGGTGCATTTTACTTAACTCTTTATCCAAATATTGATAATAAATCACTTGATCCTTTTGCTGTTCCTCAGATTTTGTTCGATGACCATGATAGTTTACCCCGCCACCATAAGATCCTGAATTCAAATTAGAATTAGCATCAAAATCATCGTAATAGTCTGAAAATTTAGTATAAATTCCCTCTAATTCAACTTCTCTCAAACTATCGCCAGCAAAAACATTAATTCTATCACGACTGATATTAATCAAATAGTCAGCCTTAGAAATACTTTCCTCAGGTAACAATAAATCTTGGACCAAGAAAGTACTTCCAACATGTTCCTTAGCTAAAACCGTATGGTTCATTTGACAAACTTCTATAGCTTCATTGTTAGCATAAATAATCAAAGCCTTCTGTGAGCTGTTCCATAAACTACGATCTAAGATTAGGGCTTCCAAATTCTCAACTGCACTGTCCCACTCTCGACGTGGGTAGTTTAATTCTAGGTCTTTTTTTACATCTTTTAATAGATTTTTATAGGCAAGCAAATTACTTTCTGCTTGAGGAGTCTCAGGATGAATCGGTAAAATAATGCTGATTTTGGGTTCGACATCGGACGTTAAAATTTTCATTAAGTTATCGTTTATTGATCTCATAGTTCATCTCCTTATTTAAAATCTTATAGTCATCATTAGTATATTTTTATATTAGCATGATGCGGATACTTTGTCTAATAATTTCCATTCATTAAAAATCTATATAAAAACACCTAACGACTAAAAATTTAAATGTCGTTAGGTGCTTTTGTATTTAAAATTTAAAATCACTCAACTATCCCTGCGTAGGATTGTGGAAATGTGATGGTGCTGTATCTGGCATTGCATTCAAAGTCTTCATATCTTCATCACTGATTGCAAAGTCTAATTTAGTGTTGGCAACAATATGTTCTTTTTGAACCGCCTTTGGCAATGGCAATACACCATTTTGAATAACAAATTCAATTGCCAATTGTGGAACGCTGACATTATATTTTTCAGCAATTTTTAAAACGTCTTGGTTGTTAATCAAACCACCTGTAGCTAGTGGTGAATAAGCCTCAACTAAAATATCATTTTCCTTAGCAAATTCAGTGATTTTAGGTTCAGTAAATCCAATATAATATTGAATTTGATCAACCATTGGTTTTACTGTAGCTTCCTTCATAACATTCTTTAAATCATGAACATTAAAGTTGGAAACACCGATTGCTTTAACGCGACCAGACTGATAAATCTCCTCCATTGCACGCCATACATCGATATTTTCTTTATCATAATTAGTACCGATCTCACCCCATGGCCATGGAGCATGAACCAAATAAAGATCCAAATAGTCAACATCTAGATTTTTCATAGTTGTTTCAAAGTCTTTTAGTGCCCCGTCATAAGTCTTAGTTTCTGCGGGCAATTTGGATGTCACAAATAGATCCTCACGTTTAACGCCGGAATCCTTAATACCTTGTCCAACTTCTTTTTCATTCTCATAGACTAAAGCTGTATCAATATGTCTATATCCAGTGTCAATAGCATCCTTGACCGCTTGTCTAGCCTGACCAGCAGGTATTTGCCACGTACCGAATGCTACCTTAGGAATTTTTACACCATTATATATATCAAAAGTATCAGTTAACTTTGTCATAGAAAAGCTCCCTTCATTATGACAAAATGATACTCCCTTAAGTGTACTTCAAGTCAAATATTTTAACTCAATTGATCATATGGCTTAACTGCTTCCATTTCATCTAATCGGTCATTCAGAGTCTTTTGCATCCAAGTAACATCTAACCAATGATTAAATTTAAAACCTACTTTTTTAAAAGTTCCCACTTTCTTATAACCAAATTTTTCATGAAATTTAATACTATTAGTATTCTCTTCAGTAATACAGGCCATTAAATTAACTACACCTTGTTTCTTCAAAGCAGTTTCTAATGATTGATACAGTTTTGTTCCTAGGCCATGACCTTTATAGTTATAGTCAATATAGATACTAGCCTCAGCCATCCAAGCATAGGCTGCTCTGGGACCGTATAAATGGGCATAAGCATAACCCAAAATATTATTATCATCATCAACAGCCACTAAATAAGGAAAAGTTTCTGAAATATTTCGAATGCGTTGCTTAAAATTTTCCAAAGTAGGAATTACATCCTCAAAAGTAATTGTAGTTTTAGTTATATAAGGTGCATAAATATCTAACAAAGATTGTGCGTCTTTTTCAGTTGCTCGTCTAATACTTGTCATCAAAATACCCTCTCAATAAAAAGACTTAATAACTGAATATTTAACCACAGAATGAAAATATTTTAAAGCACAAAAAAAGAGGCCGATTTTATCGGTCTCTTTAAGTTAGCGTGGCAGCTCCCTATCCTCGC
>NZ_AZDB01000010.1 GCF_001434585.1 Companilactobacillus crustorum JCM 15951
AATTCGGATTAAATTTGCAATCTACCTTAGCCATAAATTTGCCCCCATTTCTAAATATTATTTTTCAAAATAATTATTTAATTTTAACTTTTTAAATGATTTATTAGTATTATTAAATATTTTTTAATAAAAGTCCAACGTTATACCGTTATAATTCATTAATTATGAGAATTTTATTAATGTTGATGCAGTCCGTCTTCTTGAGTAATTCTTTGAATATGAATGATAAAGTACAATAATTCTTTACTAGTTAGTTGAACTCCCTTAATTTGTTTAATTTTATTAGAAATTTGTTTGGCAATGTCAGTTGATCCCAGATAATCTCGTTCAATTTCTAATTCAATTTTGCGATCAAACTTAGTATCTTGAGATGTATTATCCAATCGCTGTTTCAAATATTGCAAATGAACCATAAATCGATCGTAATAATTACTATTGCTTTCAGTTCGAAAAATATTATTTCTCACCAAAACGGTTTTAATTAGTTTAGCAAAATCTATTTCTGTATTGACTTGTTGCATTCTATTTTTATTATCGTGAGCATTAATAAAATGTAACGCAATATTTCTAATTTCTGTATCAGGCAACTTAATATTCAAATTATGATTAATTATACTTAAACCCTTACTAGCGATTAAATACTCATCTATATATTGATTGCTCATATCCGGAATGTGACTTGCCTGATATTTTCCAGCAAGATAGCGCTTATAAGCCCCGTATATGTGGTCGCTCAAAGTAATATAAACATAATCTATTACTGGATAATTAAATTTTTTCTTCGCATAATCAACAATCTCATAAGTTGTTGTTACGATATCTATCGGTATATCTTTCAAGAGAAAATATAAATTCTTCTGTGAATCAACTGAATCCAAATAAAAAATCTTTTCTATTTTTGAGCTATCTAGAAAAGATTTTTTTGACTTATGAAAGGCTATGCCTTTGCCTTTAACGATTGCTGATTGATTATCCCCTAAATCAACCAAAACTGTATTATTATTAAAAATTTGTTGAATAATTAATTGCATAATCTCCCTCCTTATACAATTAATTATAAATGATTTTTAATAATTTAAGTTTAAATTTAAAAATTAATGTAAGCGTCATATATCTTATAAAGCAAATTTTTCAATAGCTAGACCAACGCCACTATGATTATTATCAGCAGTAACATCATCACTATTGCTCTTTACTTCTGATAAAGCATTGCCCATGGCCACACCCTTACCAGCAATTTTTAACATATGGATATCATTGTCGCGATCACCCATGGCCATTACTTCAGAAAGAGTAAAATGCAGCTTTTCTGCTAATACTTTTAAAGCCGCGCCTTTATTAACATCTTTCGGAAAAATCTCCAGAAAACCAATTCCTGTGCGAACAACAAAATAATTCTGATCAAATTTTTGATGCACCAAATCGGAAATCTTATCCAATTCTTTTTGATTGCCATTAATAATGGCCTTTACAATTTCAAAATCAGCTGGTAACTGGTCGGGTTCTTTAAGATATAAACCATTATCATTTTCAAAAGCCTGCATAATCGTATACTTATCTAACCATTCATTACTACTGCTGTATGTATTGCCGGATTGATCCACTACGTTGTAATGCAAGTTATTGTCTTTAACAAATTGTACGAACCCACGATAAAATTGATTGCTCATCATTTTTTGGAAAACAATTTTACCATCCATATTCTCAATAATAGCTCCACCATTAGTGATCATATATTGATCTGGTCCCGCAATTCCTAATGCTTTAGCAAAACCTATAACGGCGTTATGAGTTCTTCCTGAGCAAAGGACAACTTTAATTCCTTTGTTTAAGGCCCTTTGAATCATTTCCCGATTTTTTTGAGAAACGGTTTTCTCACTCGTCAAAAGGGTGTCATCCATATCAAGAGCAATTAACTTATATTTCATAATATTGACTCCTTTATTTATCTTTAACTTTTATTGTAATAGTTTTCAAAAAAATAACTCTGAGATAAAAGAAATATCCCAAAGTTATTTTTTATTTCACATTTGTTGAAACTTCTTTCATCGTATCAGCTAGTTCTTTGAACCATAAAGCACTCTTTTTGACATAACGTTTTTGATTATTAAAATCAACATAGAATAATCCATAACGCTTGTTGTAACCATTAGCCCAGGAAAATTGATCCTGTAGCGACCAGATGAAATAGCCATTAACGTCAACACCTTTATTACGAGCCTTTAGTAAGGCTTGTAGATGTTGATCGACATAATCAATTCGTTTGTCATCATCATAAACGTAATCATCTGGTGCATTTTCTGGAATTTGTTCCTTCATACCCACACCATTTTCTGTAATATAAATGGTCTTACAATTTGGATAATCCTTATGAATTCTAGTTAAAACATCATACAAACCAGCAGGATAAATATTCCAATCCCAATCTGTAGTCGGAATACCAGGATTTTTTACTGTTTCACAAACTCCATGGAATCTAAAGGAACTTGTGCCCTTATCACCTGTACCATTGAAAGTATTGCCACTTTCACCATCATAGGCTTTGACATATTGATTTTGATAATAATTAAGGCCAAAGAAATCATTTTGAGTACTTGCCTCTTTTAGGATATCCATATCACCAGGCTGAATATCTAAATGTGCCTTATTCTTTTCTAATATCTCATTGATTAAAGCCATCGTTTCATCACTATATCTACCTAAGAAAGTACCATCTAGCAGAAAACGATTGATAAAAGCATCCTGCAAGGCCGCAGCATGTCTATTTTCTGGTGTATCGACAATTGGATAAACTGGTTGGATTACATGAATCAAGCCTATTCTACCCTTGCATCCCATTTCTTTGAATAAATTGACAACTCGAGCATGAGCCAACAATTCATTATGCTCCGCCTGAATAGCACTAGAAACATCAAAATGATGATTGGGTGGGAAATTGCCTCCAATGTACTGTGATTGAGCTAAAGAAATTAATTCATTAATAGTAAACCAATTAGTTACTTCTGGAAATTCTTTAAAACAGAATTTAGCATAATCGACAAAATAGTCAATTTGCTTGCGATTGAGCCAATCACCCTGGTCAAATAATGTCTTAGGCGTATCAAAATGATGCAATGTTACGTATGGCTCAATTCCATTATCTAAACATTCTTTAAATAAGCGATGGTAATAAGCAACGCCCTTTTTATTGGGATTACCAGTTCCATTCGGAAAAATTCTTGTCCAAGCAATAGAAACACGAATCGCATTGAGACCATATTTTTTTGATAAAGCAATGTCCTCTGGATAACGATTATAAAAATCACTTGCAGGATCAGGACTGAAACGACCTTGCTTCTTCAAATAGTCATCCCACATAGTCTTGCCTTTACCGTCGACTTTAGTATTACCTTCAACTTGATAAGCAGCTGTAGCACCACCAAGTACAAAACCTTTTGGTAATGATTTCACACGATTAATCAATGTCATTTTTTATCTCCTTCGGTTTTATCGTCATTTTGTAATTTATCAACAATGAACTTCAATGCTTTATCAGCATGTCTTGTTAAATCAATATACTGTTTACCTGTGGTCGTGATCATTTTAACGTCGCTATGATCGGCTTCTTGTTTGAGTGAATCTTTCATAGCATCCATTTGTGGAGCAAGTACCGTTACATCCATATCGGGTAATAAATCACTGTGAGCACCATAAGCGGCAGCAGCGGCCTCAACAGGTAAATCCTTTTCCTTAGCCATCTTATTCAAAGCATTGGCAAGGATACCAGAAGTCCCACCACCAGCACATATAACTAGAATATTTAAAGCCTTTTTATCTTTAGTTAAACCTAGAGGAATGTCTCCGGCAGCTGTTGCAACAACGGCATCAGTAGCCACATTGGCATCTGTATCAGGATCAGAATTTTCAGCAGCAATTTTATCTTTTTCTGCTTCTTCAGCAACTTTTTGCATATCATAAGCTTTGAAAAATGGATAATAAACAACCCCATCCATCACTATTAGAGCAACGGCTAAAATCACGGCTTGAATAGAGAATCTAACTCCCATAATCAATCCGATAGGACCAGGAGTTGGCCATGGCAAATTGAAGACAAATCCATTCATTCCAAAATAATCAACGAAAATCTTGAATAACCAAACATTCAAAATTGGAGCACCAATAAATGGAATAAAGAAAATTGGATTTAAAATAAGTGGAGCACCGAATAGAATCGGTTCATTAACACCAAATGTAACAGGAATTGCGGCTGCACGTCCCACTGTCTTCAATTCTTTTGATCTTGCCCAGAGTGCAAACATATAAGTGATGACTAATGTAGCTCCAGTTCCACCTAAAGTAGCAACGAAGTATTGAGTACCTTGTGCAAGAATCTTTGTGGCATGACCACCTGCTTGAACAATCTTCATATTAGTTTCAACATTAGTTAAATAAATAGCTGTAACAGCAGGTTCAACAATTGATGGTCCTTGAATACCAATAAACCAGAAGAAAGCCATAGCACCATAGACAATAGCTAATCCGACATAACCATCGGCGGCCGTGAATAATGGAGCTAGCACTTGAATGATCCAAGCAGCCAAGTTAGTACCAGTTGCCATTCTAAAGAAGATATCAAACAAACCAAAGAATGATGTCGACAATGCGAATGGAATAATATTAGCAAAAGCTGAAGAAATGTTCTGTGGTACTTGATCGGGCATTTTAATTGTGATGTGATTCTTGAAACATACATAATACAAATTTGGAACGATAAATCCTACTAAAAAGGCTGCTAATAAACCTTTAGTACCCATATATCCTTCAGTAAAATATAAACCTAGTTTGTTTGTAAATGGATCTACAGCAACTAGCAGAAAGGCAACCTGTGATGCAAACATTACTGAGGCTGTAGGAATTTGATTAATTTTTGGCAAACGTAAGTTTAAGCTCTTAGTAAGTGCTCTGGCAACGTTAGCTGCAGCCATTAATGATAGAACACCCATTGAATAGTTATAAATTTTCATTAATCCATCACTAACATTTGTTGGCCAATAAAAGCCCCAAATATTAGGAACATCAGCAACAAGAATAAACAATGACGAGAAAATAATGATTGGCATTAATGAAATGAAGCCATCACGAACAGCTTGTAAATAAATGTTGGCTGAGAGTTTTTTAAAAAACGGTTGTGCTTTTTCAATTTGTTTAACGATCGTATTCATAAGTACTTTACCCCCAGAGTTAGTTTTTTTGAATACTATTTTAAATAATAATTTCTCAATTAATTAGTTCTTCATGTCTAATTTTTCTTCAATTTTGTTGATGCGTTCATATTCATCAATAAAGAATTTGCATTGATCCATCAACATCATAGTTGTCATTAAAGTATCTTGACCGTGGACCATAATAAATGTAACGTCCATATCCATGCCACCAGCTTCATCAGCTAGTAACTTTGTTTGCTCATTGTGAGCGTCATTAATCGACTGTTTTGCTTCATCAACTAATTTTCTAGCCTCTTCGATTTTTCCTTCGCGTGCATTATCTAAGGCTTTGAGTAAAGCCGTCTTAGCATCTCCTGCATAAGCCACGATTGCAAAACCTGTCATTGAAATGTCTTCTTTTGTAACTGCCATAATAATTTACCTCTTATTTTGTTATTTTTTCTTTTGTTAAACGTTGAATATGAATAATGAAATAGAGTAATTCACTGCTACTAATTTTTTTATCAAGTTGATTCTGAAGCCGGTCATAAATCTCATCAGCAATCTTAAAAGATCGTGGATATGACGTTTTCATCTCATCTTCCAATTTCTGATTAAACTCTTCATTATCTTCATTTTGGTCATCTAGTCGGCCAGTTAAATATTGCAGATGAATCATAAAACGATCATAATAATTTCCATTTCCATCTTTACGAAAAATAGCATTATCAGTTAAAACAGTTTTAACAATTTTATTGATATTGATTGCTTCAGTTTGATTTGCAGAATCTTGATGTATTTCTTCACCCTTAGCGTTAATAAAATGCAGAGCAATACTTTTTATCTCCGATTCAGGAAAATTCACATTCAAATTAGCATTAATAATGTCCAAACCATGACTAGCAATTAGATATTCAGTGGTATATTGATTACTCATATCAGGAACTAAACTTGCCTCATAGCTATGTGCTAAGTAACGCTGATATGCTCCATAGATATGATCACTTAAAGTTATATATACATAATCTAAAACGTTGTAATGAAACTTTCTTTTAGCATAATCAATAATTTCATAAGTCGTTGTTACCACATCAATGGGAATATCCTTCATCAAAAAGAATAAATTTTCGCGGGAAGCTTTAGTATTTAAATAAAATATTTTTTCAATCTTATTTGTTTCTAAATTTGATCCTTTACTCTTGTTGAAAGCAATTCCTTTGCCTTTAACAATCGCTTGTTTATGGTCTCCTAGGTTAACCAATGCACTATTATTGTTAAAAATCTGAGCTATCTCAACCATCCAACTATCCTCCTTTCAGAACACAAAAAAAGAGATTACAAGATACCCATAAATATACAGCTGTAGTGAAAAACAGTTATATATTTATGGGTATCTAGTAATCTCGCCTAATTTAATAGTAACAATTTACTAGTTATTCATCTTTCAACAAGAATCAGTATAGCTCAGTTCCAAACGTTTGTAAACGTTTCCAAACATTTTTTTACAAATTATTAAAAACAATTTTTAAACTCAATATTAAACAAAAAATGGAGAAACTTTTAGGGCTTCTCCATTTCTAATTTAAACGATACTTTCTTCAGGAATTTCATGTGTCTCACTAAGTTTCTTGAACCAAAAGGCACTCTTTTTAACATAACGTTTTTGAGTTGGAAAATCGACAAAGAATAATCCATAACGTTTGCTATAGCCATTTGTCCATGAGAATTGGTCTTGCAATGACCACATAAAGTAACCCTTAACATTAGCGCCATCATTGATAGCTTCAGCAATAGCTTTGAAGTACTTTTCCAAATAATCAATTCGCTTAGGATCATCAATAATAGTATTAGAGTCAGCACCTTCAGGAAGACTCTCTTTTAGACCAATTCCGTTCTCAGTAACATAAATTGCTGGACATAGAGGATATTGATCATGAATACGCATTAAAATATCATGCATCCCTTTAGGATAAATTGGCCAATCCCAGTCTGTCGTTTCAATTCCATCTGGCTTTTTCTCTTCGCCAATACCATGCAATCTAGAAACAGAAGTTCCTTTAGCTCCTGTACCGTTATGAACGGTCTCTGATTCGCCGTTATAAGCTCTGATCCATTTACTGAAATAATTATTTACACCTACAAAATCTAATTGATGAGCTGCTTTATTCAAGGCAGCCATTTCTTCTGGTGTAGTCTTAAACATTGGCTGATTATTAGCATCTAATATTTCCTTAACTAAAGCCAAAGTTTCAGGGTCATACTTACCGGCTAAAGTTCCGTCAAGATACAGACGATTTTCAAAAGCATCCTGCAAAGCGGCAGCATGTTTATCCTCTGGACTATCACTGTAAGGATAAACCGTTTGTAACGCATGCACCACACCAATTTCTCCACCTAAATTCATTTCTTTATAGGCATTAACTATTCTAGCATGTGCAACATTTTGATTGTGTTCTGCTTGGAAAGCATGGTCAACTCTACCTTTTTCCCCAG
Source organism: Companilactobacillus crustorum JCM 15951 (assembly GCF_001434585.1). Taxonomy (GTDB): domain Bacteria; phylum Bacillota; class Bacilli; order Lactobacillales; family Lactobacillaceae; genus Companilactobacillus; species Companilactobacillus crustorum. The sequence continues at coordinate 7,677 of NZ_AZDB01000010.1, forward strand.
GAGGGAATGTCCCTGATACATGTTGTTGAATGGCCATTGAAGTTGGCTCATTGATAGTTATCCAATACTTAACCTCTGGAAATTCCTTAAAACAAAATTTGGCATAATCAACGAACGAATTAAGCATTATTGGACTTAGCCAATCTCCAATTTCATGAAGTTTTTCAGGAGTATCAAAATGATGTAACGTTACAAAAGGAATAATATTGTGTTTAGCACATGAAGCAAACAGTTTATGATAATAATCTACTCCTCTTTTTTCCAAATGATCCGTAGTTCCATCTGGAAAAATTCTTGACCAAGCAATTGACACACGAATTGCTTGAACCCCATATTTTTCTGATAATGCTAAATCTTCGTCATAACGATGATAAAAATCAGCTGCAGGATCTGGACTAAAACGTCCTTGTTTTTCAAGATAATCATCCCAAAGAACTTTCCCTTTTCCATCTTCCTTGGTAGCTCCTTCAACTTGATAGGCCGCACTAGCGCCGCCCATTAAAAAATCTTTCGGTAACTTAAACATTAATAAAACCTCCTATGCTAGATTTGCTTTAACAAAGTTTAATGATTTTTCTGGATTTCTAGTTAATTCAATATATTCTTTACCTGAAGTTGTGGCTAATTTAACACCATATTTATCAGTAATCTTCTGGACGTTCCCCTTCATACTTTCCATCTGTGGGGCAAGAATAACTAGGTCCATGTCTTGTATCATATTCATATCTTGACCATAAGCACGTGCAGCAGCAGACAATGGTAAGTTGCGTTCCTTAGCTGTTTTGTTCAAGGCATTTGCTAGGATACCACTAGTACCACCACCAGCACAGATAACCATTACTGCCGTGTCTTTATCAAATACGTTGTTTCCACTTGCATCATTATTAGATTCTGTAGAAGCCATAACTGTTGAGCCTGTATCGTCACTACCCTCATCAGTAACATTAACTGTTTCAGTAGCAATTCCTTCAGCTGCAGCTTTCTTATTTTCACCGTCAAGTAATTCATTATCGTATGCTCTCATAAATGGAAGCCAAATAAATACATCAAGAACCAAACTTAAAGCAACAAAAACAAATGCTAATGGTGCAAAACCAGTACTAATTAAAATACCAATTGGTGCGGGTATTACCCATGGCATGGTATACATCATACCGTTCATACCTAAAGCTTCAATAAAGAACTTAAACAAACAAATGTTAACCATTGGTGTAACAACGAAAGGTACAAAGAAAATAGGGTTCATGATAATTGGTGCCCCAAACAAAATTGGTTCATTAACAGAGAAACTAACAGGAATAAAGGCAGCTTTACCTAGTGCTTTTAATTGTTTTGATTTAGCCAAAAATAGGAATAAGAAAACTAAAACAAGTGTTGAACCCGTACCACCCATATTCATAACATAATCTTGAGCATTTTGAGCTAAGACATGTGTTGCTTGATGACCAGCTTGAATCAATTTCAAATTTTGAGCCGTATTAGTGACTTCAATAGCTGCTACAGCAGGTGCAACGATTGAAGGTCCTTGAACACCTACAAACCAGAAGAAACCCATAGCCCCAGCAATAATTGCTAGTCCTACATATGAATCACTAGCTGAAAAGATTGGAGCTAATAATGATATGATCAATTGTGCTAAGTTTTTACCCGTAAAAGTGGCTAAAACTAGGGAAAAAGCCCAGAAAACAGTAACAGATAGGAACATTGGAATAACATCTTTAAATGTTTGTGAAATATTCTGTGGTACTTGTGGTGGCATCTTTATTGTGACGTTATTTTTAATACACATATAATAAATATTAGGTACAATCAAACCAACTACATATGAAGCAACTAGACCTTGTGTACCTAAGTATGTTAAATCAGCCCCACCTTTATTTTGAACAATAGCACTAATAATAAAAGCAATTTCGGAAGCTAAAATAACAGAGACGGCATTCATCTGATTTGTCTTAGGCAAATCTAGATTCTTAGTGTCAGTTAAATTTTTGGCAGTTGTTGCAGTAACAAACAAAGCTAAAAGACCCATTGAATAGTTATAAGCAATCATAATATTGTTTTCAATATTTGTAGGCCAATGATACCCCCAAGCATTTGGCACGTATGCAACTAAAATAAACAAAGATGAGAAAAGAATAATTGGCATTGATGCAATAAAGCTATCACGAATAGCTGAAACATATGCATTAGAAGCAATCTTTTCAAATCCTGGTTTCATTTTTTCGACTTTATTAGTAATGACATCCATTTTTTAATACCTCCCCATTATCAATTTAATTTATTTTCAATTTTATTAATCCGTTCGTACTGATCAATAAAATATGTAGCCTGATCAATCAACATCATTGTAGTCATTAAAGTATCTTGACCATGGACCATAATAAATGTAACGTCCATATCCATGCCGCCGGCTTCATTAGCTAGCAACTTAGTTTGCTCGTTATGAGCATCATTAATTGATTGATTGGCTTCTTTAACCAATTTACGAGCCTCTTCAATTTCACCATCACGAGCTTTGTCCAAAGCTTTAATTACCGCTGTTTTAGCATCCCCCGCATAAGCTACGATTGCAAAACCGGTCATTGAAATATCTTCTTTTGTAACTGCCATAATCATTACCTCACTAATTTTTTACTTCTTCTTGAATTAAACGTTGAATATGAATAATAAAATAAATTAATTCATTGCTTCCTAAACTTTTTTCCAAACTAAACTGCAATTCGTTATAAATTTCATTAGCAATCTCAAACGACTCTGGATAAGATCTTTTCATTTCTAATTCCAAATTTGAATTAATTTCTTTCTTATCTTCAGGTTTATCTAGTCTACCTGCCAAATACTGCAAGTGGATCATAAATCTATCGTAATAATTACTATTAGCATTAATTCGATAAATTTTATATTTATTAAGTACTTTATTTACAATTTCATTAATATCTTGACTCTCATTCTTTTTCAATTTACTAGCGCTAGACTCTTCGCCTTTAGCATTAATAAAATGAAGTGCAATACTTCTAATTTCAGATTCCGGAAAATTAACGCCTAAATTATTATTGATAACTTCTAAACCATGGGCTGCAATTTTATATTCTAACGGGTACTGACTCTGCATATCAGGAATTAAAGCTTCCTGATAATTGCCTGACATTAATCGCTGATATGAACCATAAATATGATCTCCCAAAGTTATATAGGCATAATCTAGGACATTATAATTATATTTTTTAATACCATAATCAATAATTTCATAAGTCGTTGTAACGATATCGATTGGAATATCTTTGATTAGAAAATAGAGATTTTCCTGCGATGCTTTAGTATCCAAATAAAATATTTTATCAACCTTACTCGGAACAATATCTGATCCTTTATGTTTGTTAAAAGCAATACCGGTTCCATTAACAATAGCCTGACGATGATCTCCTATGTCAACTAGAGCACTGTTATTATTAAAAACTTGTACAATTTGTACCAATTTCTTCTTATCCCCCTTTCATCAAGGCTAAAAAAAGAGACCACTAGCACTTCACAATGTAATTTCTACATAATCTGAAGTGCTAAGTGATCTCGCCTAATTTAATAGTAACAACTCACTCACCAAATAAAAAAGATCACCAACATTTCTATAGCAAAAAGGAACTTTACTATTCTGAAATGCTAAGTGATCTCGCGTAATCTAATAGTAACAACTCACTGAGCCATGTTCATTTCTTTCAACAAAATTAAGTATAAAACAATTATTTTATTTTGTAAACGATTTCACGAAATTATTTTTTGAGTCATTTATTTATTAGCTTAAGAGTTATTTCAATTTGTTGAATTCTTATGTAAATATCTTTTACAAAACGTACCTTAAATAGACACTTTATCTTTCTGCAACATTTTTTTTAAGATTTTTTGGGCATCTTTTACTTACCTAAAAAATTAAAGTCTATTTTACCCAATCCTTATTTTCCAACGATATAAAGCGAATACATAATTATTTAATTGTATAAAGTAGCTACTATTTTGCTATATTTTTAATTCTTTAATTATCTTGATGAGTAAAATACGAACTATTTACTATTTATTTACATAATCATTCATGTTATTCTTAAAACATAAATTTTTTAAGGAAGTGTTAGATTATCACCTATCAAATTGTTTTTGAAGGAACTGTTATTTCTTCAGCAACATTTGACAAGGCGGATTTTACACCAGAAGTACTTACATGTGTAGACCAGTCAGGAACAATTGACCGCGTTATATCCGCTACTGATAGCGATTATCAGTCAGTCAAACAAGCTGCAATAGATAACCATGTTCTTCATAAAATTCCTAACGGAAGTTTTCTATTACCAGGATTCACTGATTTACATATTCATGCACCGCAATGGCCTCAAGCTGGATTGGCTTTGGACAAACCTTTAAACGAATGGTTGACCGACTATACTTTCCCACTCGAAGCTAAATTTCAAGATCTTAACTATGCCGAAAGTATTTATCACAGTTTGGTTAATGAACTTTTAGCTAATGGAACGACAACCGGTTTGTACTTTGGTTCAATTCATACTGACGCTAATCTAGTTTTAGCAAAGGTTTGTGCTCAGTTAGGACAAAGGGCTTTTATTGGTAAAATTGCAATGGATAATCCAGATCAAACTCCAGATTATTACCGTGATAGTTCTGCTGCCGAGGCTATTGATCAAACCGAAAACTTTATTCAACAATTGCAGGCTTTTCAAGAAAAAACACAGGCTGAATTAACGCCTGTCATCACACCAAGATTTGTTCCTAGCTGTACAGATGAAACTTTGCTGGGTCTAGGCGAATTGGCCCAAAAATATAATTTGCCCATTCAATCCCATTGCAGCGAAAGTATATGGGAGGCTCAATATGCCGTGAAGCGTTTCCATAAACGAGACGCTCAGGTACTGGATCAATTCGGATTGTTGACTGACAAAGCGGTCATGGCTCATGGAACACAATTAACAGATCAAGATTTAACATTATTTAGTCAAACTCAGACAGCTATTGCCCACTGCCCTATTTCTAATATTTATTTTGGAAACGGAATAATGTGGGTCAATGCTGCTCATCAACAGAACGTCAAAATCGGTCTCGGTACCGATATCTCCGGAGGATTTTCTCCTAGTATTTATCGCAATATGCAACAAGCTATTATGTCATCACAAATGTTACAAGATTCTGGTCAAAAGCAGTCGCGAATAACAGCTGCAAATGCCTTTTATCTAGCTACTATTGGTGGTGCCGAAGCGTTGCATCTCAATTCGGGACAAATTAAGCCTGGCTTTAAGGCTGATTTTCAAATTGTTCACGATCAATACTTCGATGTCTCTTCAAACAATTCTCAAGAAATTTTTGAAAGACTTGTTTATCACAAAAGCAAAGAAAATATCGAACAAGTTTATGTATCTGGAAAATTAGTACATAACCAATTAGGAGAGAATAATGGAAAATAATAATAAAAGCAGTTTATTAGTTGGCCCTGACGATAAAATCGGTATGGGAGAAGCTGGCTTCTTAGGGCTTCAACACGTCTTAGCTATGGATATTTACGTTCCCCCTATTATTTTGGCTAGTATGATGGCTATGGGTTTAGGCGATCAAATGGGATTATTGCAATCTACTTTCTTAGCCGCTGGAATTGGTACAATCTTACAAACCTTTGTCTTCATGAAAATGCCAGTTTCTCAAGGTCCTTCATTCGTTCCACTTGGTGCTGCTGCTGGTGTCGTACTTGCCTCTGGTGGTCTTAAAGGTAACGGAATGGGTACGTTGATCGGTGCACTCTTAGTTGGCTCGATCATTTTAGTTATTTTAGGTGCTACCGGTATTTTCCAAAAAATCATTAATCGTTTAGTCCCAGCTCTCGTTGGGGGAACTATTATTACTTGCGTAGGTTTGTCTCTGATCCCTACCGCATTAAATAGTAATATTTTTAATGCTCCCGGCAAAATTGACAACAATATTATCCTAGCTTCAATTACAGCCTTAACATTACTAGTTTCCGTTGGCATTAGTCTAAAGTTTCCTAAGGTACGTCGCTTTTTCAGAACCAGTTCTATTATCTTAGCTTTAGGTGTGGGGACAATTGTTTCTACTATGATGGGACTCTTTAACTGGAAAGAAGTAAATGATGCTGCCTGGTTTGGTCTCCCCCAAAGAACCGTTCTTCATTGGGGTATTAATTTTAGTCCTTCAGCTATCATTACTTTCATTATTATCTACGCTGTTATTACAACTGAAACTACTGGTACTTGGTTCGCCATGGGCGCTGTTACTAATCATGAAATTACTAATAAACAATGGAATCACGGAATTATTGGTGAAGGTCTTAGCTGTATGATTGCTGCCCTTCTAGGAACTACTCCTGTTACTGGGTATTCAACTAATGCAGGTGTCATTTCTATTACCGGAGTTGCTAGTAAACGTGTTTTCTTATTTGCTGGAATCTGGTTCTCGATTCTTGGTTTCTTCAGTAAATTATCAGCCTTTCTTGCTGCTATCCCTGCTCCCGTTATCGGTGGAGTCTTTGCCATTATTACAGTAACCATTATGTTAAACGGTTTAAACGTTATTCGAGGCTTGGAAACGACTGATCGTGATTTTTATATTATCGGTATTCCAATCGTCTTAACATTAGCTTTAGTTTTACTACCAGCTAATGTAACTAAAAATGCTCCTCAAATTTTACAATACTTGTTAGGTTCACCAATTGCTATGGCAGCTATTGCTGCTATCATTCTTAATTTGGTTATGCCTAAAACAAAAGCTACTAAAAATAAAGTTAAAGCTGCTTAATAGCAGTTTTCTTTCTGATCCGCTTGTTCAACTAAAAAACAGTGCCGTAACCATCAAACGATGATTGCAGCACTGTTTTTTATATTTAGAAAAGCTGTTTTATGCAGTCGTAATTTGCATTCGACCATTCTTCTTAGAATAATAAAGATTAGTATCAACTCGTTTATAAAAATCAATCGGATTAGTATCTTGACTTGAAATTGTCGAGACGCCGACTGAAATTGACATTCTAATTGTCTGATCATTGATATTAACGGTTAAATGATTGAGCGCTAAAAAGATTTCTCGCACAATAGATTCCGTAGCAGCCAAATCATACCCTGGGAAAAGAATATTGAATTCTTCCCCTCCAGTCCGATAAAGTTTTACTTTTGGATCATTAGCATCAATCACCGTTTGAGCAACATCCACTACATGCTGTAAAATTTGATCTCCCGCTAAATGACCATAAGTATCGTTAATACTTTTAAAATGATCAATATCAAACATCATCATCGACAAGTGAAGTTTATTATTAGCGCAATCATTAAATAAATATTTAATCTGCGAACTATAAGCAGCATAATTTTGTGTTTTAGTTAAGGCATCATGATTAGCAAATTCCAAAAGGTGCAGCTTTAACTGACTATCACGGAGAATCATGCCAACATAACTATAAAGTAAAGTATCAAATATAATAAAATAAGACCATTCTTCCAAATAGGTTGACCAAGTTAAATTTAATTTAATTTTCATAAACATCCATAACAAAGAACTAAAGAATGTTCCTACCAAAATATAATACATAAATGGATAATCATTTTTTTGATGTCTTCGAAAATAATTTAAAGTCAGGTAAAAAATCATTAAAGTAAGACCATGACACCAAGATTCCCAATAAATAATTGATCCATTAAAAATCATATAAATTAACATTAATGGAATCAAATAATACCATCGCACATGTATATTTAAAAAATAGGCACAGAAAATTAAAGCAATCAATTGAAAGTTCATAAATTGCCATGAAATAGGCGTACCAACTAATGTCGCTTGCATACTAAAAATAAAAATCAACATATAAATAACACCTAACCAAGAATTCAGCAAATCGTCATCTATTTTGATATTTCTAGCATGCAACAAAGTTTTTAAACCATCATAGATAACTTGATAAAGTGTAAATACACCCAGAATGAAAAAAATACTAGTAATAAATGGCGATACCTGCCACACGCTCCACGTCAAAAAATGACCCCCCAGTTAGATTAATTCAAAGCAAGTATAACAATACTATTAATAATAATTAATACCAGTTAAATTTAATGTAATATTTTTATAAAAAAATAAAATAATTCTTGTTTTTTGCATAAAAAATCTCCATCCAAAAAATTTAGATAGAGACTTCCTTAAATAGCTGTAATTTGTTTGCGACCATTTTTCTTAGAATGATAAAGATTAGTATCAACTCGACTATAAAAATCGTTAGGTTCCTGATCATAATTTGAAAGCGACGATACACCTACGGAAACAGTTATACTAATTGATTTACCATTAACATTTACAGTTAAATTATTTAATGATAAAAATATTTCCTTAACTATTGTTTTTGTCGATTGCAAATCATATCCGGGAAAAAGAATATTGAATTCTTCTCCACCAGTCCGATACAACCTCACTCGAGGATCGTTATTATCAATCACCGTTTGAACGGTACTAACCACATTTTGTAAAACTCGGTCACCCGCTAAATGACCATAAGTATCATTGATACTTTTAAATTTATCAATATCAAACATCATCATTGATAAATTCAAGTTATTCTGTTGACTGTTAGAAAATAAATACTTTATTTCAGAAGTATAGGCTGCATAATTTTGAGCTTTGGTTAAAGCATCATGGTTTGCAAAAGCTAAAAGATGCAGCTTCAACGTACTTTCTCGTAGCAGCATTGCTACATAGCTATAAAGCAGTGCCTCAAAGATTATTAAATAAGCAAATTCCTGTAGATAAACATCTAAACTAAGTGAGAACTTCAAGGCTACAAAGTACCACATAATCGCGCCCCAAACTACACCTACTAACATATAGTTAATAAAGGGATGCTTTCTAACTTGAATCCGTCTGATTTTATTAAATGACCAATAAGTTATCATAACAGATATAGCATGACACCATGATTGCCAATAAACCAGTGATCCATTGAATACCATATAAACTAAAATAATTGGAATAAAAAGGTAAATTGGTACTCTAATATTAAGAAAATAAGCACAGAAAATCAAAGCAATAATAATAAAGTTCATAAATTCCCAAGAAATTTCTTTACCTACAATCGTGAATTGCATACCAAAAATAAATACTAGCATGTAAATAACACCAAACCAGGAATTCACTAAATCATCTTCGATTTGAATTTTTTTGCATGCAAAATGGTTTTTATCCAATCAAATAGTACTTGATAAAGCGTAAAAACGCCCAACACAAAAAATATACTCGTTATAATTGGCGATACTTGCCACTCATGCCATGTCAATTGCATAACCCCTTTCATACAAAAGTGTCTACAACTTGATGGTACTATCTATTTTATATTTTTCAATGAATAATATACTTATTTTTTAAATAAGTAATTATTATAATTAATGTTAAAAATAATCTATTAACTGTGGTTTATTCTTAACAAATATTTGATTTAAAGCAGAAATCTTATCTTGTTCTCCCTTTATACGACCATACTCAGCCAAGGAATTCAATGTTCGATAGCCAAACATTGCTTTAGTTAAATCTTGAATATCCAATTCCAAATCCGCTTTATGACCATCTGCAATTTTAAAATCAACAATTCCATCATTAATTGCCAAAGCCCAAGTATGTTGATTCCACTCCAAAGAATCCTCTACTCGAAAATATATTTTAGCTAGCTGCATCTTTTGAACTGGATAACGACTTACAAAGTCTTTCAAATTAACTATTCTGGCCATCATATATGGAATCACTTCTACCCGTGCTGAATATGGATTGCTCAATACATCAGACTTGAAATCAGCATCTGGTGATTCATAAATAAATGTAGAAAAAATAGATTGATGTTTAGTAACAAATTTAAGCAACAATTGCCGACTCAAAGGACTCATATTAATCCATTCGTGGATAATAAATTTATCCTCTTGAGTATAATAGATCAAATATCCTATCAGAGTTCGTTGATTGTCAAAGGCCAATGCAACTTGATAATTTGAATGTTTATCCAGCATATGATCCCACCACCACTTAGATCTAACCAGGCCACCTAAATGGTTATTTTCAAAATAAATTTTTTTCAAATTATCAGATATATCCTTAATGTTAATTCTTTCAATATAACCCTGATCGGTTTGAGAAACCCTTGGCAAGTCATTATTCTTCACAGTAATTTTTGTATGATCAAAGACTTGTTCATAACCAAACTGGCGATAATAACCGAAGGAAAACGGTGTTAAATATGAGAGAGTAACTTGATTATGATACATATCCGTCAAGGCCGTTTTTAATAAAGTACTAGCTCCACCACGGCCACCAAACTCAGGGGCGCTCATGACATCGCCGATTCCATTCATTCTAAAATTAGTACCATGGAAATTGATCTCAAAAGGAATACTAAACAAACCACTACCTAGTTTTTTACCATTCATAATACCGTAGACAAGCGATTGTTCATATCTTTCTTTTAAAACATTTTTCCGTTGTTGTGAAGGCTGACGATTAAAAGAATATAAATATAGATCGTAAAAATCATCAAATTTATTTTCATCAAGTAAATATTTATTCATATTACCCTCCCTATAAAAAAATACTATTCAATTGAGAATAGTATTTTTAGATTTTATTCAGTTAATTTGAAACTACTCCAAGGCTTAATGTAATTCAACAAGAAGGCCTCATTTGAATTCAAATGTCCCACTACATTGCGACGACCATCATTCTTAATATCACGTAGAGCAATTTGCGTCTCACCTTTATATTGTCCGTAAGTTTCATTGACTATAATGATATCGCCACGTTTAATATCATCTGTATCATGAGCTGGAAAGTTTCCATCACGATACTCAACCCTTGTCATAGTACTGCGAAGCAAATAGTCAGATGCATCCCCACGATAAACGTGAGTAGATTTCAAAATAACTTCCTTTTCAAGATCAGTAATGTTTGCAGAAAGATCTACTTTTAGAACTGGATATGGAGCAAAGAAAGCAGTTGCCGCTTCTTTAAGTTCCTCATCTGATGCATAGGTATTACCAATTATTACATCGTCAACTACTCCACTTAACAGCAGATGTTTAACTTGCGTTGAAATTGGCAAATCGCGATCATCTTCCAGCGTTGGCAGACCATCTTGAACTGGCCAAGGACCGAATGTTGCATTGTGTGAGCTGACAAAGGCAGCTGAGTGAATATTACGATTCTTAAAGAATGTTGACCACTTGGTAAAAAATTCTTCACCAAGACCAGTATATCTTTGAGGATAAAAGTTATGACAGCCAAGAAGATTATTGGTATCGGGATGATAGGAAATAATATTGTCTAAGTAGTGTGTACCTGAACTCATATTAATTTCAATTTTCAATCCATATGGATTGCGAGTCATTTTAGCCTCTTCCATACCAGAGAAACCTTCATCAAGTCTAATACCTGAGGCTCCCAGATCATGGAAAAATGATAAATCATCATAACTAATATCAAGAGCTTTAAATAATCTAGGGTTCATATCAACAATCGTAACGAAGCCAAGCTTATTCCCGTAGGCAATCGTCTCTTTAAAGCGATTAATTGTTTTATCTTTGTCATCGCCTAATTCTAATAGTGATGCAAAGATTCGAGAATACCCCAACTTACTTGCGGTATCAAGATATTTTTTATCTTCCTCTAAGGTAGAATGCTCAGGATATAATGATAGTCCAAGTCTTCTCAAAACATGACCTCCAAAAAATTAATTAATCTTATTTAGCAGCTTCTTTAGTCTGTCCAAGTTCTTCTGCCAATTTATCTTTATCCATTGACTTGAAGAAGTAGAAGTAAATTAAAGTATCAAGCACAATGTTGATAATTTGCATAACAGAACCAGAAATATGGCCAGTTGCAATAAATCCAGATAGAATTGGTGGAGTTGTCCATGGAATATAGACACCCATTGGTCTTGCAACCAAGTTAGTAGCCATACCAATATAAGTTGTTGTAACGTTAACAAGTGGAGTCAAAATAAATGGAACAGCTAACTTATAATTCATAACAATAGGAAGTCCAAAGACAATAGGCTCATTAATATTGAATACTGCAGGTCCAGCAACCAATTTACCTAGAGTCTTTAATTCTTTACTCTTAGCAGCAAAAGCTAATAAGAATGCCAAACCAATTGTGGCACCAGAACCACCCATGTGAACAAAGTTATCAAAGAATGATGTCGTAACAATATTTGGTAATGCTTTACCAGCAGTAAAGGCTGCATGGTTTTGGTTCAAAGCTGTTAGCCAGATAGGCATCATAACACCAGAAACAACGTTAGCACCGTGAATACCGAATAACCATAGGAATGAAACAAGGAATTCAGCTACCAAAGCACCGGGTAGAGTGTTACTTAAATGACCTAATGGATCAGCCAAGAAGAAGGAAATGATATTTGGAATACTTTGCATTGGTGTTGCTTCAACACCCAAACGAATTACCCAAACAAAAAGTAAAATAATTAAGCCTGGGAACAATGCAGCAAATGAGTTACTTACTGCTGGTGGAACTGTGTCAGGCATTTTGATTGTCCAGTTCTTATGAACCATCCAAACATAGAAGTCAGTAATGAATAGACCGACAATAATAGCTGTAAATAAACCGGCAGAATCGAATTGTGTCAATGGAATCCACAAAGCCCCTGCCTTATCTGTCTTCAATGGAATCGTTAGGACAAAAGCACCTAATGAAACAATTGCAGCAGAGATAGGATCAACCTTATAACTCTTAGCCAAGTTAAAGGAAATACCAATGACAGCAATCAATCCCATAATGTGGAATGAAGCGTTGGTTGGATATTGTAATACTGTTGCCCAATTCTTGCCGAAGATACTAGCCATAAAGTCTAGATAGACTTGAATTGGAAATTGAGCGATGATCATAAAGATTGAACCAATGATAATCATTGGAACAGCCAATGTCATACCATCACGCAATGCAATCAAATGACGAGAAGAAGCAAGCTTGCCGGCAAGTGGAATTATCTTATCTTGGACAAAGCTGCTAGAATTCTTTTCAGCCATATGCAAAACCCCCTCAAATAAAATTTGTTACTAAGCAGAAACACTGTAATCCGCTTACAAGGACCATTGTAAACCTTTTCATTAAAATATGTCTGTTTTTATAAACAAAATAATAAGTTATCAAACAAAAAACATGTTACTAATCTGTAACATGTTCCGTAAACTTATTATCAATGTGGTCTACCATCTTATGATAAGCACAATTGGATATTTGTTCTAAAGTATAGACAATTGGCACTTGAGTTGTTACATTAATATGCCCCTTACGATTCTGTGGCGTATCATAAGAAATCGAAAAGTCTGTAATCTGATTTAAGACTGAATAAGAGTTAGCTGTCAAAGCAATTGTTTCAGCACCATTCTTCTTGTAATAACGTGCCTGCTCCAAAACTTGATCGGTCTCCCCTGAAATAGAAACTAAAATTAATAAAGTCTTGCTAAAGTCACGATCTGAAAAAGGCTCAGGTTGGAAAGGATCAATAATTGGCAAAGAATAAATCCCATAACTAGAAAGGATACTAGCCCCATACTGAGCAATTCGTCCACTGTTGCCTACCCCAAAGAAGAGTACTAAATCAGATGCATTGATCATATCAGCAGCTTGATTAATTTTATTATCAAATGGCTCTTCATCAGCCACTAATTGAAAGAAGTTTTTGATCGGTTCCATACTTGGATCTTGCTGAGATTTAGCTGGTTGTTTTAGACTCTGCTTCAAAGCAAATTTAAATTCCGAAAAACCACTGTAATCCATTTTTTTTAGGAATCTCAGAATCGTAGTCGTCGATACATGTGCGGCATCAGCCATCTCTCTAATTGTCATATCTTGAACTTCTTTAGTATGCCCAATAATATACTTATAAACAATTAGCTCTAAACGATTTAGCTCATGAACTTTTTGATATGGAAACATATTTTAATCTCCTTTAATTGGTCTATATCATTTTTAGTAAATACACTAATTATTATATATGTAACAAATTACTTATTCCATAAAACAAATAAGCTGAGACAAACTATTCTGGTTTTGTCTCAGCTTATTTACTTGATTCAATCTAATTGCGATCCGTTTGAACGGATTACCTTTTGATACCAATAGAATGAATCTTTCTTTGAACGTTCAAGTGTACCATTACCTTCATCATCCTTATCTACATAGATGAAGCCGTAACGTTTAGACATTTGACCTGTTCCAGCAGAAACCAAATCAATGCATCCCCAAGGCGTATAACCCAAAAGATCTACTCCATCTTCATTAACCGCTGTGATCATTTGTTTGACATGAGCTCTCAAGTAATCAATTCGATAGTCATCGTGAATACTGCCATCAGCTTCAACTTTATCATAAGCACCAAAACCATTTTCTACGATCATAACGGGCTTGTGATAATGTTCTGTTAACCAGTTCATTGAATAACGCAAACCAATTGGATCAACAGGCCAACCCCAATCATTATATTTCAAATTAGGATTCTTAACAGTTTCTCGGTCACCAATAAATTTAAATTCTGGATTATCATCGCTATACTTAACAGTCATTGAATTGTAATAACTGAAACCAACGTAATCAACCGTTCCTTCTTTTAGAACAATACGATCCTCAGCTGTAATATCTGGTCTGAGATCATGATTCTTAAAGTATGCTTCCATACCAACTGGATATTCTCCCAAAGCTTGAACATCAGCCCACCAATAACGTCTTTGCATAGCTTTTTCGGCCAACAGAATGTCTTTAGGATCAGATGATGCTGGATAAACTGGTGTAAAGTTAACCATATTTCCAATTTCAAAATCAGGGTTAATCTTATGACCAATCTTAACTGCCAAGGCACTAGCCACAACTTCATAATGAGAAGCTTGATACATCAAGGCCTCACGTTCAGATTCTGATTCATTGTCTCTAAAAATCAAACCAGAATCAGTTGCAATTGAAAAATCATTGGTAAATGTAGTCTGATTATTGATTTCGTTAAATGTCATCCAATATTTAACTTTGTCCTTGTAACGTTTAAAACAAACTGTCGCAAATTTAACAAAGAAATCAATTACCTTACGGCTTCTCCAGCCACCATATTCTTCAACTAAATGATAAGGCATTTCAAAATGTGACAAAGTAATAACTGGTTCGATCCCATATTTAAGACATTCATCAAACATATCATCATAGAACTTTAATCCAGCTTCATTAGGTTCTGCCTCATCGCCATTCGGGAAAATTCTCGTCCAGGCAATTGACGTTCTAAAACATTTGAATCCCATTTCAGCGAATAACTTAATATCGCTTTTATATTGATGATAAAAATCAATTGCTTCATGGTTAGGATAATTTTTACCAGGAATAATACCCTTAGTAATTTCACGAGGTTTTTGATAAGCACCAGCTGTCATAATGTCTGAAACACTGACACCCTTGCCGTCAACATCCCAAGCTCCTTCAAGTTGATTAGCAGCAACTGCACCACCCCAAAGAAAATCTTTTCTTAAACCACTTTTTGTTATTTCAGTCATATAAAAAACTCCCTCAATCTGACTAATTTAAATTATTATCTTATTCAGCAAGATCTTGTCCATTTGAAGCAATAACCTTTTTATACCAATCAAATGAATCTTTCTTATAGCGTTTCAAACTACCATTGCCTTCATCATCTTGGTCAACATAAATCATCCCGTAACGCTTCTTCATTTCACCAGTACTTGCCGAAATCAAGTCAATATGACCCCAAGGCGTGTAACCAATCAATTGCACTCCATCTTCTTTAACAGCTTTTTCCATTTCCAAAATATGATCGTGAAAATAAGAAATGCGGTAAGGATCATGAATGCTGCCATCTTCTTCTAATTTATCATAGGCCCCAAAACCATTTTCCACGATAAACAAAGGCTTGTGCCAACGTGTTGTCATCCAATTCATAGCATAGCGTAAACCAACTGGATCAATTTGCCAGCCCCAATCAGACTTCTCAACATATGGATTAGAAACTAAATCATTATGCTCATCATAATCAAAATGAGTTTCGCCTTCATTGGCTTTGGTTGTAAATGACATGTAGTAACTGAAGCCAACATAGTCTACAGTTCCTCGTTTAATAGCGGCTAAATCAGCGGCAGTAATATCAAGATCATATCGCTTGCGGCTCCAATATTTTTCAATCCATTCAGGATAAAAACCTAGTGCTTGGACATCGCCAAAGTAATAACGATATTGCATAGTGCGTTCAGCCTTCATAATATCAGCTGGCTTAGAGGTTAATGGATAAACCGGACACATTGCAATCATTGATCCCACTTGTAATTTAGGATCAATTCTGTGTGCAATTTCAACCGCATGCGCACTGGCTACGAATTCATAGTGAGCGGCTTGAAACATTTCTTCTTCCCAATTGTCATCCTTAGTCAATTGCAAACCTGAATCCTGTAGAAGTGGATGTGGGTCGCACCAATCAGCCTGATTATTGATTTCATTAAATGTCATCCAATATTTAACTTTATCCTTGTAACGTTTAAAGCAGACTTCGGCAAAACGATCAAAGAATTCAATCATTTTCCGATTGCTCCAACCACCATATTCCTTAACTAAGTGATATGGAATTTCAAAATGGGACAGCGTAATAACTGGTTGAATGCCATATTTCAAACATTCGTCAAACATATCATCATAAAATTTTAAACCAGCTTCATTGGGCTCTGTCTCATCGCCGTTTGGAAAAATCCTCGTCCAAGCAATTGAAGTTCTAAAACACTTCAATCCTAATTCGGCAAATAGTTTGATATCTTCTGGATATTTGTGATAGAAATCATTACCCCAATGATTAGGATAAATTTCTCCATCCTTAACGCCATCAGTTACCTTGCGAGCAACTCCTTTAGCTCCTGCTGTCATAACGTCAGCAATACTTATGCCTTTGCCGCCTTCATTCCAGCCACCTTCTAGTTGATGAGCTGCTACAGCGCCACCCCAAAGGAAACCTTCGGGCATTTGAATTCCTTCACTCATGAGAACTATTCTCCTTCTTTGTCTAATCTCTTATATAGATCCACAATTTCTCCAGCCAAATCTCTAAATGTAATAGCATTCATAATGTGATCCTGTGAGTGAACCATCAATAGAGTAACTTTAGCATGGTCACCATTGGCTTCTTTAGTTAACATATCAGTTTGAGAATTATGAGCGTCAACTAAAAACTTATCTGATTCCTTAAGCTTTTGATCAGCAACTGTAAAGTGTCCCTTTTTAGCAGCATTAATTGCTTCAAAGGCAGAACTCTTAGCATTCCCACCATTAATAATTAATCCCATTACTGTTTGTAATTGTTCATCATGTTCTTTTTCAGCCATTTTAAAAATCTCCCTCGATAATTTTAAGCGCTTACTTCATTTTTAAATAACGAAAGGGGTGCTAAAATGCGCCCCTTTGTTCTTTTTTATTAATAAAAATAATTAACCAATCAATTTTACAGCTTCACGAAGAACTTTTTCACCGTTCATCATACCGTAATCTTGCATATTGATAACTTCAACGGGAATACTCAACTTAGCTTTGAATTGTCCCTCTAGATATCTTACTTGAGGTCCAAGCATCAATACGTCAGGATGCTTTTCTTCCAATTTTGCATCAGCATCAGCAGCGGCAGCAGCAAAGATTTCTGCATCAATACCATCGCTTTCAGCAGCCTTTTGCATTTTTGATACTAATAAACTTGTTGACATACCTGCTGCACAACATAACATAATTGTCTTTTCAGCCATAATTAAATACCCCTCTTGATTTAAATTTATTTATTTGTTTTTTATTAAAAACGTTTACTAAAAACGCTTTCATAGAACAACTAGATTGTATAACGTCTCCCTTGAATTATCAAGATATTTTTATTAAAAAACAAAAATTCTTGATAACCAGATCAAATTTATCTGAATTTATTTTTTATCGCAAAATAAAAAGCAACCACTGACTTTATAAACTCTAGTCATTGACTCCTTATTAAAATTCTTTATTCAAAACTTGATCGATCATCATTGCAACGCCATTTTTATTGTTCGTCTCAGTAGTCCTCCAGGCGACTCTTTTAACACTCTCAATAGCATTTCCCATCGCAACGCCATAACCTACTTCCTTAATCATTTCCAAGTCATTGCCATAATCACCGAAACACATAAAATTCAACATTGGAATTTTCTCAAATTCAGAAATAGATTGCAGAGCCGACAATTTTGTAATATCCTGCCCATTGATTTCAAAATAATAATTACCTGATCGGCTGATAGTTATTGGCAAGGAGGTAAATGATTCTAATCTTTTTTGGAGGATTTCTAACTGTTTTGGGGGACAACTAAAACAGACTTTGTATATTTTAAAATTATCGTCAGCATTAATTTTCATTAAATCGTTAATTGACTGTTCTCTAATATGATGCCGACTCATCCCCTCAAAATAAGTAGTCCAACTATGATTAGGGTCATAAATATGGACATCGTTCAAACCATCTAAAGCAACTTTAAATTTATCAAATTTTGAGCGCTTTAAAATTTCCTCAATGATAGCTGGATCTAAAGGCTGATCGATTATTTTCTTTCCCTTAGGATCAACTACTACTGCCCCATTCAAAACAACTCGATAACCGGGAATTTTTAAATCATTTTCAAAAAACTTATTAACCGAATGCAAAGTCCTTCCCGAACAAATGGCAAATTTTACCCCGGAATTGACCGCTTTACGGATCGATTGGATATTTGTAGAAGATATTTTACTGTAGCTATTAAGCAACGTTCCGTCCAAGTCAGTTCCAATAAATTCAATCATTAATTAAGTAACCCCTTACATTGATGCAATTTATATTAATCATACGACACAGCTTTATAAAAAAGAAGCCCCTTTCACAATTACTTAGTGACAAGGACCTTATTTAAATCAGCTATAAATCCAGGATACGATGTATCAATTGCTTCAATGTTTTTAATTTTGAATGGTGAATCAGTCAAAATTGACGCAATACAGAGCATCATTGCAATTCGATGATCATTATGGCTATCGACATCATCTTTTACTTTAATTTTTTGATCGCCATCAATAACAATCGAATCGTCATCAACTTGCATAACAATTCCCAATTTGGCTAACTCAACACGCATGTTTCTAATACGATCACTAATTTGTAAATGAACATCGTGAATTCCATTAATAATGGTTCTCCCACTGACCTGAGAGGCTACTAACGCAACTAACGGTATCTCGTCAATTATAAACGGAACTTGTTTAGCAGTAATGGTCGTTCCATGCAATTGCTGCGATTTAACTATTAAATCGCCATAAGGTTCAATTCTATTAGTCGACTGATTTTGAACTTGAATCTTTGCTCCCATTTGTTTAACAACATTTAGCATGCCTATTCTCGTTGAATTAAGCCCTATTTTAGGCAAAGTTATCTCACTGCCGCTAGATAATAATGCTCCCGCAATATAAAATGCTGCCGAGGAAAAATCTCCCGGTATTGTGAGATTTTGACCCGTCAAGTTACTATACCCCGGATAAATCGTAATAATATCAGGTTTGATATCGATCCTTGCACCAAAATAATTTGCCAGATTCTCCGTATGGTTTCTCGTTGGCAGCTTGCGGATAATAGTTGTTTTAGTTTTGGCATAAATACCTGCTAAAACCAAGCTACTTTTGATTTGAGCACTAGAGATATCTTGATGATAAACGATCCCTTGTAGATCGTCTTTCCCGGTTACCTTCAGTGGCAAAGCATTAGCCGTTGTAGATCGGAAATTTGCTCCCATTTTATTCAAGAGTTCAACGACATTTTTGTTAGGTCGCTGACTCAGATATTTTCCACCAGTTATTTCATACGTATGATTGCTACTAGCCAAAACGCCTAATAAAAGACTCTCTAGGGTTCCGACATTTGCAATATCCAAAGGTTGATCGACCTCTCTTAATTGGTGATCCATTCCTTTAATAATCATAGCCTTGCTGCTAACCTCGGTGTGTATCTTAGCCCCTAACTTTTGAAAGACCTTCGCTGTAACGGTCAAATCATCCGCATAAGTAAAATTGCTTATTTGAGTCACACCATTCGCCAACGCCCCAAAAATTATGGCACGATGAGCTATACTTTTATCTCCTGCAACTGTTATTTCACCGTGAAATTTAAACTTGCGTGGTTGCGTATTATAATCAAACATGTTGCTACACCTCAAATATATTAATGAGCAGACTTCTCGTTTCCTTTAAAATTACCGACTCTTGCGTAATAAAGTAAAAAAGAATTCGAGTTATCATCACTTATTCCCATACTGTTACGCTAACTAATTTTCAGACATAAAACAAATTATTAGTCTTAAATACAAAAAAATAGGGCAATTGCCCTATTTATATAAACTTTTGGAATTTTTTAAACACACAAACGATATATCGCCTCAGCAAAAATTTCCATAGCTTTTCTCATATCAGCTTTACTCCAATTTTCATTGGCTTGATGCATAAAGTCAGGTGTCGTTAGCAACATACCACCAAAAGCCACACAATTGTGCATTGTTCTAGCAAATGTTGCTCCACCAGAAATAGCAGGTTTTGAATCCATATCGCCAGTTAAATCTTGATATGTTTTCATCAAAGTTTTAACTAGATTACTATCAGTTGGTACATAAAGAGGAGCGACATAATCAAAGTTCTCATACTTCATATCAAATTTAGCTACGGCTTCAGAAACTTGTTCAATCAATTCATCATGATCAATCTTCACAGGAATTCTCATATCAATCTGCATTCTAGATTCTTCTGGAGTGATTTTTAAACTAGAAATATTAAAAGTCAATTTACCCGAGACATCATCTGAAACATCTCCCAAGAGATTAGTTGCGTTAGCATCTACTCCAAATGACTTCAAGAATTGCAAAACCTTGATATCTGGGAAAACATCAGCTAGGGCAATTCCTAATCTAACAACAGCGTTAATTCCTTCAGGAGCATTCATAGCATGAACCGACTTACCATGGACTTCAATTTCATTATCCTTTTGCTCTGCATCAAAATTATGCTTCTTCAAAGCAGCCATAACTTCTGACTGTTTAGGGCCATTATAGATAGCCTTGCCGGGAACTGCATTGAATGCATTCTCCAAATCAAGATTTAACTCTGTTGATCCAGGACCAGTCAAATATGATTGTTGCAAACCTTTTTCAGCATAAATCAATGGGAATTCAGCGTCAGGCGCAATACCTAAATCAATTGGATCTTCCTTCTTATTATATTCAGCTAAACATCTCCAAAGAATTTCTTCATCGGTACCAAAAATAACTCGAATCTTTTTATTAAACTTATAGCCTTTATCTAAAATAGCTTTAATAGCATAAATAGCTGAAACAGTTGGTCCCTTATCATCCTGAGTTCCACGGCCATATAGCTTGCCATCTTTTTCAGTTAATTGATAAGGTTCAACATCCCAAGCATCTAAATTTCCAGCTGGAACTTCATCCAAATGACCCACGATACCAAAAGTTTGATCACCTTCGCCGATGTCAGCATAACCATAGTAACCTTCAGGATCTTCATAAGTCTTAAAGCCCAAATTATCAGCTAGCTCCATCATTTTATCAAGTGCTGCCTTAGGACCCTTACCAAAAGGTGCTTTATCTTGTGCTGGTTCATTAAAAGAAGCAACTCCAACCAATTGTTTTAAATCGTTGATAGCTTCATCCTGAATCTTATCTGTAATAAATTGTTCCATTTCAAATACCCCCAGAATTTTTTAACGTTACTTAAACATTGAACAAACTACTAAGAATACAGCTATGACCACAAATAAAATAGCAACTAGTTTCCACATATACTTCCACCATGAAACGATGTTTACATGTCCAATAGCCAGAGCACCCATCACAATACCAGATGTAGGTGTTACTAAGTTTACTAATCCAGAAGCTGCTTGATAAGCTGTAATAACTAAAGAACCGTCTACGTGTGAGAACTTACCAAGTGGTCCCATAATTCCCATTGTTGCAGCTGCTAATCCAGATGTAGATGGAATTAGGAAAGACATTGGGATATAGAAAATATATGTCAAAACGATGAATACTCCAGCTGATAGACTTTGAAGTCCATTTTCACCAGCATGCAAAACAGTTGCTGTAATATAACCATTATTCATAATAACCTGAATACCACGAGCCACTGCAACAATAATTGCAACACTCAAGAAATCGTTCATACCACCTAAGAATGCATCGATATATTCGGATTCCTTCATCCTGAAAACAAACATAATCACAACTGACATCATAAAGAACAAGGTTGTAATTTCAGTAAAGTACCATGTTCCAAGCGGTGCTAAATCTTTTCCAATCAAGGCACCTAAAAATGGAACATGTGTAAGCCATTTAGTAAAGCTTTCAAAAAATGTCCAATTTGGATTCAAACTTGTCCAAGGAATCAAACTGACAATCATGACAATAAATGTAATCGCAAATAACCAGAGTACAGCTTGTTGTTTCCCCGTTAATTTTTCATTCACAGTTCTGTCTGTCATTGAAAATTCTTTCAAATCTTTTTGACGACGTTCGAACACATATGATTGCGATGGATCATTTTTAACTTTAGATGCGTAGTGCATAACATAGGCAATACTGATACCGGTTACAATAATCAGTAAAATAAATCTTGGAATTAATCCATTACCTGGTGAAATATTGATAGTCTGTGAAGCAACGCCTGTAGCAAATGGGTTAACTGTTGATGCTAGACACCCCACTTGCGATCCAATTAAAGCTAAAGAAATTGCCGTGATCGAATCGTAGCCTACTCCAATCATGACTGGAATTAGAATAGGATAAAAAGCAATTGTCTCTTCACCCATTCCGTAAGTAGAGCCACCTATAGCGAATAAGATCATTAAAATTGGAATTAAAGCCCTTTCCTTGCCCTTGTACTTTCGAACTGTAGAACTAATACCATCGTCCAAAGCCTTGGTTTTATTGACAACTCCTAAAAAGCCACCAATAACAAGAATAAAGAGTGATACTGAAATGGAACCCTCAGTTTCACTAGTACCGACCATACCATTAATTGGTGCTAAAAAAACATCCCAGATTCCCTGAGGACTGCTTGTTCGGGCTTTGTATGTACCCGCAATAATATTTCCTGCTTTAGTAGTCGCATACTGACCAGCAGGGATAATCCAAGTCAAAATAGCAACTAGGATTATTAAGAAAAATAGAATTGTGTAAGCGGATGGCATTTGCCGCTTCTTTGCCTTTTTTCCCATGACTCAATCCCCCTTATTTAGAATATAATCTCAGGATATACGATAAAATAAACTATTACAATGCTTTGTAGAGAAATATTTTTAAATAAATTTTCCTGTATCATCAGTTGTGTAAGCGCTCGCAAAATACTACAATGTTAGTAGTTCCAAAAAGGAGACATGAATATGACCGGTACAATTGCATTTGGAAAAACGATCAATCATCGTCCAATTATTATAAGCATAATCTTAAGTTTACTGTCAGGAGGACTAGGCTGGATCATCAATTTAAAAGTAGCAATTTTTTCATTTTTGACAATTTTATTCTTGTTGCTCTTTATTTATTATCCCGCCAATTTAGAAAAATTATTCGGTCATTGGCAATTAGAAAATCACGGAATTTCTTATTATAAAATGACTTCTTATCCTGATCGACTAAAAATCGTTCTTTTCCCCGATAATATTGATTATCAATTTATTAGTTATTCTCAAATCAAAAGCTTTAAAGTTATTGAACAAGATAAGCTTTTTTCTAGTGCTGATTTACTTACGATTAAGCCTGCTTCCCAATCAATTCTTCCTTGGTTGAGAAAACCATTCTTTTTGGAACTTGAATTAAACCAAAGTGAAATAGACTTAGACTTATCTTACGATCAATTGCATGACTCTAAGAATACCCTGTTTCGATTGAGTAACGCTTTGGAAGTTTTAAATAAAAAGATATAAAACACAGAAGGCTCTGGACAACCATTATTGGTTAACCAGAGCCTACTTAGTGTTAAATTTTAATCAAGCATCAAATGACTTAAAAACTCATCTTTTTGTGAATAATCACGTTGACGCTGTTCCAAACGTTGTGCAAACCCTTGACACAAATACTTCTCTTCATCAGTTTCAGGAGTAATCTCAGGAATTTCAATTTGAGTGGCTGAACGCAATACCATCAAATTACAGAAACTAGTAAAAGCTATCTCTGACAGATTCATTTTTAAATCATGACTGATAATTTTAGTAAAAACTTCAATTTGACGATCATGAACTCCTGTCACAAATGATTCTATCTTGATGTACTTGTCAGTTGTTATTGGATGCCAAAAATTAATATGATCATAACTAGCTGTAGCAATTTTTGCGTTTACTAGCTTAAAACTAGCTAGTCCAGCATTTTCATCCAATAGACTTAATGTTTTTCCACCAAAAAGCGTCTGTTTATCATTTAAATCGCAATCAAAAATAATCCGTTCACTGACGGTCTTCGTTTGTTGACATGTTTTTTGTCCCATAACTTACCTCTCTAAATTTATTGTACTTTTTGAAATACCTTTCGACAATTATTTATCTTATTTTCTCGGTAAATTTAATATTGAATCATTCTTTTATCCATTACTAATAACAGTTATTATTGTAGTTATAAAATCGAACAGGAGGCCTATTATGGCATTTTTACTCTGGTACACTAATTACTTTGTTGATATCGCTTCTAAAAAATTGGTTGATCCCAAAACTATCAAGTCCCTTGATAAATTAGGCAAAATTAGTGCTAATGCTAACTTTTCTGCCTGGCATATTAAATCTCAACTTAGCGAAGAAGACTTTAAAAATCATCTAAACAAAATTTTAACTGAAAACACTACGATCAATCCCACAGAAGTCACTGTAACTAAAGGAATTGATGGCGGTCCTATGCAAATGCTATAGAACTAATGTTTTTCCTCTAAAACAAGGGAATAACTGGCTAAATCCAACAACATTCCAGATAATTTCGCCTATAAGAATTTTTTAAAGCAACTATTTCATTTTCCACGAATTATTTTTCAGCTTATCGTTCCCTGTTAGACGCCAAAAAATTATATAATAGACTAAATTAGTTTAAGAGGGAGTTATTTATGATTCTTATTGCACTATCTGCTGTTATTTTGCCATTGGTATTACTCGGCGTTCTCAACATGCCGGCCACTAAGGGGATGTCAATCAGTGCCTTTATTGTCTTACTAGAAGGCTATTTTATTTGGAAAATGCCTTCAAAAGTATTGTTAGCTTCAATTTTTCAATCCATTCACAAAGCTTTGCCAATTCTTTGGATTCTCTTTGGAGCTTTAATGATGTTAAACATCTTGCAGCATACTGGTGCAATTGAACGAATCAATGCTGGATTTCACAAAATTTCAGCTGATATGCGTCTACAACTCATTCTAGTAGCCTTTTTATTCGGAGGCTTAATCGAAGGTGTTTCCGGTTTTGGAACACCAGCCATGGTTACAGCTCCTTTGATGATAGCTTTAGGATTCTCACCTATGGGAGCAGTTACCCTGGCCTTGGTAGCTGACTCTACTCCAGCTTCATTTGGGGCTGTAGGTACGCCATTGACAGTGGGGCTAAGTAACGTTAGTGAAAAAGCCGATTTTTTAAATGCTATCGGCCAAAAAATTACCCAATTAGATCTCTTCTCTGGTACTTTTATGCCTTTGATGCTAATTTTTATGCTAACTTTTCTCTTTGGAAAAAAGGAATCAAATCGACTTAAAGACTTTTTAGCACTTGTGCCATGGTCACTCTTTATTGGGTTAGTCTATAGCCTTCTAGCTTTACTGGTCTCTACATTTGTAAGTTATGAATTTGTAGCTATCTTAGCACCATTTGGCGCTATTATTATTGCTATTATTTCTATTAAACTAAAATTTCTTTTGCCCAAAAATGTCTTTGAACATCCTTGGACTACATCCCAAAAGATCGTTGCTTCTAACAATTCAATGTCCTTATTAACTGCTTGGTCACCTTATATTGTAGTTATTTTAATGTTACTTGCTACTAGAACTATCGCACCATTAAAACAGTTCTTAGTGCAAAATTTGAACCTGTCTTGGCAAAACATTCTCGGTTTTAAGACAATTAGTTCTGATTGGGAATTTCTCTACTCGCCAGGTACCCTACTGACAATTGCTGTCATCATTGGTCTCTTGATTCAAGTTAAATCAGTCAAAAGTTTTTTACCTACAGCTAAAAAAGTAGTATTTTCAATGAGGTCAACTGCTCTAGCTTTAAGTGTTACTTTGATAATGGTTCAAATTTTTACTAATTCAGGATTAAACAATAGCGATTTACCAAGTATGCCAATGTATATTGCTAAAATAATTTCCAAATATCTCTCTCCTATTTGGATTATTATTGCACCTTTCTTAGGCCAACTAGGATCATTTGTTACCGGAAGTACAACTGTTTCTACATTGACTTTTGGACAAATTCAAGCAGATATTGCTACCAAAGCGGGCGTTGGTCAAGAGCTAGTCTTAGCTGCCCAATTGATTGGAGCCGCTGCTGGTAATATGATTTGTGTTCATAACATTGTTTCTGTTAGTTCCGTCGTAGGACTCTCCGGACAAGAAGGCAATATTTTACGTAAAACAGTAGCTCCTGCCTTAATTTATGGACTACTAGTCGGAATTGTCGGTTATATCTTCACATTATTCATTTAATATATATTCAAAAGAAAGCTCTATAATTAATAGACTATTGGCCTAAAATTATAGAGCTTTTTTGAATTTCTTAACTTTTAATAAATCTAAATATATTACTCTTTCGAAAATATTTTTTATATTGATCATCCAATTCTTTATCGGTAATTAAAACGTCAATATCCTGACAATTAGCTACGACATATGGTGAAGTCTTCCTAGTCGTAAATTTATAATTTTGCGTTACCAAAACAATCTTTTTGCTACGCTGCACAACTTTTTTCAAAATGGCGGCATCAGCCTTTCCCATTACAGTTATATCCCCATCATCTGTAATCCGAGAAGCTCCGATAAATGATATATCAAAAATATAGTCGTTTAATCGTACCAAAGTATCCAAAGAAGACGTATAACGATTAGTTCGATCAACTATTCCTCCCAATAACTCAATTTTGAGAAACTTATTGTTCATCAGATGTTCAGCATTATCAATCGCGTTAGTTACAACTGTTGTATCCACTTCTCCTAATAAATCGCATAATTGCAACAAAGTGGTTGAAGATCCAATAAAATATAATCTACCTGGTAATACATATGACGAGGCAATCTTAGCCATCTCAATTTTTACTGGGAACAAGATATGTCTCCTATTAAGATACTCTGGAACTTCATTATACTTAGTTGAAATGATTCCCCCATGAACCCTAATAGCTTGACCAGTTGAGGTTAAATGCAAAACATCTCTTCTCGCAGTATCAAATGAAATATTAAAGTGATCCGCAATTTGTTTTGTCGATATCCAGTTGACAGTTTTTAACTTAGCTAATATTTGCAGTTCCCTTTGTTCTCTTGGAATCATAAATTCATCTCCCCACAATGAAAATTAAGTAGTTATTTATTGAAGTGATCCTTCTTTAATAATCGTATTTTTTGATTTATTTTTACATATCAATTTATTCTCGTTCATAATTCGTAACACTCGTTTATGATTTATCGAATATCCAGCTTGTTTCAAAGCTTTTGTCACACTACGATATCCATAATCTTGATGTTCACGTTTAATATCTTGAATCAGTGCCAAGACATTGGCATCGCAAATATTCTTTTCTTCAACATAAATATTAGGACCATTAAATGACAAACGATTTTTAATCAATTTATTGATTTCCTTTAGACGATTATTCTCATCTTTCAGAATATCATTTTCCTGTTTTAATCTTTCAATTTCTGAATGTTCAATCGTTTGCTGATCGTAGTGTATTGAGGATCCAAACAATCCTACTGATCCACAATCATTATATTTTTTTTGCCAGTTAGCGATTGTTCCCGTATTACTAATATCAAAATTCAAAGCGGTTTCAGAATATGTAGCGTGATGTCGATATTTCCAGTCCAAAACTTTTAATTTAAAAGTACCATCATACTTGATACGTTTATTTCTCTCTTTTAACCCATCAATGCCGTATCTTTGATATCTATTTGCCCAATTATAAACGCTAAAGTGATTTTTTACATTATATTTCTGTTCTAACTTAGAAGAACTAGTACCTTTCAGATACTCTTTTACAATTTTTAATTTTAAATCCAAACTAAACTTTGTCAAAAGCAAAACCTCCTATAATCTTTATTGGATTATGGGAGGATCACTTCAAATTCATGTATTACAACAACTACTTTTCTTTTACTTCAGCTATCTCGGTAGCATGATCAACTTTGTCGCCATTATTGGCAACTAAATCAAAACTCTTTAAAACATTATTAGTATTTGTAATTAAAACCATCGTTACAGGATCTTTATCAGCTTTTTTGATTTTTTCGAAATCAGTCTTAACCAAAACCGAATTATTATCAACTTTGTCGCCAACAGAAACCATTGTTGTAAATGGCTCTCCTTTCAAATCGACAGTATCGATCCCAATGTGAATAAGAACTTCCATCTTACCGCATTGCAAACCAACCGCATGTTTTGTAGGAAACAACTGACTAACTTTTCCCTTCACAGGGCTGTAGATATTACCGTCATCAGGAATAATGGCAAAACCTTTTCCCATTGCTCCACTGGCAAACACTTCGTCGCTAACGTCCTTTAAATCGACTAATTTACCTGAAACCGGAGCATAAAAATCAACTTTACTCTTAAAACTAAATAATCCCATACTATTAACCCTCATTTCCTAAATAATCTTCAACTTCTGGTCCAATAGTTGAAACTTTAGTTCCATAAATAACTTGAACTCCAGTTCCATGTACTACTGTACCAACAGCTCCAGTTGATTTTAATAAATTCTTTTTAATAATATCAGGATTTTT
The DNA here is from genome assembly GCF_001434585.1 of Companilactobacillus crustorum JCM 15951. Classification (GTDB taxonomy): domain Bacteria; phylum Bacillota; class Bacilli; order Lactobacillales; family Lactobacillaceae; genus Companilactobacillus; species Companilactobacillus crustorum. The sequence goes on from NZ_AZDB01000010.1 coordinate 36,744, forward strand.
AACGCTAACACGTAATCTAGTAGCACAAGCTTCTAACGTACTGACATTAGCTTTTCCACCTAAACCATTTACGATCATGGCAGGAATACTATTAGAATCAGAGTCGGCACCCTGATTAGCACTATCATTATTAGCTTCAGAGTTCTTTTCATTGACATAATCTTGTTTTGTATGTAAAACGGCATCCTCTTCATCATCTTCACGACCAGGGGTCTTCAAGTTGAACTTAAGGATAGCAAATCTAAAGACAAAGTAATACAAAGCAAAGTAGAACAAAATCAATGGTACCAAGGCAATCCAATTGGTACGAGCTTGTCCAGGAAGAACACCATAAAGAATCATATCTAATAAACCACCTGAGAAGGTGAATCCAACACCAATTTTAAGCAAGGATACAAAGACTGCTGAAAACGCAAAGAGCACACAGTGAATACCCCAGAACAAGAATGGTGATGCAAACAAAATAGTAAATTCTAGTGATTCAGTAATACCAGTTAAAATCGAAGTCAGGGATGATGAAAGCAACAAACCTTTAACATCCTTACGTTTATTCTTCTTAGCACAATGATACATAGCTAAGGCAGCAGCTGGAAATCCACCAATCATAACGGGAAATTCAAAGGCAAAGTAACGTGCAGCTTCCCAAGAAATTTTTTGTCCAGAAGCTAATTGTGCAAAGACAATATTCTGGGCACCGACAATTGATTTACCAGCAATGTGAGCGGTACCACCAACAGCTGTCTGCCGAAATGGTAGATAAAAGACGTGATGCAATCCAAAAGGAATAAGTGCTCGATAAACATAAGCATAAAAGAAGGTTCCAAAGTAACCTGATTTACCGATCAAAGTACCTAATCCAGCGATTCCCATCGCAATATATGGCCATAAGAATGCCATGATAAATCCACCAACGATACCAGCAAGAGCTCCGGCAATCGGACTAAAATGGGTTCCACCAAAGAATGAAATAGCATCAGGAAACTTGATCTTATAATACTTATTGTGGAGCCAAACACAGATTAATCCGATAAAAATACCACCAAAAACACCGGTATTCATAGTATTAGTAAATCCAAGCATGTCGGTTAGCAATCCACCGATTTTCTTCAAGCGACCTAGTTCACCAAAATTAACAATGGCACTAGTCATAGTTGCATACATCATAAAGTAACCTACAAGAGCTGACAAAGCTGCAACACCTTTTTCACTCTTGGCTAATCCTAAAGCAACTGAAACAGCAAATAATAGACCTAAATTATTAAAAATGACACTACCACAATCATTAAAAATCGTAAGTAAATGATTTAAAAATGTTCCTGGTCCAAGAATTACTTCAAGATGATACATTTTAATAAATGATGCACCAGTAAATGAAGCACCAATACCTAGAAACAAACCTGCAACAGGCAACAATGCAATTGGAAGCATAAACGTCTTACCTACATTTTGCAACGCAGCAAAAGCTGTACTTCCACCTTTATTTTTTGACATAATCAAACCCTCTTTATTTAAAGACGGCTACTAGCAACCGGTAAATTTTACTTTATCGAATATATTCAATTGATAATTTGTTAACGATTGCAATAATATCATCATTTATGCCAAAGAAAACTTATTTATGCGGATTAAATTAAAACGATTCAGCATTTGTAAGTGTTTAAGAAATAAAGTACTTAAAATACCACTAGAAACGCTGATTTTTTTACTTGATTCAGAAATACTTCAACGATATCTAATCAGATTCAAAAAGCTCGCTGATTCAAAATACGAATTAGCGAGCTTTTTTATACTATTAATTAATCTTTTTTCATCGTCAAAATGACTTTTCCTACATTATGTCCTTGATCAGAATACTTCAAGGCATCCTCAACTTGATCAAACTCGAAAGTACGATCAACAATCGGTTTTACTTTATTATCTTCAATTAGTTCAGTTAATTTTTGTAATTGATTGCCATCAGGATTCATTAGTAAGAACTGATAAGAAACTTTGCGACGACGGACCTCTTTGACTATTGATCGTGAAATTAATTTTATAACTAGCTTCCGGAAAAGATTCAAGTTCCGTTCTTTTACAAGTTTAGTAGTTGGTATTCCCGCAATGGTTACTAGCTTGCCACCCGGATTCAATATTTGCAAGGCTTTGGTCGTGTCACCCTTGCCATGAGTATCAAAAACAGCATCGTAATCATGCAGAACTTTCGAAAAATCGGTCTGATGATAATCAATAATCTCGTCCGCACCTAAACTTTCAACAAGCTCTTTATTTTTAGGACTAATTGTTGTTGCTACATAGGCACCTTTTGCCTTAGCTAACTGAATTGCAAGACTGCCAACTCCACCCGAACCGGCATTGATAAAAATCTTTTGGCCAGCTTGTAAATTCAACCTATCAAATAACGCTTGATAAGCAGTTAGTCCCACTAAGGGAATTAAAGCAGCTTCAATTAAAGAAATATTTTGAGGAATCAAAGCAATGTATTGACTTTCAATCGCTACATATTCAGCAAATGTTCCCGAATTAGTTTCCTTGATTCGTCCATAGACCTGATCGCCTAACTGATATTTATTAACGTTTTTTCCTTTGGCTACAACGGTTCCTGAAAAGTCATTTCCTAAGGTAAAAGGATATTCGGTCTTGATTTGCATCCCAATTTGCATCAGACGATATAATTGATCCACTGGATTGATACTAGCTGCTGCTACTTCTACTAAAACTTCATTATCTGCTATTTGTGGAATATCAATTTTAGTTAATTTAGGTTGAGCCTTTTTACTCGCTGCTACAAAAGCTTTCATCTTAGCCATTATTTAGTTGCCCCCAATATTTTAATTGCTTCAATTAAATCTGTTAATTTTCCAAATTCACTCTTTAAATCAGCTGAATAAAAGTTCATTGTTCCAACCTGTCTGACTGTAACTAAATTGGCTTCTCGTAAGATTTTTAAATGATGTGAAACTGCTGGTCTTGATAAATTAACTCGTTTCTTTATCTCACCCACACGGACTCCGCCCCGACAAGATTCATCAGCTAATGCTAATAAAATATTTTGACGATTTTCATCCCCTAGGGCAATCAACATATCTTGACACTCTATGAATCTTTTTTTAGTTAAATCTAAAGCCATTTTATTGTTCATTTGTTCTCCGTTCGTTCAAAAGATTAAACCATTAAACCAATAGATATGATGATAATTCCTTTAAGAATAAATTTCAACATTGAGAAAGATATTCGAGATCAAAGAAAAAATTATGTCATAATCTTTGATAATTAAATTTTAAGAATTAACCTTTAACCCCTCTCATTAGGTTCTTTCTCAAGTTTTGTTATAGTATGAGCATACTAACTGATGTGGTTAAAATATACCATCGTCCGCAAAAAATCTGTGGGCAACTGGAACGTGGTGGACACGACTTAGAGCCCACAGATTTTTTACTACCGATTAAGTCCCTGGCTCTAATATTATTGAACAAATTTGCAGTGTAAGAATTTTTGTCTCTGTATATTAAATAGAAACTTTAAATTAAAAACTGCCACTATTAAATATTCCAGACATACAATTATGCTTGGATTTCTTAACAGTGGCCGTTCTTATCTGCTATTCAAATTTTATAATAATAAGTGAACAAAGTAGGAGTTAGTCTGGAGCAAAAAGTGGGAATGCGTTCAGCTATGAGACCATAGTTCCAACAGCATTCCCACTTTTTGTGGAGGACGGGAATTTAAAAATACTCACATTATAAACAAACTTGAGTAAGAACTCCTATTACCTTTAAAACAATATTTTTTGATTTCGTTATCTATTGTAGTAAGTTTTGATCAAAATGGCTCAAAAAAAGAATTATTTTTTCAATAATAGCTATATTTATTATCATAATACAATGCTATTATCAGGTCATAATTTAAATAATTAGTGTCCAGGAGGCAATTTTATGGAGATCGGTTCACTTGCAGAATGGGTTGAAGGATTTGGAGAATTATTGGCTGTTTCTGTTGCTTTATTTCTTCCCTACTATCAACAACGACAAGATAATAAAAAGAAAAATCAACGAGCCAAACAAGTCATCACTAGTACTGCCAAAGATTTATTAAATTTAGATAAAATTCAGAATTCTACTGACTACTTAGAACTACGAAATTTTGTCGCTATTTATAGGGTTTTATCAACTAATGACAAAGTTCTAAAAATCATCGAAGTTGGTAGTAACATTCTTGATATTATTGGAACTAGCAATGTTCTCACTGACCAACAAAAACAAGCTATTCAACAAAAGCTTGAAAACTTAACAACCTATAAAATATAATCTTAAAAAGCATCGAATGACCACATGATCATTCGATGCTTTTTATTCGTGGAAAGATGCTCCAGAATTAACATCTACGGTAATTTCTTCCCTAGTTAAGGGACTTACAGCAATATTTTGCTTATCTTGTTCAGGAGCTTTAGTAATTTTTTCCGAATATTTTAACATAATTTCATTATTAGAAAGATAACGGTTAATACGATTCAACAATGTTGGTCCATTATAAATAAAACCTGTATAAACTTGAACTAAACTAGCCCCTGCTAAGAGAGCTTGTTCAGCATCCTCAGGGGTAAAAACACCGCCAGAGAACATAATTGGTAAATCTGGAAAAGCCTTATGAATAGACTTAGTTAAACTTAGCGATTTTTCAAATATTGGTTTGCCACTAAGACCTCCGCCTTCATTCTTATATTTAGATTTCAAATCGGCGTGCACGGGACTTGGATTAGAAGCTGTATTAGTCAAAATAATTCCATCCATCAAGCCATCGGTTTCCTTGATTAAATCAATCAATTGTTCCACTGAAATATCATTGCCAAATTTACAAAAAATTGGTTCTTTAATATGTAAATTATGAATTTTTTGTAACAATCGCTTAGCTACCGGAATCTCTTGGAGCGTTGTTACGCCCTTTTGATTCGGACAACTTTGATTGAGAGCTATATAATCTCCCAAAGAGTGAATTTCTTTGATATCAGCGACCATTTCATTAATCATGTCACTGCTGCTCAAGCCGTGCCCTGGAGCTATACTGAGACCAATTTTGACATGTTTAGGAGTATTAGCTAAGTGCTTTATTGTTTCCTCAAGTCCCAAATTATTTAAACCCATCCGATTAATAATTGCATTATCTGCTGGCAAACGAAAAATACGCTTCTTTTTATTGCCGGATTGACAATTTTTTGTAATACTGCCAATTTCTACAAAACCAGCGCCTAAAGCACCTAAACTATTATAAAATTCTGCTTTTTTGTCAAACCCTGCCGCAATTCCAATAGGAGAATCAAACGTTATTCCTTTAACTGTTACACCTAAATTGGAATACTTCTTAGTTTGAAACATCGTCTGCAACACCTGAGGGATCTTATTAAAAGCTTTCAAACCTGTCGCAACAACTTGATGATCTACTTCTGGGTCCATCTTAAAAATAGCAGGTCGTACAATTTTGTATATATCCATTATTTACCCCAGCTTTCTGGATCTTGATACCATTTTTGCAACAGTTCTTGATCATCTGCTTCAACATAGCTTTGCTTCTGTGCCACTTGGATCATGGTTGGATAATTTGTTAAAGTAAATAGTTTTGTTCTAGCATCAGCAAAATTTTGAGTACTCTCTGGCAAATCATAAGAAAAAATCGCTACAGTTCCAATAACTTCGCCACCTTCTTCACGAACAGCTTTCACAGCCTTTAAAATACTGCCACCAGTCGAAATCAGATCATCAATCAAAACGACTTTATCGCCCTTTTGACAGCGGCCTTCGATCTGACTCTTTTTGCCGTGATCTTTCTTTTGAGGTCGAACATAATTTAGAGGCAGATTTAAAATATTGGCTACTCCGGTAGCGTGAGGAATCCCTGCTGTAGCAACGCCACCAATTACTTCTACGTCAGGATAATTTTCCATAATCAAATCAGCTAAATCATGAGCAATGGTTTGTCGAAAATTAGGATAAGCAATGGTTAAACGATTATCAGTATAAATCGGGGATTTGATACCACTGGCCCAAACGAATGGTTCCTTAGGACTCAATGTTACCGCCTTAATTCTCAATAATTGACTAGCGATGTTTTCTGCTACTGCTTTTTTATCCATTATTTATTCCACTCCTCATTAATATTGATATATGCTTGATAGCCATTTGTTGCTTGAGTAATTGGTCGACCTACCACAATAGCATCGCTGCCTAAATTTCTCGCATGAGCTGGTGTAGCCACTCGTTTTTGATCCCCTACTTGAGCGGATTTTGGTCTGATACCAGGAGTAACACATAAGAAATCTGTACTAGTAGCAGCCTTGATCATTGGAACTTCCAAAGCTGAAGAAATAACTCCATCAGCACCATTGTCAAAAGCTAATTTTGATAAATGAGTGACATAATCCTGAGAAGCCAGCGGTACTTGCAATTCATTAGCCAATTCATTTTGACCCAATGAAGTTAACTGAGTTACTGCCAATAATTTAGTTGCTGAACCTGCCAGTCCGGCTTTAGCAGCGGCAATCATTTCTGAACCACCTGAGGCGTGAACTGTTAACATTTGGACATCCCATTTGGCAATCATCTCACAGGTTCTTTTAACTGTATTCGGAATATCGTGCAATTTCAGATCCAGAAAAATGTTATAACCCCGTTCACGTAAACTTCTGACAAACGGATAGCCAAACTGACAGAACATTTCCAGCCCTATCTTCAAGAAAAGCTTCTCATCTTTAGGAAATTGGTTCAAAAAATTAATACACTCAAAATCATCTGCAAAATCTAATGCTACTATTACTGGTTTGCTCATTGTTACCCCTCATTCTCTATTTTGAATAAACACATTTTCCGTTAACGTAAGTCTGTTTTACTTGTCCTAAGACCATTTGACCGATAAAAGGACTGTTTGTACCCTTAGATAAAAATGCTGACTTTTTAATTTCGAATGGTTCTTCTAAATTAATAATCGCAAAATCGGCTGTCTGACCTAATTTAATGCTTCCAGCTTCCTTGAGTCCAAAAATGGTTGCTGGCTTTGTTGCCATTAATTGCAATAGCTTTTCCAAACTAATAATTCCCGTCTTAACAAATTTCGTATACATCATTGGAAAGGCCGTCTCAATTCCAGTGATACCAAATGCACTCTTTTCAAAACCTTGATTCTTTTCATTTTCGGCATGCGGTGCATGATCAGTAGCAATCATATCAATAGTGCCATCTTGCAGACCGTCGATCAGAGCCTGACGATCAACTTCACTACGCAATGGCGGATTCATTTTAAAATTAGCGTCATCTGTCAAAATATCCTGATCGCTTAAAATCAAATGATGTGGCGATACCTCACAAGTAACGTTAATCCCAGCATCTTTAGCCATTCTCACTAGTTGAACACTATCTTTGGTAGAAATATGACAGACATGGTAGTGAACGCCAGTTTCTTTAGCCAAAACCAAATCCCTAGCTAATTGCGATGTTTCTGCTACTTGCTGAATCCCTGGCAAGCCTAAGCGTTGAGCAACTGAACCGAAGTTAATTACGCCCCGATTAAAAAGATTTTTATCTTCAACATGAGCCGCTAGATGACTATGAACGGCAGCAATTTGTTCCATAGCTTGAAACATGGATTGTGCATTCATTATTCCGTGACCATCATTAGAAAAAGCAAAGGCCCCTAATTTAGATAAAGTTTCAATATCAACTAATTCATCACTTGTCTCCGCTTTAGTAACCGGAGCATACTGCAAAGTATTAATAATTGAATTAGTTTGATTAAGCTCTATTTGCTTAGCAAATTTTTCAGCATCATCTGGTACAGGTATAACATTTGGCATTGCTCCAACCGTAGTAAAACTGCCATGAGCCGAGGCCTCGCTACCAGTAGCAATTGTCTCCTTATGCACTTGACCGGGTTCTCTAAAATGCACATGTACGTCGACTAAACCTGGAGTTACTAGTTGAAATTTAGCATCAATAATTTGACTATCTTTGGCGACAATATTTTCAGCAATCTGAGTAAATCTGCCATTTTCTACTAAAATATCGCAATTGATTAGCTTATTAGCGTAGAACAGTTTGACGTTTTTGATCAGCAACTTCTTCACTAGCCTTATCTCCCTCTAAAACAGCTTCAATCATAGCCATACGCATGAACACCCCGTTGGCCATTTGTGGAAAAATATAAGATTTATCGCATTCGACAACATCATCCGCTATTTCAGCTCCACGATTTACTGGTGCAGGATGCATAATCATTGTTTCTGGTTTCATTAACGCTACCCGGCGCTGATCCAAACCATAGTTTTTGAAGTAGTCCGCCTTGGAAAAATTGTGATTTTCTTCAGCTGAAAGTCGTTCATGCTGTACTCTGAGTAACATCACCACATCCATCTCCTGACAAAGCTCATCGACACTCATGTGGGGACCTATCTCGGCAAATTCTGGAGTATACCAAGCATTTAAACCACCAAAGTACATTTTAGCTCCCAAACGAGTTAAAATTTCTGCATTTGAATGAGCTACCCGGGAATGACTTAAATCACCAATAATACCAACCTTTAGTCCTTCAAACTTTCCAAAATGCTCGTAGATCGTCATCAAATCCAACAGTGACTGCGAAGGATGCTGACCAGTACCATCGCCACCATTAATAATATGAATTTTTAAATCATGATTGTTAACTAAATCTTCATAGTAATTATCTTCACTGTGACGGATAACTACGATATCAGCTCCAATGCTCTCTTCTGTTTTTACTGTATCGTAAAGACTTTCACCTTTGGTAGTTGAAGAAGTTTTAGCTTCAAATTCAATTTCATTCATCCCTAATTTCATTTCGGCAACTTGAAAACTAGATTTAGTTCTAGTGCTATTTTCAAAAAAAAGATTAATAGCAAATTTATTAGTACCTATACTCGACTTCTTACCGGCCTTAAACTCCATAGCAGAATTAATTAAGCTATAGACCTCTTGGTTTGATAATTGTGACATAGAAAGTATATTTTTCATTGTTTTCCTCCAAATTAAAAGGGGCTAGCTTTTTATCCAGCTAGTCCCTAAAAGTTTGGTGTTATCCTGACCTTTTAGACCTCGCTGGATCTATTTAAAAGTTCCCTGATTTTTTTAAGTAAACAAAAAACTTCCTATCCCACAAGGAAAGGAAGTTTACACTTTTTCTGTCAAATGTGTAAGTAACCTTCCAAGCCTCACAGGACTTGATTAAAAGTTTTCGTTGCAAATAATATAAACGATTTCACAGTTACAGTCAATAGTTTTTATTTAATTGTTGCTAAGAAGTACTTCTTCTTACCACGACGAATAACAATATATTTACCGTCAAAAGAGTCTTTAGGATCAATCTCAGTCGTCGTTTCAGTTAGTTTTTCACCATTGATTCTAATGGCTCCGTTTTGAATATCTTCACGAGCTTGGCGCTTTGATTTATCAACGTTAACAGCAATCAATAAATCAACCAAATTAATTGGTTCAGCGGGAATTTCTGCACTAGGAACACCATGGAAGGCTTCCGCCACTTCGGCAGTAGTCAACTCTTGGATTTCTCCAGAAAATAGCACGTCAGTGATCTTTTCAGCGGTCTTTAAGGCTTCTTCTCCGTGAACGAATTTAGTAACTTCTTGAGCCAAAGTTCTTTGAGCTAAACGTTTCTCAGGAGCAGTTTTAACTGATTCCTCTAACTCAGCAATTTGTTCTTGGCTTAAGAAGGTAAACTTCTTCAATAAATTGATAACATCTTTATCATCTTGGTTGAACCAAAATTGATAAAATTCATAAGGAGATGTCTTCTTAGGATCTAGCCAAACGGCTCCACCGGCTGTCTTTCCAAACTTAGTACCATCAGACTTAAGCAATAATGGAATTGTTAAAGCATACACTTTAGCATCCTGACCTTCAGCCTTGTGAATCAAATCAAGTCCAGCAGTTAAGTTTCCCCATTGATCGCCACCACCAACTTGTAGTTGGATATTGTGTTCACGATAAAGTGTTAAGAAATCAATTGATTGCAAAATTTGATAAGTAAATTCTGTAAAGGAAATACCAACTTCCAAACGACTAGAAATGATTTCCTTGTTAAGCATTGTATTTACATTGAACAGTTTTCCATAATCACGTAAGAAATCAAGGATACCAATTGGTTCTGTCCAATCATAATTGTTAACCATTGTAAAGTTGCTGAAAATTCTTTTGGCCTGATTACTCAAAGCCTCCACATTATGATTAACTTGATCCATGGTTTGCATAGGACGTTCAGCTTTTTTACCACTAGGATCACCAATTGAACCAGTGGCTCCACCAATAACAATGTATGGATGATGACCAGCATTAGCAAATCTTTCCAAAGTCATAAAGGGCAATAAGTGACCAATATGCATCGAATCTCCAGTTGGATCCATTCCGCAGTACAATGAAATATCTTTTTCATCGACTAACTTACGTAGGCCCTCTTCATCTGATTGTTGATTGATCAAGCCACGCCATGACAATTCATCAATAATATTCATAAATTTTCCTCCCAAGTTATCCTCGTTATAAGAAAAAAAGGCATCCCTGCAATTAATGCAGGGACGCCTTTAGCGCGGTACCACCCAGATTCAAGTTTAATAACTTGCTCTTTACTCCTATAACGTAGGACTCGAATTTTAGTTTTGTATTTCATAACTGATCCTGCTTGACTCACACCAACCGTCAATTCTCTGTTCACTGAAATCAGTCACTACTTAAATTAAAACTAAAACTATCTATAAATATGATGATACACAGCCCTAGAAAATATTTCAAGACCTTTTTTGAGTGTGAACACTTATTGTATAATGTAATCGCTTTTATCTTGGGGGAAATAAAAATGAAAAAACACTTTATATTATGCGCCATGGTCAAACACTTTTTAATGTTCAACATAAAATTCAAGGTTGGTGCGATTCACCGCTGACAAAAACTGGCATTAAACAGGCTCAAATTGCTGGACAATACTTTAAAGATCAACAGATCCATTTTGATGCCGCTTATTGCTCCACAGCAGAACGTGCAAGCGATACCCTAGAAACGGTCACAGATATGCCTTATAAGCGTCTCAAAGGATTGAGAGAACTTTCATTTGGTAAATTTGAAGGCGAACACGAATACCTGCATCCGCAAAGTGATCCTGCAAAGCATTTTGGCAACTACTACGTTCAATTTGGAGGCGAGGACGATCAACTCGCTCAAAAACGTGTTAATGATACCTTGACTAAAATTATGAATCAGGATAATCAAACAGTATTGGTAGTCAGCCATGCTGGAGCTATCATGATGTTTTCAGATTTATGGACTGATGCTGCTAAATTACGAGCTAGTGGCTTCACTAATTGTAGTATTTTAAAATTTAGCTTTAATAATAATAAATTTACATTTGAAAAAATAATTAATTTTAAAAATTAATCTATAAAAAAACTAGCAATCAATTATTAAAAATGATTGCTAGTTTTTTTTAAGCCATATGATTTTCGATCCATTCCCAAACTTCATCTTTTCCATACTTTGTTTCAGAACTAAACAACTGCAATGAATCAGTTTGATTAAGACCAATCGTTTTTTTAACTTGACTGACAGTTTTATTCCATTGATTGACCTTGACCTTATCCATCTTAGTAGCAACCACTAACGTAGGAATATTATAATAACTGACAAATTGATACATCGAAATATCATCTTCACTTGGTGCATGACGTCCATCAACTAAAATAACCACGCCTCTTAATACATCACGTGTCGTCAAATATTCTTCAATCATAGTTCCAAATTCTTCACGTTGTTTCTTAGAAACTTTGGCAAAACCATAGCCTGGAACATCAACCAAATATAATTGGTCTTCAATATTATAAAAATTTAATGTCTGCGTCTTTCCGGGTGTACTTGACGTTCTGGCAAAGCTTTTACGATTAATAAGCGTGTTGATCAAAGAAGACTTTCCAACATTAGAGCGGCCTAAAAGCGCGATCTCAGGAAATCCTTCACCTGGATATTGTTTAGAGCTAACTGCACTCAAATTCATCGATACGTTATTTACTTGCATATTTCACCTCAATAACATAATTTTACCATACAAAAAAAAGGCTGCCTACTAGGCAACCTCTCCATCTTTCAAAATCAATTCTGGTTCTTTTACTTTTCTTACAGCATCTTTAGTAACCTTCACGCTTTCAACATCATCACGTCCAGGAATATCAAACATGGTATCAAGCATTGTCTCTTCAACAATTGATCTCAAACCACGGGCACCAGTATTTCTTTCTATCGACATCTTAGCAATTTCTTTCAATGCTCCATCGGTAAAAATCAAGTTAACGCCATCAAGTTCCAATAATTCCTTATACTGCTTAATTAGAGCGTTCTTAGGTTTTGTAAGGATATTAACTAAATCGTCCTCAGTTAGCTTCTCAAGCGCTGTAACGATTGGAATACGTCCGATAAATTCAGGAATAATACCAAACTTCATCAAATCTTCTGGAATAATCTGCTGCATCAAGCTCTTCTCTTCAGCAATATTAGCTTTTTGCTCTGCACCAAAACCAATTGTTTTATCGCCTAAACGATTCTTAACAATTGTTTCGATACCATCAAAAGCACCACCAACAATGAAGAGAATATTCGTTGTATCAATTTGAATCAACTCTTGTTGAGGGTGTTTTCTTCCACCTTGTGGTGGCACGCTAGCAATAGTACCTTCAAGAATCTTCAAAAGTGCCTGTTGAACACCTTCACCAGAAACATCACGTGTGATTGAAACATTTTCACTCTTTTTAGCAATCTTATCAATTTCATCAATGTAAACAATGCCATGTTCAGCCTTATCAACATCGAAATCGGCATTTTGCAAGAGTTTCAATAGAATATTCTCAACATCTTCACCAACGTAACCTGCCTCGGTCAAGGTAGTAGCATCAGCAATTGCAAATGGAACTTTTAGAATACGAGCTAAAGTTTGAGCCAAGAAGGTTTTACCCGAACCAGTTGGTCCAATCAAAGCAATATTACTCTTTTGTAACTCAGTTTTCCCTTCTTTAAGGTGTTCCATTTTATTAATTCGTTTGTAATGATTATAAACAGCAACAGACAGTGCCCTCTTAGCATCAATTTGTCCAATTACATAATCATCAAGAATTTTTTTAATTTCTACTGGTGTAGGAATATTATCTAAATCCAATGGTGTAGCTTCATTTAATTCTTCATCTATAATTTCTTTGCACAAATCAATACATTCATTACAAATATAGACTCCGGGACCGGCAACAATCTTTTTAACTTGATCTTGTGTTTTGCCACAAAACGAACAACTGATTGTACCAGTATTTTCTGTACTATCAAACATATGCAATTTCTCCTTCAATAGTTCCAATACTGTGAAAGTCTAGCATGCTAATAACTAAGAGTAAAGCAATTAGTTTTGCCACCCCTAATTACAAAAAAGGAAGCCCTTTGGCTTCCTAAAGTTTAATAAAAGAAATCGATTACTTTTCAACAGCTGAATCAACGATCAATTCAATTGCCTTCTTAGCTGCAATATCATGTGCCAACATATCATCTGAAAGAGCGTTTCTAACAGCTTTTTCTTCCATCTTATATTCATCAGCAAGTGACTTGATTTCAGCCTTAATTTCATCTTCTGAAGGTTTGATACCTTCTTTAGCAACGATTGCTTCGATAACTAAGTCAGTCTTAACACGTTCTTCAGCATCTTTAGCAAATTGTTTCTTCAAGCTATCTTCGTTTGTACCTGTCATTTGATAGTACAATTTAGGATCGATACCTTGACGACGTAAGTTAGCTAAGTATTGGTTCAATTGATTTTCAACTTCTGTATCAATCATTGCTTGAGGAATTGAATCGATCTTAGCATTCTTAACTGCACCAGAAATTGCTTCTTCTTGAATATTTTCTTCAGCAGTTTCTTTCTTTTGATCCTTGATTTCATCATGAAGTTTTGTTCTTAATTCTTCAAGAGTATCAACATCTTCGTCAACATCCTTAGCAAAGTCATCATCTAACTTAGGCAATTCCTTTGTTTTAACTTCATGAAGTTTTGTCTTGAAAATAGCCTTCTTACCAGCTAATTCCTTTGCTTGGTAATCTTCTGGGAATGTAACGTTAACGTCAACGTCATCACCAGCTGAATGACCAATCAAGTCATCTTCGAATCCAGGAATGAATGTACCTGAACCAAGTTCTAGTGAGTAGTTTTGAGCACTACCACCATCGAACTCTTTACCATCAACTGTACCAACATAGTCAATAACAACTGTGTCGCCCTTTTCAGCCTTACCATCTTTAAGAACAAGTTCAGCTTGTTGTTTTTGTAATTCAGCAAGACGATCTTCAACATCAGCCTTCATGACATTACGTTTTTGTTTTTTAACTTCGATACCTTTGTAGTCACCAAGTTCAACATCAGGTTTAACAGTAATTGTTGCTGTAATTGCCCATGGTTGGTCTTTTTCCATTGATTCAACGTTAATTTGTGGTTGATCAACTGGTTCTACTTTAGTTTCATCAACAGCATCTTGATATGCAGTTGGTAAAACAGCATTCAAAGCATCTTCGTACAATGCTTCTTCACCATACATACGGTTGAAGATTTGACGAGGTACACGACCCTTTCTAAAACCAGGTACGTTTAAACTCTTCTTTACACGGTTGAATGCAGTATCCAAACCTTGCTTGATTGTGTCCTGGTCAATTTCAAATTTCAATTCACCAGTATTATTTTCTTTTTTTGTAAATTTAGCCTTAGCAGACATTTATATTATCCCTCCGGTATTTCAACGATCTCATACTTTGTAATATTACCTTAAAATGGTGATATTGTAAACATTCGACGTGATTTCTAGGTAACTTTAAGACATCATTTTTCTATTATATGATACTTTTAAAGATTTTTGAATAATTTATACAAAAAAAAAGAGCCGGATTAACCAACTCTTTTTTTATCATTACTACTTAGATTAGTCTAAGATTTCTGTAACAACTCCGGCACCAACAGTACGGCCACCTTCACGAACAGTAAATCTTGTACCATTTTCGATAGCAACTGGAGCAATCAAGTCAACTTCAAAAGTAACTTGGTCACCAGGCATAACCATTTCTACACCTTCTGGCAATTCAATAACACCAGTAACATCAGTTGTATGGAAGTAGAATTGTGGACGGTAGTTTGAGAAGAATGGAGTATGACGTCCACCTTCTTCTTTACTCATGATATAAACTTCACCCTTGAACTTGTTGTGAGTTTGGATTGAACCTGGCTTAGCAAGAACTTGTCCACGTTCGATTTGATCACGGTTAACACCACGTAGTAAGATACCAACGTTATCTCCGGCTTCACCTAAATCAAGAGTCTTACGGAACATTTCTAGACCAGTAACAGTTGACTTCAATACTTCTGGCTTCAAACCAACGATTTCAACTTCGTCACCAATCTTAATTTCACCACGATCGATACGACCAGATGCAACAGTACCACGACCAGTGATAGTGAAGACATCTTCAACAGGCATCATAAATGGTTTTGTATTATCACGTTCTGGTGTTGGGATATATTCATCAACAACATCAAGTAATTCTTCAACGTGTTTAACTTCTTCAGGGTCTCCTTCAAGAGCCTTCAAAGCTGAACCACGGATAACAGGAATGTCATCCCCTGGGAAATCGTATTCTGATAGAAGTTCACGAACTTCCATCTCAACAAGATCTGTTAGTTCTGGATCGTCAACAAGATCAGTCTTGTTCAAGAATACAACGATGTATTCAACACCAACTTGGCGAGCAAGCAAGATATGTTCACGAGTTTGTGGCATAGGACCATCAGTTGCAGCAACAACAAGGATGGCACCATCCATTTGTGCAGCACCAGTGATCATATTCTTAACGTAATCAGCGTGTCCTGGAGCATCGATATGTGCATAGTGACGCTTTTCAGTTTCGTATTCAACGTGAGCAGTGTTGATAGTAATCCCACGTTCCTTTTCTTCTGGGGCTTTATCGATATCAGCGTAATCTTCAGCCTTAGCTAAACCTTTGTCAGCCAAAACCTTAGTGATTGCTGCTGTTAAAGTAGTCTTACCATGGTCAACGTGACCAATTGTCCCAATATTTACATGGGGCTTTGTTCTCTCATAATGTTCTTTTTCTGCCATTACAAAGAATCCTCCTAAAATTTCATTTCATAAGATTGATCCAAAGAAAATGTTCTTTAGACGACTCTTTACTGAAAAATTATACTACTTTCAGAGGTGAAAGCAAAGCAATTCAACGCAAATCACCGACTAAAAATATACTCTTTGGAGTATACAGGCCGTAAACGTAATTGTAAATACTCAAAGCGAAAAAAGTTAAACTTTTTCACTCCTGAAAGGTATTTATCAGTTCATCGAACCGTTTCAACCAAGTTTTTACATCGTCTAAACCCTGATTATCACTTACCTGTGAATCATCTACTAAACCATACCTTAAAAGCATTGCTTTTGTCCAGAGTTCTGGCGTTTTTATTATTTCATCACCAAAAGGATAGACAAATGCCGCGTAAAGTGACAATTCACCTTTAAAGTTCTCCAACTGAGTTTCGTTCTCATCAGTTAATAATTTTTCTAATTCGTCACACATTTTCAAATAGACATCAGTTGACATAATAGGCATTAGTTGACTTGGATTGCAAGTTTTATTTTTACCGTAGAACGAAATATCGATGGTTTCATCAACGCCTAATTTTAATAGATTTTCTAAAGCTTCACTCTTCAAAAGCGGATGTAACAAGGGATTTTCCAATAAAACTTTAGCATTTTTGATGTAATCAGCCCTATTGAATTCTCTTAACTTTCTTAACAATTGAATTTGCTCAGCTGTTGGTTCAGTGACAATTGACAATAAGCGAGCTGATATTTTTTCCTTTTCAGGTTTAAAAGATCTTTCATGACGATCTTCAGCTATTTTAATTCTTTTGACAAAACTATCAATAAGCTCTGGTTTGATATTGGGTAAAGAATTACTGTCATAAAAACTAAGCAATTGATTAGCCAACAAAAAATCATTATTTTCCAAAATAATGTCTAATGCTAATTCTGCCGTATCCGGTTCGCTGAGGTAATAACTAAAATAATCTAAAATCACAGCCTCCGCATCGCCGGGTCTTTGTTGATTCAATAAAGAAGCAGCAAGTCCTCTATTGATTAAGAATGACTGCTGCATGGCATATGCTTGTGTATATAAATCTGTTGCCTCATCCCAATTTCCTTGGTCAAAGGCCTCTTCAGCTTGACTAATAAGTTTTTTTAGATTATCTGAATCGTCCATAAAATACCTCAACCATACTTAAATAATTAAACTAGTTCTTAGCTTTACGATGTCTGTTTTGATTAACTTCCATAATGACAGGCAAAATAACTGGGTGTCGATTAGTTTGTTCATACAAGAAATGATTCAACTTATCACGAACGCCTTGTTTTAGATCTGACCAATCAAAATCTTTGCTAGTTTGCATATAATCGACAATTGTATTCACGATAATATCTGAACTCTCGCTCAACAAATCACGACTAGCACGCATGTAAACAAAGCCACGAGCCGTAATTTTAGGCTTAGCAACGACTTTCTTCTTTTTACGATCAATTGTAGCCACAGCAATAAAGACACCGTCTTCGGCCAATAATTCACGATCTCGAAGCACAATGCTGCCAATATCGCCAACACCAATACCATCAATCATAGTATCGCCGGCATCAACGCTTTTACCTTGATAAAATTGACCATTTTCATAATTCAAAACATCACCCTTTTTAGTTAGGAAGATATTTTGATAAGGAACGCCTGTTTCATGAGCAATACGTGCATGTGCATCTAACAAACGATACTCGCCTTGTACTGGAACAACATTTTCAGGATTCAACAAATTGATCATCAATTGCAAATCTGACTTATTGGCATGTCCTGATGAATGTTTGTCATCACTCAAAGCTTTTACTTCAGCACCAGTCCGATAAATAGCATCACGAGCTTTGGCAACCGTTGTATCCATAGCATGTGATGGCGTCGTAGCAATAAAGACAAGATCCCCTTCTTCAATTTGGAATTTAGTCTTAGCAGCTGGATTAGCCATCTTTTGTAAAAGTTTAACTGGCTCGCCCATCTTACCAGTTTCAATTACAACTAATTTATTTGTATCGACTGTCTTTAATTCCTTAGGTTTCAGAATTAAATCTTTATTGCTGATCTTCAAATAACCTAAATGCATGGCTGTCTTAAGAATTTTCTCAGCATCAGTTCCAGAAAGAAAAACTCGGCGACCTGTCTTAGCAGCTGCATCAAGTACTTGTTGCATTCTTTGAATATTTGAAGCAACTTGCGCTACGATAATACGTCCATTGTGATAACTAAATGTATCAAGGATATATTCATAAATATCCTTTTCACTAGAATTTTCATATGGGGACTCGGCGTTAGCTGAATCACTTAATAGGGCTAAAACTCTTTCACTACCAATTTTGGCAATACGACCATAGTTGGTTTTATATGTTGGTGCAGCAGCTTGATCAAATTTAAAGTCTCCAGTATAGACGATCTGACCTTCACTAGTCTTAATAACGGTTCCTAAGGAACCAGGAATTGAGTGGGTAGTCTTAAAGAAGGATACTGAAGCTTCTTCAAAATCAATAGCTGTATTTTCGTCAATAATATGGAAATTTGAAAATTTCTTACTGCGACGATCGTTTGAACAAACGATTTTAGCCAATTCAATAGTCATTTCTGAACCAAAGACTGGAATATCATAGTCGCTGATCAGATAAGGCAAAGCTCCAATTGCATCAGCATGTCCATGTGATAAGAACACACCTACTACCTTATCAATGTTTTGTTTGATATAAGTCATATCAGGTACGACCAAATCAATACCATAAAGATCATTATCTGGATATTGCAAACCAATATCTAAAATATAAATCTCATCATTTACTTCGACGGCGTACATGTTCTTTCCATTTTCGCGTACACCACTTAACAAAATTATCTTAATTTTTTTGCTCATTTTCATCTCTCATTTCATTAAAATAGCATAGATCATAATATTCTATTGTGATTCTTAAGTCTTTTAAGACTATTTAAGCTATACCTGTTTTTTATTTTAACATATCAACGAGCGATTAGAAAAAATAAGCAAAAAAAATAGGAGTTCCATCGCTGGATACTCCTAATTACTATTAACGACGTAGACCTAATGACTTGATCAATTCACGGTAACGTTGAATATCTTTACCACGTAGGTAACCTAATAGATTACGACGGTGACCAATCTTCTTCAATAGACCAACATATGAATGGTGGTCCTTCTTGTTAACTTTCAAGTGATCGTTAAGTGCATTAATATCGTATGTTAAAACAGCAATTTGTACTTCGGGAGAACCAGTGTCTCCGTCTTTACGTGCATATTGTTTAATAATTTCGTTTTTCTTTTGTTTTGAAATAGCCATTTCAATTCACCTTTTCCTTATATTATTTAGCCAAACTATGTCTGCGTTGGTGATTCGTCAAACAGAGCATGGTTAATACATCTAACTAATTTACTACAAAAGAAGAAATATTGCAATGATGAAAAAAAATCGACATTTCATTGCATTGCTAAAGTTAATTATGTATAATTCTATGTATTGAGTTTTAAGCTTACTAGGTAATCGGAGGTGAAATTAATGCCACAAATTAAATCAGCTATGAAACGTGTAAAGACTGCAGAGAGCGCTAACCTTCGCAATAATGCACAAAGAAGTTCAATGCGTTCAGCAATTAAGAACTTTGAAACATCTGCTGCTAAAAACGCTGACAACAAAGATGAATTATTCAGAACAGCTGTCCGTGCTATTGACATGGCTAAGTCAAAAGGCCTAATTAAGGCTAACAAGGCTGCTCGTGATAAGTCAAGACTTGCTAAGATGAATTAATGATAAGCAGCCGCTAGGTTGCTTTTTTATTTTGTTTATAAAAAGACCAGTGCGTTTAACCATTAAAATGGTTGATTGCACTGGTCTTTTTTCATTTTAAATTACTACAATTATAGTTTCTTACGCAAATTTAGCTATAAACAGATCAAAAAGTAATTCCTTATCCCCTTGTCCTGATTTAATTTGATAATCCAAATTAACAATATCTCCATACATCACTTGTAACCTCTTGCGATCCAATGTTCTTGCTTGGCGATAAGAATATTTTACTCGATAAGGATTTAAACGTAGATTTTTAGCAATTGATGATTCAGACAGGCCTCTTTCAGACATAATTTTCACTTGAATAAGCAAGCGTAACTGAGAGATTATAATAGCCACTAACAAAATAGGGTCAATTTTTTGTAAAAGAAATTGATTATATAATTCCTCTGCCTTATAGATATTTTTGTTCAAGATTTCTGTCATTAGATCAAAGACATTATCCTCTAAAGATTGTGGAACTAATTCAGATACAGCGGCCTGATTGATTTTTTTAGACTGTAAAGCGTACATTTTTAATTTATCTAATTGATTAATTATTAATGAATAATTGCCTTTAGTTTTGTTAACTAACAAATCCAAAGCCGCTGGCTCAATCTGATATCCATCATTTTTTAAGTCATTATTTATTGTTCTGGTCAAAATTGGTCCTTCCATCTGACCAGCATTAACTGTTACTGCAGACTTTTTTAACTGTTTAACAATTTTCTTTCGTGAATCCAACTTATCGTATGAAGCAAAAATAACCATAATTGTCGATGGTGTAGGATTTTGAATATATTTTAAAAGTAAATCCGGATTTTGTTCAACAGCATTCTTAACTTTTTCGCCCGTTAAAAAATATGGATGTTCAACAAACACTAATCGTCTTTCACCAAAAAAAGGTGCTGAAATAACTTCATTAATTACATCTGCTAATGCTACTTCTTCTAAATCAAAGCTTGAGAAGTTCATATCGCGTTCTTCAGATGACATGATATCTTTGAAAGCCATCTGAATTTCTTTGATAAAAACTCTCTCTTTACCAGTTATTAGATAAACGTTGCTTAAATTACCCTGTTTTAAATTATTCTTTAGTTCTGCTATTTTCAACCAAGTCACCCTTTAAAAAAGTTGTTATTTTCTCTTCATTGTTAAAAAAATAATAATACCAAGATATCATACCATAATCAGCAGTATTAAAATATTGGACCTGATGCTTTTGAAGACGTTTTAATGTTTCCTTATTAGGATGCCCATAGCGATTATTTACACCTGCTGAAATAAAGCCAACTTTTGGTTTTAACATCGACAATAATTGATCACTAGTGGCAGTTTTTGATCCATGATGTCCCACTTTTAAATAATCTGCTTGAAATTGATGATCTTTCAAAATTTCTTTCTCGCTCTCACTGTCCAAATCACCCGTAAAAAGCCATTTTTTGTTCTTTATTCTGGCTAATAATGTTAAAGAATCACCATTCTCACCGATACCTTTTGTTTTAGGCCATAAAACTCGCCATTTGATAAATCCTGTATCAACCACATCATCTTGCTGTAAATTTTTGAATTTAACTTCCGGATGATGCTTCATAGCTGCTTGTATCCGCGGATTATTCTCCAACCCAATTCCAAAGTTAACTTCTTTCACACTAAATTTACTTAACATAGTTTCCAAATTACCTACGTGATCAACGTCCTTATGAGTTAAAAACAATTTATCTATTCGACTAATTCCCTGATGCTTCAAGAAAGGTATTGTACTATTATCCACTTGATTGCTAGTTTCGTGCTTAGCCCACGACGGCATCGGAAATCTCAATTTGCCAGCTACATCGATCATAAAAGTCTTTCGATTCAAAGGTGTTGTAATAACAAGGCTATCTCCTTGCCCTACGTCAACTAAATTAACTGATCCAAAGAGCGGAAATTTATTCATAGCCACACATCCGATAAAGATCAGCATGTATATCCACAAATACTTATTTCTTAAAGTTTTAGTTTCAACATACAACAGAACGATAATAATTAAAATAATTACCCAAAAACTTGGTATTTGTCCGGTAACAAAAATTAAATTTTTAGCATGGGCAATCTTATCAAATAGTCCATACATCCAGCCAAAAAAATTATTAGGGATTTTCCATAAGGGCCAGCCCACTGTTAAACTAGATATTATGGTAAAAGGCAGAATAAGATATGTGAATATAGGGACAAATATCAGATTTATCAATAATGTTAACCAATTGAATTGATAGGTGTAAAAACAAATCACTGGTAATCCTACTAAAATCATCTTCAAAGTTGTCAGCAATAATTTTGATCCACGATATAAATAAAGAATTGCGAACGACAATAAAAAACTCAACTGTCCACCCATCTCAGCGAGTGTAAAAGGATATATCCAAAGACAAATTAGCAAAGTAATACTAAATATGTCCAATCGCGTATATTTCAATTTAAACTTCCCAAAAATTATTCCTACCATTGCCAAAACAATTGCCCGCCAAATACCACTTCTAGAACCGACTAGGATTCCATAGCATGGCAATAAGATTAATAAGACAGTATCAACCCATTACACGGGAATTCTAAAAAAAGAAGTCAATTTGCGGATCATTGTTAATAAAATTAGAACATGAAGTCCTGACAGACTAAAAAGATGAATTATTCCTAAAACACTAAGGATTTCTAAAAAGTCTTTTTCTAAAGGATCGTTGTAGCCAACAATTAAACTTTGAGCTTGAATCCTCATCCATTTGGGCAATTTTTTTAAATAATTAATTATATGTATTCGTAAAACATTTATTTTTTCAAAAATAGTTTGTGGATCATACTTTTTTAAATTCCTAATAGTGTCCAATTGAACAGTATATTTAAGTCCTTTATTTGCTGAATATCTTTGAAAATCAAATTCACCAGGATTACGCGGACCAGCAATTTTTTCAATTTTTTTAACTGTTACAGTAGCCGATGCCATGGTCGATAGATTTTGCCAAAAGTTTTGTTCTGGTTGGTTTTTAATCGAATAAATAAAACGCAATTGATCTTTTCCTGACCGTAATTCACCACTTAAAGAATTCCCTTTAACAACTAAATTATCTGGGGACAAAACTACAGTTTTAATTTGAGAAACGTTCTCAGCTGCTGTCTGATTTAAGAACTGACACCTGATTAAAAATATTCCCATTAAAATAAATGATAATATCAATAATCTTACATTTTTTAATAATCCAATTCTCAATATTACTAACAATAAAAAAATTAAAATCCAAGTTGAACCTAGATAAACAGTAACAACAAGAATTACCGCAAGTGTCGGAAATATCCAAAAATCTTTCATAAATCAAACAGTCAATTGGTCTTTAAGCGAATCTAAGCTCTTCTCGCCAATACCAGAGACCTTAGTTAAATCATGTAAATCTTTAAAATTCCCATTCTTTTCTCGAAAAGCAATAATTTTTGCAGCCTTTTTAGGTCCAATTCCTGTTACATTCTTGAAATCATCCACTGAAGCAGTATTAATATTAACCACTTTCCCATCATTTTGATTTTTATCACTGCTTGGAGCTGATCCACTGGTCTCCCCTTTTAAAGGGACATATATCTGCATCTGATCCGCTATCTTTTTGGCCTGATTAAGTTGTTTGACATCGGCATTAGTGTCCAAACCTCCGGCCATTTGAATTGCAGTCTGAATAATAGCACCATCTTTTAATCGGTAAACACCAGGTTTCTTCACTGCTCCTTGAATATCTACGACCAAAAGTTTGCTGGAAGTTAATTTAGCTTTTTCTCTAGTTTTTTTTACTGGGGGCTTAACTTGCTCCGTTTTAATTTCATTTTTTATTGGCGTCCGTTGCTGATGAGTCAAGTAATAACCTCCTAATAACAACAAAACTACCCCTAAAATACTTAATAGCATCCGATTTTGCTTAATTTGTTCATAAAATTCTTCCATTATTATCACCTCAAATAAAACTACGAAAAAAAGAGACTTTAATGACAAAATCATTAAAATCTCTTTTTTATTACTTGGTTTTTTCAAGGTAATTAATTGCATCGTTCAAATTCTTAACTGGTACAATCTTCATCTTCATGTGTAGCTTCTTAGCAGCTCTCAAAGCTAAATGATAATTATTTACATAACCTGGTTCATATTTCTTAATTTCTTTAGTTACTGGATCATCAGGAGCAAAGAAAATCGTAGCTCCTTCTTCAGAGGCAGCATAAACTTTCTTTTCAATACCACCAATTGGTCCAACTGTACCATCAGGTGAGATAGTTCCAGTTCCTGCGATAGTCCGACCGGCTTTCAAATCTTTGTTAGCAACCTGTGAGTAAACTTGTAAAGTAAACATCAATCCAGCTGAAGGTCCACCAATATCGCCAGCATTAATTTTTGTAGGAGGATTACCCTTAGCCTCAGTATTGTCAGTCAAAGTGATTCCTAAGCCAAAACGTTTAGTACTAGCCAATTTGACCAGACCACCACTTGCTGATTTCTTTTTGCCATCACGTAGATAATCAATTTTAACAGTCGAATGCTTATCTTGCTTTCTGACATAATTAATAAACTGATTAGCACTGTTAAAATGGTAGCCATTAATAGCAGTAATTGTATCGCCGATTTGTAATTTCTGCTTAAATTTAGAATTACTCATAATATCCATCACATAAACGCCTAAATATTTTTTAGTAAAAGGCTTGTCGGCTTTAGAGTAAGCTGCTTGAATGGCATTGTTTTGAGCCGACTGCATATAATATTTCTGTACGTTAAAGTAATCCTGACTATTTTCATCACCCATTAAATCTTGTTGCGAATAAATTGTCTCAAAATTATTTCCTAATGATTTAAGTAATGTAAAAGGAGTCCCACTAACAATACCTACAGTCGTCAGTAAAAGATTTCCCTTCTTTTTATCTTGCTTGCCATTTACTTTCACAAATTGAGAAGTATCCTCAGCTGTACCAGGAACTTCCAAATAATAACCAGTTGGCGCAAAGAAAAATGCCACCACAATGATAAATATAAAGATTGCTCCTAATACTTTATTACGTGTTTTATTAAATTTCAAAGTATAATTATTCCCTTCTCAACTTCTTGATCAACGCTTGTGCAACAGCTAGAGGAACGAATTCCGAAATATCTCCGCCAAATTTGGCTACTTCCTTCATCATTGACGAAGATATCGTAGCATATCTGCCATTTGCAAGCAGGAATATCGTTTCAATATTTTTATCCATTACTTTATTAATTGAAGCTACCCCAGATTCATATCCAAAATCATCCGGATTACGCATCGAGCGAACCAAAAAACCAGCGCCTAACTTTTGAGCTAGTTTAGTTGACAACTCACCCTTACTATCAATTACTTCAACATTAGTTAAATCCTTGATCTCAGCCTCAATAAACTGTTTCTTTTCATCATATGTAAATAAATAATTCTTAGAAGTATTGGTCATAGGCGCTACGTATAACTTATCAAAAAGTTTGGCAGAGCGACGAATAATATCCAAGTGACCATTCGTTATCGGATCAAAACTTCCAGCATACAATCCAATCTTTTCAGACATCCTATCCCCCAAATTGGTACAAAGCTACTTTCGTATCTTTGTATCTTTTTTCCTTAATTAAATCAATACGTTCAAAATCACTCAAGTCAATATCATAATCAGTTTCATCAACAATAATAGCATCTGGGTTTAATAATTCTTGTTCAACCATATCTTTGATAATTTGTTCAGTTATCTTCATCCGATAAGGTGGATCTAAGAATACTAAATCAAATTTAACACCCTCATTAGCAAATTTTTGCAAAGCATCTGTTGCAGATGATTTCATAACAATGAAGTTAGACTCAGCGTGAGTTTTTTCGATATTCTCTTTGATTGTATTAATTGCTTTATAAGCCTTATCAACTAAATAGGCTTTCTCATAGCCTCTAGACACTGCTTCTATTCCTAGGCTACCAGTTCCTGCAAAAAGATCTAAAGCTACTCCATCAACCATATATGGAGATATCATACTAAAAACAGCCTCTTTGACTTTGGCAGAAGTAGGACGAGTATTATTAGTTGGCACAGCCTTTAAATTAAGACCACGAAATTTACCTGAAACAACTTTCATTTGTTATCTTCTCCTGCATTTTTTGATTTTAATACATAATGCTCATCTAACTCTTTACGATGAGCCAAGGAAACTCGTTTAACATAATTTTTAGACATTAATTCCTTTTTAACCTCCGCAGCCCGGTTAGAATTAACGTATAACATAATATATTTCATTTTGGGAGAAGTATAATAAACCGTTCCATACCGCTGCAGTTTTTTTCTCCACTTTAATGAGTAGACCCAGACATACAATGCCTGACGTTCCACTTTTTTATACATAAAATCATCCTTTTTTCATTTTTTCAAATTTTGCGGTCGTCTCTAAGTTTAAAACAATCCCTAAAGCAACTGACAAGACCAGCAAACTGGAACCACCATAACTAATAAAGGGCAAGGTAACACCTGTTAAAGGAATCAAGCCCAATAATCCCCCAACATTTAAAACAATTTGTACCAAGATCATCGTTGCAACTCCATAATAAACCAATGAATTATATGTTTTTTTAGAGCGGAATCCTAAAGAAATCATTCTTAAAATCATTATCAGCAACAATCCCAGAATGAATACTACACCGACCAATCCTAACTCTTCACTAATAATCGACATAATAAAATCTGTGTGTGGTTCCGGTAAATAACCACGCTTTTGAATACTATTACCAAGTCCTACACCAAAAACTCCACCATTACTAATGGCATAAAATGAATTAACTAACTGGGCACCGGCCTTTTGTTCCAATTGAAACGGATGCTGCATAGCTAGAAAACGTTGATAGGCATAATTGCTTTTTACGAATGATGGTGGGAATTTGGTAATAATAATAATCATACTAGTAAATACTACCAATAAAACCCCACTTAATTCTGCTATCAATCGTCCTGGAATAGTTGACGACGAAATTAAAACCAAAGTAATTAAAGATAAAATCAAAGCCCCACCAATATCAGGCTGTAAGAAAACCATCACTATAATTGAACCAACTATTACTAATGGTTGAAAGACTTCTTTAAAAACTTCTTTCCAACCTTGTTTTTGTATTAAACGATTTTGTTTATTAGTTAGGACCAGCGCTAAAAACATAATTAAGAATAACTTGGCCAATTCTAGGGGTTGAAAATTAATAATTCCTAGATTGATCCAAGCTGAAGCACCATTAACACGACTACTTGGTTTTAAATAGGCTCGCCCTAATAAATAAAATAACGATACCAATGTAACAATCATTACCATACTCAAAATCTTACGATTCTTTAAAACCCTCTCCTTGAGCATAAACGTGATATAACACAAACAGAGTCCCATAATCGCATAAATAGCTTGTTTGATCAGATACTGATCAGTTTTTCCTCCCGCTATTAAAGCATTATAAAAACTAGCGGAATAAACCATAACGATTCCAATACCCAATAACAGGATATATGGAATAATGATCCATAAGTCTATTTTCTTTAATTTTTTCACCTTTGAACTCCTAAAATCTAATAATAAGATTATACCACCAAACAAATGGAGAAAAAAACTGTGCCCCTTACTCTCAACTATAAAAAAAAGGCTGTTCGTCAAATCAAGTGGATGGCGG
>NZ_AZDB01000100.1 GCF_001434585.1 Companilactobacillus crustorum JCM 15951
AATATCCAGTTTTCAAGGTACGAGTTTGACATCTCTGTCAATGGAGGTTAACGGGATCGAACCGATGACCTCCTGCTTGCAAAGCAGGTGCTCTCCCAGCTGAGCTAAACCCCCATGGTACTATTAAATTTTCTGAGAATGGGCCTAAATGGACTTGAACCATCGACCTCACGCTTATCAGGCGTGCGCTCTAAACCAGCTGAGCTATAGGCCCAAATA
>NZ_AZDB01000101.1 GCF_001434585.1 Companilactobacillus crustorum JCM 15951
GACCTATTACTGCCATGCTTATACTCCAGCTGAACGTGGTAGTAATGAACGCTTTAATCGGAATTTACGTTATTTTTATCCTAAAGGGACTCGTTTTGAGCACATTAGTGCTCAAGATTTAACGACGACGTTACTCCAAATTAACCAGCGACCGCTTAAAATACTCGACTGGCAAACACCGTATCAGGTTATGCTGACAAATTTGTC
>NZ_AZDB01000011.1 GCF_001434585.1 Companilactobacillus crustorum JCM 15951
CAACTCTATTTATCGTACAGCCAAAATAAGATGCATGGAACGATCTTTTTCCCTAAGTGGGTTGAGGAACATCCAGAAATCACTGTTACTTTCCAAAATGAACATATTGATTTAATGGAAGAATCACGTGAAAAATATGAAACTTATCCAAAGTTAGTTGTTCCCGAAATGGCTAAGATCACTTATATGGGCGATGCTGGTCAAAATAATGAGGACGTTATCAGTGAAGAACCATACAAGAGTATGCCCGATGATATTCGTGCCGGTAAGTATTTTGATGAAAACTATCATCGTATCAATAAATAGCATGATAAAATGATATACAGAGATGTATATCATTTTTTTTGGAGATAAATATGCCTAAGAAAAGAATTTTACCGTATGTATTGCTTGGTTTAATAAATAATAAAGGAAGCTTATCTGGTTATCAGATCAGTCAAGAGTTTAAAAATGAAGTGGGTGATTTTTGGCATGCTTCACACAGTCAAATTTATCCAGAATTAGCCCGAATGAAGGATGATGGTTGGCTAATGGATAAGATAGAAGACACGTCAACGTTCTATGCTCTGACTGACAAGGGTCATCAAATATTACGTGAGTGGATGGAAGAACCGTTAACGGATAATGAGGAATTATTTTCGTTGAAACTTTATTTCATCAAGGATAAATCTGATCCACTTTTAAAAGTACTTTTAAATCAAGAGCTGGCTATAAAATATGAAAAATATAATTATCTGCAAAAAAGACTACAGGCTGTTTTTACTGATGATGAAAAAATTAAGCACAATTTTGGTCATTATTTGATTCTAACGCGAGCGATTGAACGTGAGCAAAATCATATTGATTGGTTAGACAAGCAATTGTAAGACATGTTAAAACAGTCAAAGGCTGTGAATCTATAAATTTGATTTTATAGATTCACAGCCTTTTTTAGAATAGTATTCTAGAAATCATTTTCGTCTTCAATAATATGTTCTTGAGTTTGTTTAAAGATAGTAATGATGTGTTGGTCGCTGAGACGATAATGAATATTGCGTCCACGACGAGCATTTGAGACAAGATTAAGTTGTTTGAGAATACTTAATTGATGGGAAATCGATGATTGACTCATGTCAAGGGTATCGGCAATTTCGCCGACACTTAGGGGCGTTTCAGCAAGGGCTAGAATAATTTTTACTCGAGTCATATCGCCGAATGCTTTGAAAATATTGACCATTGCATCAAGATCCTGATTATCTGGTAGGTTTTGTTTTAGATTGTGGAGTGCTTTTTGATGCTCCACCTCAAAATTTTGTTCTGGCATAAATTGTCCTCTTGTCAAAAATTGGTTGAAATTTGTTACGACCTATTATATTATAATTTATATATGAATGATTGCTCATATATTCAATTGAGCATGTAAACCTTTTCAAGGAGGATGTTCTCGATGAAATCATACGATGTCCAAACTGATTACAAAGTAAAAAATAAACAAAAACAAGTAAAAGTAGAATTTAGTAAGGAAACTAGGTTAACAATCATTCGGTTATTAATTGCCTTTATTCTACTACTATTGGGATCAAGTTCACTATTTTCTAGGCCTATAAGTATCGGGCTATTTGTTTTAGCATATCTGACAATTGGCAGCAAAATAGTTTACAAAGCCCTTAAAAATATTTTTCATGGGGAGATTTTTGATGAAAATTTCTTGATGAGTATAGCTACTATTGGGGCAATTATTTTGGGAGAGTATCCTGAAGCTATTGCTGTAATGCTATTTTATGAATTAGGAAATGTCTTCGAAGATGTGGCAGTTAATCGTTCAAAGAAATCTATATCGGCTTTGTTAGAGGTTAAACCAGATTTTGCGACTTTGAAATTAGGCAACAAAGTTCAAATAGTTGATCCTGGCAAAGTTCAAGTTGGGCAAATTATTGTGGTTAAACCAGGCGAGAAGATTCCCTTAGATGGTACAGTGATTTTAGGACATTCGTCAGTTGATACGTCAGCCTTGACTGGTGAATCTATGCCTCAAAACCTGCAAGTTGGTGACAAAGCTTTAAGTGGATCAATTAATCAAAATGGAACGATACAAATTAAAGTAAGCAAGCTTTACAGTGATTCAACAGTTTCTAAGATTTTAGATTTAGTTCAAAATGCCAGTAGCAAAAAGGCCAATACAGAAAAATTTATTACTAAATTTGCTAAAATCTATACGCCTATTGTGGTAGCTTTAGCTATTGCTTTAGCAATAATTCCTCCATTGGTAACGCAAGGTGGATGGAATATGTGGATTTATCGAGCTTTAATTTTCTTAGTAATTTCTTGTCCCTGTGCTTTAGTTATTTCTGTTCCACTGAGTTTCTTTGGAGGAATAGGGGCAGCTTCAAAACAAGGTATTTTGGTTAAGGGCAGTAATTATCTTGAAGCTTTGAATGACGTTGACACGGTAGCCTTTGATAAAACAGGGACTTTAACTAAAGGAAAATTCTCGGTAGTTCAAATTAAGCCTCAATCTGGTATTTCTCAGACGGAATTGTTACAAATGGCAGCCAGTGTCGAGAGTAATTCGACGCATCCAATTGCTATTTCAATTATGAAGGCCTACGATGGTAAGCTTTTGTCGGCTGATAATGTAACTGAACGGCCTGGACATGGTTTGGCTGCTTCAATTAATGGTCGAACAGTAATTGTAGGAAATAGTAAGTCGATGAAGCAACAATCTAATTTTATTGAAACTCAAACTGTAGGAACGGTTGTCTATGTGGCTGTAGATGGTCAATTCTGGGGCAGCATTGTTATTGCTGATAAACCTAAGCCTGATGCCCAACAAGCCATTAAATTATTAAATAATCGTGGAATTGAAAAAACGGTTATGTTAACTGGCGATAATGAAAAAGTAGGTACAGCTATTGCTGGAAAATTAAAAATGAGTTCAGTTTATGCTGATTTGTTACCAGAAAATAAAGTAGAAATAGTGAAGGAATTGCTCGCTGATTCTCATAAAAATAGCCATAAGGTGGCTTTTGTGGGTGATGGGATTAATGACACTCCAGTTCTGGCCACTGCTGATGTTGGATTTGCTATGGGTGGCCTAGGTTCGGATGCTGCTGTGGAAGCTGCAGATATTGTTATCATGGGAGACGAACCTTCTAAAGTAGCTCGAGCAATGAAGATAGCCAAAAGAACTCGGCAAATAGTAATTCAAAATATTTCCTTTGCCCTAATAATCAAAATTTTGTTCTTATTGTTTGGAGCTTTGGGAATGGTCGATATGTGGCAAGCTGTTTTCGCTGATGTTGGGGTAACAATTATTGCAGTTTTAAATGCCATCAGATTACAATTTATTAATTTTGATAAGTAAAGAAATTTAAAATTCTGAGGATTAATCAAGAGCTGTACGCAAAATGTGTCTAAGACATAATATTTGTTAAATTTGCAGCAAAAGCGCAAGACAAAACATTAATATTAAAAAGACGGCGACTCAATTTTGAGTTGCCGTCCTTTTAATATTAATGTTCTGATTCCTACGATTAGCCAAAATAAAGTGATTTAGCTTTTATCTAAAAATTTCTTCCTCAGGTTGGTCGCCACTAGCAAAAGTATATTCCTTGCCAATTGTACTTGGATTCTGAATAATCAAAGCTAGTGCACGAGCAACGTCAACTCGAGGTATGCTGTCAACCTCATTAGAATTTAATAATTTGATTTTGCCAGTACCATCCTCGTTAGTTAAAGAGCCGGGGTGGATAATAGTGTAATCAAGGTTAGAACCACGTAAATGATCATCAGCGTAATGCTTAGCAATCATATATGGCTTGATTCCAGAAGCATCCCACTTACTTCTGTTGTCGCTAAAGACTGAGCTAACCATGATATAACGTTTAATGCCGATTGCTTCAGCAACCATCATAGTTTTAATAGCACCGTCGAGGTCTATTTCTAATGTTAAATCAGATCCAGCGCCACCAGCTCCGGCGGTAAAGACAATAACATCTGCGCCAGAAGCTTCAATAGAATCCTTAATATTATCGAGAGATGCAGTTAAATCGATAAATTGAGTTTCAATATTGTTTTCGTTGTAGGCCTTGATTTGTTCTTGACTACGCAATCCAGCAACAAAATCAATGTTTCTTGATTGTAATTCTCCAATTAATAGGTGGCCGACTTTACCATGAGCACCAATGATAAGAACTTTCATAAATTCAAAACCTCCTTAGTTAACCATACTGTAGCAACATTTTTTTAATAAAGCTAGTGTTTTGAATTTAATATAACGGTATATTAAACTTAAATAAAGGGGAATTTGCGTATGAAAATATTAGGGATTTTGGCCTCGCACCAAGAACATGGTTTGAATGCTCAGATGCTTGATGAAGTTTTAAAAAATGTTGATGAGGGCGTGGAGACAGAAACAATTTATTTAGAAAATTATAAAATAACGCCACATAAGTATCATGAAAAGAATCCTGTTTTAGATGAACTCTCGGAAAAATTACTAAAGAGCGATGTGTGGGTCTTTGCGGCTCCGACATACTTTCGTGAATTATCAGGTGTTTTGAAGAACTTTTTCGATTGTATGCGACCAAAACTGGTCTATTTTAAAGAAAATGGCGATACAATTCCTGGACAATTTAAGAATAAGCATTACTTAAGTATCAGTTCATGTTACATTTCCCCATTGGAAAACTTTATAACTGGGGTAA
Source organism: Companilactobacillus crustorum JCM 15951 (assembly GCF_001434585.1). GTDB lineage: Bacteria > Bacillota > Bacilli > Lactobacillales > Lactobacillaceae > Companilactobacillus > Companilactobacillus crustorum. The sequence goes on from NZ_AZDB01000011.1 coordinate 4,686, forward strand.
CAGACGAAGCTTTTAAGACAATTGACCGAGTTATGGCAGCTGCTGGGGTAATAAAAGTTGGCGAAATTGTCTTACCAGGAACGTTTGGCATGAAAGAGCTCCCACATAATAAGAAGAAACTGTGTCAAAAGTATGCTAAAAAGATTTCTGTAAAAAAGAGAAAGGACGATTCAACTTTGAAAAGATACATTCAATTATTCTTTATGATAGCCGTAATGGCACTAATTACGATGGGAATTCAATTACCATTAAATTCTTGGATTGGCAGTAATTTTTGGTGGAATTATATTAGCTTTACTTTGATATTCTTTGTTTTACTGTCATGTATCTTGCATTTTATGACCTTTGTCAAACATCGTCGGCGTTAATTTATTAATAAAAAAAGGCAGTCAATTATGACCGCCTTTTGCTATGTGTATTGGAATTCTTATTTGACTAATTCATTTAATTGACCGAGAACTCTGTCATAACTTGGTTCGTCGGATTGAACAGGTACGATTTCTGAATAGATGATTTCGCCATTCTTGTCAACAACCCATACAGAACGAGCTAGAATGTTGAGATCTCTGATCCAAATATTAGATTTCTTACCAAAGTCATGATCAATGTCAGATAGCATTTGCATGTTTTTGACATTTTCAGCTGCACACCACGAAGTTTGTTCCTCTGGGGTATTGGTTGAAATAGTTACAAAATTGATTTCTGAATGACCATCGATTTCTTCATTGAAGTGTTTTGTTTGAATACTGCAAACACTAGTATTGATATCTGGTACAACACTGATTAAAACAGGTTTATCTAAGAGACTGCTTAGTTTAATCTCATTGTTATCCTTATTAAGAACAGTAAAATCGGGAAAATTTTCACCAACAGTTAATGGTTTACCAATTGTTGAAATGGTTTGTCCCTTAAAATCTAGATCCATAAAAATCACACCTTTCATTTTTGAACTAGATTTATTATAAGTTACGGTAAAGTAAAAACCTAGAAATTAGATTGAAAATTAATTTATTATGAGGCAATGATATGCATTTAATAGGAAGTAAAGTGAAAATACGAAATTTTGAGACAACGGATTGGGAACAATTTTTTAAATTGGTACAGGATAGGCAAAATCATGAATTAGCTGGCTTGGAGTATACAGATGATGATGATTTTGGCCATGATTTATTGGATATGTATCGAAGAAGAGCTGGAGCGTACGTCATAGCCTTAAAAGATACTGATGAAATGATTGGAATAATTGAATTGAATAAGCGTGGCGAATCAGAAGGACTATTAGCTACACGGGAGATAGGATTTGTTGTGTGCAAAGAATATCGTCAACAAGGATTCGCAAAGGAGGCTATTCAGTTATTGAGAGACTACAGTTTCAATGAGTTAGATTTAACTGAATTGTGGGCTTCAACTGAAGCGGATAATGTGGCACCGCAGAAACTGTTAGAATCATTAGAATTCAAATATATGTACGAAGCTGATCAAACGCTTCCATACACAGGACAGCACAATTTGATCAAATATTACCTTTTAACTAAATAATTCACTTCTTGTAAGAAATTCTTAATTATTTCGGATTAGCAAGGAGATATACAGATGGTATTATACTAATCGTAAGGAGAAAGCAGACAGACTTTTGATGAGAGGTTTTTTATATGAAGAGAAAAATGAGATCCAAAAAAAGTCTCACAGTCAAAAAGCGAGTAGTCGGTTTCTTCGCAATTGCCGTTATATTGTTGGGTGTGATTGGAGGATTCAGCTTTACACATGTAATTGCTGAATCCAACAGTACAACAGGGGGTGGCGCTGATAGGTCAGCACCGGTGGCGGTTGTCGCTAGCAAGTCAGAGTCATCTGGACTTGATGGTGGCGGCGGTTCCAATGGTTCAGTTGTTCTTAATAGCGATAATACTGGTACAAGTACTGGTAGCAATGAATCGAAGATTAAGGAGACGGGCTACACGCCTTCAGTTAGTATCAACAATCTTTCTACTTACCCACAAACGGGTGATGCACGTGACACCGGATTGATCATAACTGGCTTTACGATTTTGATTGGTCTATTCGCTTTTTACGGTTACAAGCTCCGCAAAAGCTTGAGAGTTTTACAGTTTTCCAAGGTTTCAAAATGATTCAGATTTGACAAATAACATTTACAAATTATGAGATGTACAGTTTGGAAAATTTGTTATTATTAAATCGTAATCAAGAAAGACAAAAACAAAAAATAATTTTCTATATCAGGGAGGATATATCATGAAATTATCAAGAAACGTTTTAGTAGGTTCACTAGCAACAGCAGGAATGGTTTTAGGAGCAGTTGCCCCAGCATTGACAGCACAAGCTGCAACAACAACAGGTGAAATTGATACTGATGGTTCAGTGAAATACACAGCTCAAAAGAATATTGGTAAATTATCAAACCCAGACAATGGTCAATTAGCAATTGCTTATGATAGTAAAGATGGTGCAAACGATGGTATCGCTACAGCAACATCAAATGCAGCTGTTAAAATTGTAAGTGGTGTCTTAGTACTTAACGAAGTTCCAGATTTCAACTTTGGTAGTGCTGTATCAGGTCAAACAAAGAACTTGGTAAACAACTCAAAAGATGCTAATGCTCAAGGTGAAGATGGTAACGACCAAGGTAACCTATCAGTTCTTGAATCACGTGATTTGACAAAGGCAACTGGTTTTAATCTACAAGCTCAATTGGGTGACTTCGTTGATGCTTCAACTGGTAAAGCACAAGGATTAACAAGCTCACCATTTACATTGAAATTGGCTTCACAAGGTATTACTGATGGTCAAAACCCTATTACAGGACTATCAACAGTAGCTGCTAATTTGACATCTGGCTCAACTGGTAAAGCTGAAACAGTTATGGATGTTTCAAAAGCTGCTAATGGTGCTTCATACAAAGATGGCGAATATCTTGCTAAATTTGCTGCAAACCAAGGCTCAACTTCAACTGCACAATTGGTAATTCCTAGTGATATTCCAGCTGCTTCAACTGGTAAAGTAAGTTCATTGAATGCTCCTATTACATGGACATTAACAACAAAACCAGAAGCAACAACTACAACACCAGGTACAGGCGAATAATTTAACTAAAAAATTAAAATAGTACTTTTAAACCACTACTAGTGTAGTGGTTTTTATTTTATAATGTATTTGTATAATATTTGGTTTATTTTGGAGGAAGTTTTATGAAGAAGCAAATAGATTGATAAAGCTATTATTTCTTTTGTTTGCAATGGTAATGGGAGTAGCGTCTAGCGGTATCACGGCACATGCTACATCTGGTGACTATCTATTGAAACCAGCTTCTGATTCAGACGCGGTTAGCGTCGATTCAGGTAGTTACATGGTTACAGGTACTCCAGGACAGTCTGTAGAGTTGCAATTGATGGTTTTGAATAAAGCAAGTAGTACTAGAAAATTCATGTTCATGGTTAATACAGCGTATACTAATGATGCTGGTCAATTGAGATATGATAAGTCTAAAGTAACTGATCCAAATCTTAAAATACAAACTAAGTCTACAGCTTCACCTCAGAAGCAAGTATTTAGTGTACCTGGCAAGACCACAGCAACATTGAAGTTTAAAATAACAGTGCCCGAAAAGGCCTTTAAAGGTTACTTAATGGGTGGTGTTACTGTATATCCATCTAAGGGAACAGTTACATCAAATGGTACTTTAATTAAAAATAAGTTTAGCTATTCTATTCCTATTCAAATACATCAAAAAGATGCTGAGAATGAAGACGCTAAGTATTCAGTTACAGCGGTAAGACCAGGTACAGTTATTGATTCTGCTGGTACTCATCCTGGAGTTAAAGCTAACGTTCAGAATAAGACCAACTCTTACTCTGGCGACTTGGATTCAACAGCTGTTGTTACGAAAAAGGGAGATAAGAATTTCAAAATTACTTCGAAATCTGGTAATCAAGAAATTGCCCCAACATCTAACTACAACTACGAAATTTCTTGGGGAAAGAAATCATTACAAGCTGGAAATTATCATTTGAAGTTAACTTATAAAGCTCCAGGTGGTCTTAAAACTTGGGTCTTAAATAAGGACTTTACAATTACTAATAATGATGCTGCTAAATACAATAAGTTGGCTGGTATTAAACCAAATTACCTATGGCTATATATTTTGTTAGCAATTCTTGCATTAGCAATTATTCTTGGTTTAGGAATCTACTTAGGTAGAAGAAATAATAATAAGAATAATAATGGTAACAATAATTCTGGTAATACAACTAGAAGACGTCGTCGATAATAAATAAATAAATTAGGCTGTTCCAAGACTTGGAACAGCTTTTTTAGTATTATAGATGTAAGAAGTGATATTCAGAGGTAGTTATGAATAAGAAAATTATATATGTTATTTTAATGGCACTTTTTGCAACGTTCAGTTTTATGTTTACAACTCAGAAAGTTAAAGCTGATATTGACGGAGTAACAGTAACACCGTTGATCGGTGATTCGGATATAAGCGACAGATTTCAAATAATTGGCAAGCCCAATTCTACGAGAACCTTGAAAATATCGTTATCTAACTTTGGTATTAGAAAAATTAGATTACGTATTGTACCAACAAATGCGACTACATCTATGGATGGAAAAATCGTTTATACTGATAATGTTAAGTCTGGTCAATATGGTCTTAAATACGCTTTTGCTGATATGACTAAGGCACAAACTATTTCTTTGATGGCTGGTAAAACTAAAGATGTTTCATTTAAAGTTAAATTACCATCTGGAAAGATCGATAATTTAATATTAGGTGGATTTAATATTTATGCATTGGAGAGTAGTGTAAGTGGAAATGCCAATGTCCCAGTTTGGATAACTGATTCAAATAAACCGGTAGGTGGAATAGTAACGCTCCACAATCTAGCTTTAGATGTAATGAATAAAAAGCCACATATAATAGTAAATCTTCAAAATAAAGAGCTAGGAATGATGAAAAATGTTATTGTTCATATGACGGTTAAACGTAAAAGCTGGTTAGATAGGTTTAACTTGGGTGACAAAACCATGATTGCCGATTTAACTTATCCAAAGGTGGCACCTAATTCACGGATTCCGGTTGACTTTGATCAGAACACTACGCCGATCAAGGCTGGTACCTATGTCGTTAAAGGTGCGGCTAGAAGTGGTAAAGCTACGTGGACGTTCCATAAAACTTATACGATTACCCAGGATCAGGCTAATAATATTAATAAGCGATGCAAAGGTCTGATATATAATAAAACTACGACATATATTTTAATTGTCTGTGTTCTTGTATCATTGATTTTCCTAATTTTCTGGGCCATTTGGTATTCAGGTAGGAGTTAAAGATTATGAAGAGACGAATAATTGTATTTTTTTCAACAATGTTACTTTTATTAGTGACGGTTTTGCCATTTGCGACAACTGTAAAAGCTGCACCGGATAAATCCTATGCGATTCAAGCAATTTTACCGGATAATCAAGTTAACAAAGGTGAGTCATACTTTGATTTGAAGGTTACTCCGAATAAGGAACAATCTTTGAAGGTCTTGATTGCTAATACTGGTAGTAAACCAATAACGGTTACTGCAGAGGTTAATAATGCTTATACGGCTGATTCAGGTGTAATTGGCTATGACAAGTACAATACAAAGCTGTATAAGGCTAAATTACCTTCTTTGACATCATTAGTCGATGGTAAGAGAAAGCAGACTGTGAAGCTTGCTACGGGCCAAAATAAGACTGTTGAATTTAAAGTTAAATCTCCTAGTTCAGAATATTCAGGAATTATCCTAGGTGGTGTGACAACGACGGCTTCGGTTAGTCCTACGAAATCTAAAAATATTAATATTAAAAACCAGGTTCGGTAGGTCAAAGGCGTTGTGCTTCGTTCTAAGGATGATGGCGTTATGCCTGATATGCATCTAACTTCAGCTGCTCCTAAGGCAGTTGCAGGGTCAACCGGAATTGCCTATACAATGGATAATACGGCTCCAATTAATATTAATAAGGTTTCCTTAAGAGCTAAGGTAGTTAATGGTAGTCAAACAACCAATTACAATGCTGATAATTTGCAAATTGCACCTAATTCTCAATTCAATTATTTTATTCCAATTAAGAAGCTAAGTGCGGGTGTTTATAAGGCACACATTACTTTGAAGAATGATAATGGTTTTGAAAAATCGTTTAAATATAATATTACGGTTAAGAAAACTGAAGTAGATAATGTTAATGATGCCGCTAATCCAAAACAATCGACTAATAATCGACAATGGATCGGTATCATTATTGGAATCATTGTTTTAATTGCAGTGGCTGTGTGGATGTATCTCTATTATTCACAACGTAATAAGGGCAATGGGCCAGGTAGTGGACGAGGTAAAGTAAATCTGAAGTTGCCATGGTTGAATAATTCGAATAATTCCAAGGATTCAAAAGATTCGAGAGGCGGAAATACTAGATCATCGCGACATAAGAAATGATTATAAAAAATAACATTCGATAGTAAAAATCAAATGTTATTTTTTTTACACTCATTTTATAAACTTTATGTATATTTTTATAATAGAATTATTTAATAATAAGTATTTTGCATATTCATTAAAATTATAACAATTTTGGTATATTATATCCTTGTGAGTTGTTATATAGGAGATATTTGTATGAAAAAATACAGAAGCTATAGAGGGATATTTTATTTTAGTATTATTATGTTTTCGTTAATAGATCTAGCAAAACCACAGGTAGTTCTGGCTGAGAATTATAACGAAATAGTTGGGGAAGCACCGGTGGGACTAGATATTTCATCATATTTTGATGTAGGAAATTTTAAGCTAGCTCAAAACGAAAAAGCAACAGATTATCCCTTTCAAACTAACTCTTCAAGTATTTTTACTTCTAAGACGGACCAGCAACATAGCGGACGAGTTTTAAATCTTGCTAAGTCGGGTGAATCAGTTTACAGTGCTGCCGATAGTACTAATTCTACTAAATTACCTGAAGTTGGTGCGGCTTGGTCGAAAATCGATGATGATAGTGCTAATTTTATTGACATCAATAAAAAACAAACTGTTTCAGTCTGGATGTATTTTGGCTCTGGTGAAGGACAAATTGCTGATAATGGCGAAGGGATGTCGTTAGTTTTACAGAATGATCCCCGTGGAAGTGGTGCTATGGGAGCTGGATACCAGGGCATGGGAGCTTTAGGCTATGACAATGCTAGATATAAGGAAAATAGATTATTATTTTTAGGAAGCCCATTTGGAAGCTGGACAGCAGATTCAGGATCATCACCGCTTATTAATAGTGAGTCCGAAATTGCCAAAACAGCAGTAGCTAATAGTATAAGCCTTAGATTTTAATTCACAAATAAATAGTTTGATCAGTGAGAATACTTATTTGCCACCATTTGGAACTGGCTGGACTGCTATTCAAAAAGGAACCGCTAGTGAAGGCCGCTATAAAGAATTTACTTTAAATAGTTTTGGAACTACTAATCCTAACGTGGCTGTACCAGACAATTATCCAGAAAAAAATGCCATTTTTAGTCAAAGCGGTTTAGGTTCTTTTCCATTAAGATTAGGCAATAGTGGAGGAATGTATGGGGTAATTTCATTAACATATCCTGGAGAAGAATATACGTATAAAAATATTAGTTTGGCTAATATAGCATTGGCTGATTCATCATATGGTTCCAATAATATTTGGTATTATTTAAATTCAAATGATAATGGATATGCCACGTCAACATTCCAAGTTGGTGCTGTCAATGCTTCTTTAATAAATGCAACATATAAGGGTAATGAACTTTATTGGTATCATTTAACCTTCACTTGGATACCAGCCAAGAACGGTAATCCAGCAGAAATACATTATGACTATAATGATAAGTTTCCTGATGGAAGTAAGAATCTTGGTCAATCACGGGATTATACGGAGGTTACCCAGAATATTCCGGTTGATCCAAGCGTTTTCAACAATCCTGATCGGGGACGTGTCTACTGGGGATTAACGGGAGCCAATAATGGGACGAGCCAAAATTATAGTAAAATAGCTGTTTTTGAATCTATTCCTGCTTTGACGACAGCCCATGTTAAAACAACATTAACTGATAAGACTAGTGGAAAAGTTATTACTGATGAATCTAATGCCAACAATGCTTCTCAAAAGACACCTGATTCAAAGGCTAATTTAGTTAACTATAATGATGAATTGGCTCTTGATTACAATTTAGCGTGGGATTACGAAGAATCGAAAAAGGATTGGTTAAAAATTGCTGCAGATATTAATTTACCGACGGATATTAAATACACTTCAGCAACGATTACCTATCACAATGATGCAGGGAGCAGTGAGGCAATAACTATTGCTAATGGAACGGATCTTTCAGCTAAAAAGTTACGTTATGAAATCGCTAGTTTAGGATCAACTAATGATAGTAATGGTTATACCAGCGCGGATATTGTGGTTAATGGAAGAGCTGATAATGAAACCGATCATGTTATTACTGAGGATTCACAACCGGCAGTTTTCAAAGGTACCGATGCGATTGAAAGTACTAGTACGCCAATTTTCAAAATTGATGTTAAACCTCAATATTTGCAGCTGACGGTTTCCAAAAATTTAAATTTTCAAAGTATTAATTATCTGACTACGCAAACGTATTTGAAGCGTGTGACACCATTTACTTTGAACGTGACTGAACTGAAGGAAGCATGGACTTTAAAGGCTTCAACGACAGGATTATTCAACGGCTCTCAATCTTTTGAAGGAAATTTAATCTATAAGAAGGATGACCAATCAAAACCAATATACTTGAACAGTGAACCTCAAGAAATTGCTACAGGGGAGGCGACAAATCAGAATTCAACTACTAATATCTCAAAGGATTGGGATGATTTTGATGGGCTCCTATTACACCCAAACAATAAAAAAATTTCTCCAGCGGGGAATTATACTGGAAGTTTAACTTGGGAAGTCGATGATTCTGTAAAATAATTTTATAGGATTTACTAAAAAAGCTGAGAAAGCAGGCATATTGTATACTTTTTCAGCTTTTTTAATAGTTTATTTTTCAGGAGTTAATCCCTTTACTATGAAATCAATTGTATGTTCGATTTCCAAAGGTTCGTTCCAAATTTTAACATCAATGATAATATAATGTTCAATCATGTATCCTAAAATGTTTGAGGCTAAAAATCGAAAGATTTCTAAGTTGTCCCATTCGATTAGAAGTTGCTTTTTCTTCAAATCGTCAAGAACCTCATTGAACTGTTTAAAAGATTTTTTAGGAATACTTTTGATTAATCGATCATGAATATGTTGATCATAGATGAATTCATTTAGAAAGATACGCATTATTTTGTAATTACTTTTAAATAAAGCAATTCGATCATTGATGATAATGTTTAAAAAATATTTCAAACTGTAATCTTGATGGCTGATATGCGAAAATTCATTTAAATCCTGGGGTAGGATCTTATGAGTAAGTGGGGTTAGAATGGCCATCAACAATTCTTCTTTATTTTTAAATTTTCGAAAGATACTGCCTTCAGAAACACCGGCATTTTCAGCGATTTCTTTAGTAGAGGTATTAGCGTAGCCACGATCTGAAAAGAGGTTAATTGCAGATTGGAAAATCAATTTTTGCTTAGGAGTTAACTTTTCATTCTTTTCAGCTTCACGATAAATATTAAATTGATTATCCATAGACATTACCTCTGATTTTTATTGATAGCTCCATTCTATCCTAAAAGGAGCTCAAGAGGTAAATCTTTATGCATGTTTTATTGTGTGGTTATTTCTGTAGCCGAAGTAGAATTGAACTAAAGCAAGGACGATATTAACGTAATTTAAAATATTGAACCATGTGTCAATTCCACTAACTTTTGCAACTCCAAAGTAAACCCAAAATCCAACAATAACGGCCACAACGTTAATCCAAGCGAAGGTCTTTTGTAAATTTTGGTTGTCAGTTGCGAACCACATCCAAATGACATTGATCACGAACCAGATCATTAAAATCCAAAACATTGTTGTAAACATAATATCCACTCTCCTTTTTCTATGATAGTGAGTACTCACTATCAACTTACAAATGCTAGTATAGTTCTTTATTTATAAAATGCAACAAAAAAAGGACTTAAAAATTATTTTTTAAGTCCTTACTAATATTTAAATGTCATTAAGCATGTCCAACGCTGTGATTGTGAGTATGACCAGTGCGAAAGCCAAAATAAAGCTGGACAATAGCTACGATAATATTGAGATAATTTATAGCACTGAAGAGAGCCTCAAGACTAGCGACCTTAGCAAGAATTGAATATGCCAAAAAGCCGATAATAACAGCGGCCACATTGATAAAGCCTAAGCTTCTTTGAAGATCTTTGTTGTTGATTGCAAACCACATTCCAATAACATTAACGATAAACCAAACTGCTAAAATCCAAAAAATTATTGTAAACATAATAATACGCCTCTTTTTCAGGTAGGGTATCCTTATCAATTTATAAGCCTATTATGATCATTTTTGATTCCATTACAACAAAAAGAGCAGTCTAACGACTATCCGTTATGGACTGCTCTAATACTTACTTATAAGGCACGTTTCTTTTTATTGCTTTCAATCTTGTCTCGAAGCTTTTTGACGTAAATCTGATTTAATTGAATCAACAACCAAATATAATCTGGTCTCGTTGATGAAATATCCCATGAAATAACTTTCAAATATTCGGGATATTTTTTCTTTCGATGTCTAGAGGTAAGACATCTAGAGAAGTAATTAAAACATCAACGTCATCATAAACACCGCTAGGAACAATTTGAACAAATTCTAAAGTTCGAATTGTTCTCAAAACGACTTCAGCAGCTTGATTTCCAGGATCAATCAAAACCTTTACCTTGATAATATCTTCAGCTCGGATAGTAGAAATATAGCTTGGAAGGACTTGATAAAGGTTTCTGGAAATAAGTTCTGCAGCATTGTAAATCCCTGGAAATTCATTTTGATCAATGTTTGAAAAGAAAGTGTAAATATCTTTATACAAATCAGTATAAGTTCTTTCTTCGTCGTTACTGTACATTGTATCAAGGTGCATCAAGGAATACGGTGCCATGATGTAATAGAAGACAATATCCCGAGTTACATAAGTCATAATATGTTTTAGAGTCTTCTGATTATGATAAACGGTCATATCATCATGATAATGTTCTTTCAGAAAATCTATAAAGTGATAAACGAGCGCATAGAATTTTGGATTAATTCTAGCATTTGCGTTGATAGGTTCTTCAAAAGCAGTATCGCTTGGTTGAAAAGCAGTCTTTCTGAAAAGATTGACTAACTTATTTTCATTACTCAACGCTTTAACAGGCACAATAGGATAATCGTCATGAGTTAGAATATCTTCGCCTAGATTTTGACTGCCAAAAACATCGCTATAATATGGCAATTCATCAATATAATTACGTTTTATTAGTCGAATTCTAGAGATAGCTAAAAAGTATTTCAATTGAAAGTGAACGATAGGATTGTCGAAGGTTATGCAGCACGTCCAATTATTTGATCAATTGAATTTTCTTGAATAAGGTTGAAAGGCCATTCTTGACCGTGATAAATGTACCAATAAACATAGTAGGCCATCCAACGAATATTCTTCTCATTCCCCTTAATTTCAAGCGTTGAATTGGAAATTTTTAAGCCAAAGTTTTTTAAGAAAGCTCTAAACTTGGTCATCCGTCGATTGAGTGTAGATTTACTTGTAAAATGTTCATTGCTAAAGTTTTCAAAAGAAGGGTTAGCACTTGTTAACCCATAATTGAATGCTTGAAATACAACTGAATTTTTAACCAAATACAATCGGAAAGTATCGATAGAAATTTTACTGAAGTCGATTGATTCAATTTTAGTGTCGCTTGAATCAATGTCGGGAGCAACATCAGCTAAATCTTCCAGCAGTGCTTGAAAAATATTGTAAGTTTTTTGATAAGTAAAATGTAATCTGCTACTGATATTACTTAAGTTTACTTCACGAGGAGGTAATGATTTTATAACGGTAAGCATTCGGTATTTCTCTACGTCCTGCTTGACTAAGAAAATTTGCTCCAACATTTGTCTTCCCCCGGTAACGTTAAATTAAAAAATCTAATTATATATAAAACACTACTTGCTACTATCTTAACATTTATTTATAATGTTTTGTAATCAGATAGAGGTGCATTCTTTATTATTAGTATTTTGGAGTACGGATAGGGTACTTTGAAAAAATATGAAAGGGAAGTTTGCCGAAATCAATTACCCCTACTTGGTAATTTGATTGGGCTATTGCTTAATAGGCAGTAGACTGTCGTTTTTTAGAACTGAGGGCAATTATTTGTGATTTGTTTTGACTAAGGCAAACTGCGAATAGCTTCTTGAGGTTTACTGGGCTTTGCAAGTTGTACAAAGATTGTATGCTTTGCAAAGCTAAGTAAACTTTTAGAAGTTTTTGTTGCTCCAGATTTCTGAATTCGTTGAGCTATTGATTAATGGGATGATTATGATCCTTATTGTCGGTAGTTCCTCTGATAATAAGGATTTTTTTGTATCCAAAAAGGGGAATGAAAGATGGAAAATAATGATGTGAATAGGTCGCTGAAGACCCGTCATTTATCTATGATCGCACTTGGTGGATCAATTGGAACCGGACTCTTCGTAGCTAGTGGTTCCTCAATTTCAACTGCTGGACCAGGAGGAGCTCTGATAGCTTATGTGGCTATCGGTATAATGGTCTACTTCTTAATGACGAGTTTGGGGGAAATGGCAACGTATATGCCTGTATCCGGCTCGTTTGCAACGTATGCAACAAAGTTTATCGATCCTGCTTTTGGATTTGCACTTGGCTGGAACTATTGGTTCAATTGGGCCATAACTTTAGCAGTTGATCTGTCGACGATTTCGTTGGTGGTTAAATATTGGTTTCCAACGTGGTCCTCGTGGAAGATCAGTTTGGCTTTTATGATTCTGCTTTTAGTTATTAACTTTATTTCAGTTAGTTCATTTGGTGAAACAGAATATTGGCTGTCATCAATTAAAGTTACGGCTGTAATCATCTTTTTAATTGTTGGTATTTTAAGTATTTTAGGCATTTTGGGAAATCAAAACTTTGTTGGCTTGACCAACTATACATCTAAAAAGGCTCCCTTTGTCGGTGGAATACCGGCGATATTGAGCGTATTCGTCGTAGCTGGATTCTCTTTCCAAGGAACTGAATTAATTGGTATTACTGCTGGAGAGTCAGCTACACCAGAGAAGAGTATTCCTAAGGCTATTAAACAAGTTTTCTGGAGAATTTTATTATTCTATATTTTATCAATCGCTGTTATTGGAGCATTGATACCTTATACAAGTCCTAATCTATTAGGCTCGGGCGCTGGTGATATTGCTATCAGTCCCTTTACGATTGTTTTCAAAAAGGTAGGAATTCCTTTAGCTGCTGGGGTAATGAACGCTGTTATTTTGACGTCAGTTATTTCTGCTGCTAACTCAGGACTATATGCTGCCAGTCGAATGCTTTGGTCAATGAGTAAAAATAATATGGCTCCTAAAGCCTTTCAAAAGACAAACAGTCGAGGGGTCCCAGTCTATTCCTTGATTTTGACTGTTTTAATTGGGGCAATTGCCTTATTTACTAGTTTTTATGGTGATTCATTCTACGAATTACTAGTATCTGCTAGTGGTTTAACTGGATTTATTGCTTGGCTGGGAATTGCCTTTTCACATTATCGTTTTAGAAAAGCTTATTTATACAAAGGTTATAGTCTAAATGACCTAAAATATAAAGCAAAATGGTTCCCATTTGGACCAATTTTAGCTATTGTATTAGGAATTATCATTATCATGGGACAAGATGTCCGTTCAATGGTTAATTTCAACGTAGGCCGTTTATTGATCAGTTACAGTGGTTTAATTATCCTCTTTGTATGTTGGGCTTACTATAAGGTCAAACATAAGAGTAAGTTTTTGAAACTAGAAGATATTGATATTGAAAAAACTAAAAATGATAGCGACTACTAGTTGAATTTTGTAACACTTTGAATTAAGATAAAAAAGAATATCAAACTAAAAGAGTGCCTACTCACAAAACCTTTCAGAGAGACGATGGTCGGTGTAAATCGTTATGGTTTTTATTCCAGCATTCTGGTAACGGGTAATGCCGTTCGGGTTGATCCGATAAAATCTGAAAGTGCAGTGTATTTGTATACGCTGAAACTGGGTGGTACCGCGAATGGTCGATTCGTCCCTTTATTGGGATGATTCGGCCATTTTTTTGTTTTTTGGATTTAAGGTTTTCGCTTCCGACTGGAGCTTGGTTTCTAGTTTTGTTAGTTAAAATTGCTGCAATGGAATCTTAGTGTGTTGGAGATTATTGAAAGCTTGAGGATTTATATAATTGAGAATTCTAAGTGTCATTAAAGTAAAAATGCAGACGACTAAACCGAAACACTAGTCCAGCCGAATTTTCTTTGTTGCAGAGGACGGCATCCTTAATACATTAATTTTAGTGAACAAAGTAAGTAAAAAGAGGGAGAAATATCTATGTTAGATATCAAGTTAATTAGAAAAGATCCTGAATGGATCAAGAATAAATTGGCTTCACGTGGCGTTACAAGCGACGAGATCGATGAATTGATTTCATATGATACAAAGCGTCGTGAGTTGTTAGTTCAAACAGAAACTTTGAAGCAAAAGAGAAATGAAGTTTCTCAAGGTATTGCTACTAAGAAACGTAATAAAGAAGATGCCAGCGATGAAATTGCAGCTATGAAGCAGGTCGGTGCTGACATTAAAAAAATTGATGCTGATCTTGAGGAAACTGAAGGTAAAATGAATTATATTTTAGTTCGTTTGCCTAATATTCCTGATGATTCTGTACCAGTTGGTCCTGATGAAAGTACTAATGTTGAAATTAGAAAAGTTGGTGCTGTTCCCAAGGAAAACTTCAAACCTCGTCATCACTGGGATATTGGTGAAGAATTAGGTATTTTGGACTTTGAACAAGCTACAAAAGTTGCCGGCAGTCGTTTTGTCTACTATATTGGTATGGGTGCTCGTCTTGAACGTGCAGTTTACAATTTTATGTTAGATCAACACCAAAAGGAAGGCTATACAGAAGTAATCCCTCCATATTTGGTAAATAACGAAGCTATGTTTGGTACAAGTCAATTCCCTAAATTTACCGAAGATGTCTACACGGTAATGGTTGATGAAAATCCTTTGACTTTGATTCCTACTGCTGAAGTTCCTTTGACAAATTATTTTGCTGGCAAGATTTTAGATGAAAAGGATTTACCTAAATACGTGACTGCTTTGACACCTTGCTTCCGTTCAGAAGCTGGTTCTGCTGGTCGTGATACTCGTGGTTTGATCCGTATGCATCAATTCAATAAGGTTGAAATGGTTAAAGTTACAAAGCCTGAAGAATCATACAATGAATTGGAAAAACTAACAGCTAATGCAGAAAATATTTTGCAAAAGCTAGGTCTTCCATATCACGTTATCGTATTATCAAGTGGCGATGCTAGTTTCAGTTCTGCTAAGACATACGATCTTGAAGTTTGGATGCCAGCTCAAGAAAAGTATCGTGAAGTTTCAAGTTGTTCTAACTGTCTTGATTTCCAAGCTCGTCGTGCTCATATTCGTTATCGTGACGAAAACGGCAAAACAAAGTTAGCTCATACATTGAATGGATCAGGTCTTGCTGCTGGACGTACAGTTGCTGCAATCCTTGAAAATTATCAAAATGAGGATGGTTCAGTAACTATTCCTGAGGTTTTGATACCTTATATGGGTGGCGTAACAAAAATTACTAAAGAAAATGCTAAATAGTTATTGACCTGCGGCGTTTAAATTGATAAAATTTAATAGTTCTGTTAAAGAGCTATTGAATTATTCCGGATTAGCTCAGTTGGTAGAGCATCTGACTGTTAATCAGGGTGTCGTCAGTTCGAGTCTGACATCCGGAGTTATAATACTTAGGATTTACCTAGGTGTCCAATAGATTACATCTAGTTCATAAAAGAATTAGATGTAATTTTTTTATTAAGCCGTCTTAGCTCAGTTGGTAGAGCATCGGTATCGTAAACCGGCGGTCACAGGTTCGACTCCTGCAGACGGCATTCTTGATAATTACTGAACAAAAACTCCCAAAAGAGATACTGAAAAGAATCAGCATCTCTTTTTTTGTTCTCTAGAAAATAAAAAATGCGTGGTGGGGCTCGGATGGTTTCTGAGTATAAAAGTGAAAAGAACGACAACTCGATTTTGAGTTGCCGTTCTTTTCATATTAAGCGGGATGAAGCTATATTTTGTCCGCATTTTTGCTGCAAGAAAAAGTTACAGCTTAATTTTATTTTATTTGAGCAAGAGCATTGGAGACTGCTTCTTTAATAGCTTTGCTGGAGGCAGATGCTCCGGAAACTGTATCAACATTGATGGAATTGCTTTTGACGATTTCTTTAGGTAATTCTTTAACAGCTTTCAAACCATAATCATCGGATTCGCTTTGTTTCAAAACTTCGATATTTTGAATATCATCTTTGCTATCGGCCGTAACCCGAACAACAATTTCGTTACCCATACCAGCAGAAGATTTTCCAATATATTGATTATCTTGAGTATCGAAATGATCTTCAGTAATATCGGAGCCTAGTCCATTTTCATGAATACTGGCGGAGGTTTGAGTATCAATTTGAGAAGTTGATGACTCTAACTCATCCTTTTGGAGAGCAGCATTTTCACCAGCAATTTTACCGAAAATAAGGTTCTCAGCCAAATTGCTGCCACCGTTGTATTGGCGTCCCATTAAACTTCCAAGTTCACCAGCAGCGTAAAGATGAGGGATAACAACATTGTCATTGTCAACCACTTCAGCCTTAGAATTATGAACAGGTCCACCTTGAGTATTTAATAATCCTTGTACCATAGCCAAAGCATAGTAAGGACCATTCTCATCGAAAGCAGCTAGGGTTTTGGCGTCACGATTGAAAGCATAATCGCGTTTAATTTCGGCAAAATGATTAAAATCTTTAATAGTGTCAGTTAAATTTTCAAGATCAACCTGCATAACTTCAGCCAATTTTGCTAAACTGTCAGCTTTAACGACTAATTTCATAAATTCGGGATAAGGAGCATTTTTATCGTTAATTAATTCATCATATTTTTTTTGATCAAAAACTACATATGGATGACGTTGGGCTTGAGGGATTCTCCAGTTTCCATGATCTTGAATGTGACCGTGGCGGTGGATTTCATTTTCATCAAAATAACGAGTACCGTCATCGCCAATAACAATTAAACTGCCTTGGTGGAAAGCAGGCCAGTCGAATGGTAAAAATTGAGAACGTTGACCCTTAGCTGGTTTAGGCGTTAAGCCGTGGAAAATGCCGTATGATTCGTAGTTATTCATATTGTAAAGTTGAGCACCGACCTCGCTTGCCATCTTAATACCGATTCCTTTGTTATAAAGTGAACCAATAGGGTTAAGGCTGGTCTCGCCTAAATAGTTTTCAACCATTTGAGAATTATTTTCGAAACCGCCAGTTGCCATGACAACGCCGTTATTAGCTTTGACATTCAAAAGTTCGTCGTTACGTTTGATTTGAACTCCAACAACTGCTTTGGTGTTAGGGTCTTGAATCAAATGTTGAGCAGGAGTGTTGTACAAAACATCAATTTTGTCAGCACGTTTTAAAACTTGTTGACGTAAATTCTTCCATAGGGCAGAATCAGCAACGCCTTCGTGAACAGTTACTAATTCGTGAGTGGCTTGACCACGGAATTCAGGATATTCATGAGCCATAAAATATAAAGCTTTGGAAACAGGAGATTCAGGGTGTTTACCCATAATAAATGGCTTTACCCCAAGGTAACTTTCCAAATAATTAGGGATATTATAAAGTCCCTTGATAAAGGTCTCCATTAAATCTTTATCGTATGACAAGGGAAAAGCTAAATCTTGATAATATTTACGTAAATCATTGAGATCATCGCCGGATGAAATAACTTGTCCAGCATAACGGGTATTGCCACCTTCATGTCCCTCAGGAGCAGAATCAGTAATTAATACCTTACTGTTATTGTCGGCAGCAAAGCGAGCAGCAGAGGCACCGGCTCCACCAAAACCTAAAACAATAACATCATAAGTAGCATTCCATTGTAGCTTTGAATTATCAAACATATTGTTTACCCCATTCCTCTAAATGTTAGGATTAATATAACTCTAATTATAATTATTGTGAACAACTTCCTTTTGTCGAGAACGACATAAAAGACTATGATAGATGATGTTTACTGATATACATATAATAATTTTTAGATGAATTGAGGAAATTTCATGAGCCTAATAAACAAAAGTTATTATGCTTTAGGAACAGTGATTAATCTGTCAGTGGCTCCGCCAGCTAATGAGGGTAATTTGGACGCTGCTCATCATTTGATACAGCACTTTGAAGATAAATTGACCGTTAATCGGGATCAATCAGAAGTAATGTCAATCAATCATAATGCTGGTATAAAACCAGTTGTAGTTCCCCAAGATACGTATGAATTGATTAAACGAGCCGTTTTAGTTAGTCGCCGTCATTTAGGTTTTAATGTTGCTATTGGACCATTAGTTAAACTGTGGAAGATTGGTTTCAAAGGAGCTAATAAACCTAAAGAGGCAGATATCCAACAGCGTTTGCAGATTATAGACCCAAATAGGATTACTCTGAATGATGACGAGCAATCAGTATTTTTACAGAAAAAAGGTATGGAAATTGACCTTGGTGGAATTGCTAAGGGTTATATTGCTGATAAAATCAAAATGCTTTGGATCGAGCAAAATGTCGCAACTGGAATTATTGATTTGGGTGGTAATGTTTTGCTAGTAGGAGCCAGTCTTCATGCCGATAAATTATGGAATGTTGGCGTTCAAAATCCTGTTAAATCAAGGGATACTTTTTTAGGGATAATCAACACAAGTGCCAAATCAATTGGAACTTCAGGTATCTATGAACGAAGATTGATTATTGATGGTCATGAATATCATCATATGTTTGATTCTCAAACTGGTTATCCAATTAAAAATAATTTAGCCAGCGTCACGATTGTGAGCGATAAGTCAATTGACGGCGAAATTTGGTCTACAATCGGATTTTATCAAGGAATTGAAAAGGGAGTAGCTTTGATTGAAGCTCAACCAGGTATCGAGGCTGTTTTTGTTACTAAAGATTTACAGACAGTAGTGACGAGTGGATTAAAGAACAAATTTAAGTTAATATAATTATTTTATATAAAAGTTATATATGATATTTGATTGATATATTTAGTGAAACAATTTACAATGATCGTAATTAAAATAAATGAGATGATTAATTTTATGAATAAATTTATTGCTATTGTGGGTTCTAATTCTAGCAAATCAACTAACCGTGAATTATTGAAGTATATGCAAAGACACTTTAAAAGTCAGGCGGAGATTGAATTGGTTGAAATTAAAGGACTGCCAATTTTTAAAAAGAGTGCCAATAAATATGTGCCACAAACTGCCCGAAATATCGCCAAAAAAATTGAAGCCGCTGAT
Source organism: Companilactobacillus crustorum JCM 15951 (assembly GCF_001434585.1). Taxonomy (GTDB): domain Bacteria; phylum Bacillota; class Bacilli; order Lactobacillales; family Lactobacillaceae; genus Companilactobacillus; species Companilactobacillus crustorum. The sequence goes on from NZ_AZDB01000011.1 coordinate 24,287, forward strand.
GGGGTAATTATCGCTACGCCTGAATATGATCATTCTATACCGGCGGTTTTATCCAGTGCATTAGCTTGGCTGTCATATGGAATTCATCCATTTGTTGACAAACCAGTGATGATCACAGGAGCTTCCTATGGTTCTTTAGGGTCATCGCGAGCACAGGCTCAATTACGTCAAATTTTGGATTCACCTGAATTAAAAGCTCGGATTATGCCAAGTTCAGAGTTTTTGTTAGGTCATTCGTTACAAGCTTTTGACGATAATGATAATTTAAAAGATATTGAAATCACTGAACAACTAAATGGTCTTTTTAAAGATTTTTTACAGTTCGTAAATATTTCCAAGCAATTGAATAATGCCAATGTTGTTAACAAACAGCAGGCTGAACAATTTTTATGGGATAAAGATTAGAGGGAATGATATGAAATTAGTTGGTATTGCAGGATCGATTGCTGATCAATCATACAATCGAACACTATTGAATTTTATTGCAAAGCATTTTGAGGGGTTAGTTGAGATCGAGGTATTAAACATCAATGATGTCCCTATGTTTAGCCAAGATGATGATCAAACTAATAGTGATGTTATTCAAAATTTGAGCAAGAAAATAAGCGCAGCCGATGGGGTAATTATTGCAACTCCAGAACACAATCACTCTGTTCCAGCTGCTTTGAAAAATGTGATTGAATGGTTGTCATACGAAATTCATCCATTTGACGGAAAGCCAGTAATGATTGTAGGGGATTCTTATCATACACAAGGATCGTCACGAGCTCAATTGCATTTAAGACAAATTTTAGAGGCACCAGGTGTGAATGCAATCGTTTTACCAGGAAATGAGTTCCTACTTGGCAAAGTTAAAGAAGCTTTTGATGAAAATGGTGATTTAAAGGATCAAGGAACAGTTGATTTTCTACAAACAACACTTCAGAACTTTATTAAATTTGCGAAGGTAATTAATCTAATCAGCAAAACAAATGATTACGATGATGAAGATTTATCCGCTAAAACTGGAACTGATACAACAATTCAAGGGATTGATATGAATGACGACAATTGGTTAGATTTGGCAGCTCAAAAGGTTAATGCTGTCGAAGGCAAAACATATGTCAAATTAGATAGTGGCTTGTTGACCGTTGATCAATTGAACTATTTCTTAAAAACCATGCCTGTAGAATTAACTTATGTAGATGAGAACAATCAATTTCTTTACTATAACAAGGCTGTGTCGCCTGAAAAGATGCTGGCTAAACGAGTCCCTGCTCAAGTAGGGGATTCTTTGGATAAAGTTCATCCAAAAATTGATCGAGTAATTGAACACGTCAAACAAGTTATCAACTCTTTGCGGACTGGCAAGACTGATTTAGTTTCTATGGCAGTACCAGGGAAAGACGAAACAAAACATCATATTATGCATTATTATAAAGCGATGCATGACGAAGATGGCGATTATAAAGGTGTTAATGAATGGGCAGTTGATATTAAGCCAATCGTTGATCAATATTTGCAAGCTACTGGTCAAAAGCTAGTTAAAGATCCTGAAGCTAAAATTGATGCTACTTCAGGTGCGTCTAAGAAATCAGCTCCAGAAGAGATAAAGGTAGATGCAACATCCAGTGCTTCTAAGCATTAATATAAAGTGAGGAAACATTCTATAAATTTGATTTTAGGATATTTATGCGAATAGATACAAAAAAACAGCCGGTCTGAGGGGGACGGCTGTTTTTTGTTACATACAATGTATGTAACAGCATTACCAGTAGTGTGAAGGTTAAGATATGAATGCTTATGAAGTTTCCATATTATTTGTCAAATAGAGAGGGATTTGAAAGCATTCAAAGTAAATTATTGTAATGGGATACATATGAGGGACGAGCAAAAGTTGTTTGAGGGGGGCAACTTTTACCTGAATATGATAGATGATATGAGGATGTATCATCTAAACTAAAAGGTTAAAAAAGGAAGAATAGCATTCCATATCATTAGCCCTTTCACAATTAATAATATAGCATATATGTTTAAATATATATATTCATTTTTGAAAAAGATATTTATTTACTTTTGACCAATCTATTAGGAATAGTAGAATGTTCAATTATTATATTTTTAAACATTGTTTTCAATAAAAAATAGCAAAAAAAAAACAGTTCATCTGGGGGGACGGGCTTGTTTTTTTGTTATACCGTTAGTATAATGGCATTACCAGTAGTGTGAAGGGGAAGATATGAACGCTTGTGAGGTTTCCATATTATTTGTCAAATAGAGAGGGATTTGTTAATTGAATTAATGAAAGCATTCAAAGTAATTATTGTAATGGGATACAGTAGATAAGTAAGAATTGTTTGAGGGGGGCAACTCTTACTTATCATTACGAGTAAGCTATATAAGGTTACGATATGAGGATGTGTACCATAACCTTCATTAAGAATTAAAAAAGGAAGGAATTGCATACATTCATATCTTTGCCCCTTGCACGCTTATAATATAGCACTTGTGTTTAAACAATTAAATTCATTTTAGGAAAAAATATTTATTTGTTTTTAATATCACAAATATAATTGATTGTGAGACTATGATAACGGTTACATTTTTAAAATCCCTTATTAGGATAATTCATTTATTGAATGAATTTGCGGCTAAAATATTGCTATCATGCGGTTAAAATTCTTTGACTGAATAAAATTAATATATTTTTTTAAATACTCAATAAACACTTTTAATATGTTAAAAAGTTAACTATAACGATGGCAAATAAGAAAAGGTGGTATTTATTATGAAGGTAAGTATTGTCGGTTGTACTCATGCAGGAACATTTTCGGCCATGAATATATTGAAAGAACACCCAGATTGGGAAGTATCGGTTTTTGAGAGAAATGATAATCTTTCATTCTTATCATGTGGTATTGCACTATGGGTCAGTGATCGTGTTTCTGATCCTAATAAAATGTTTTATGCCAGTCCAGATGCTTTAACACAGATGGGCGCTCATATGTATATGCAGCATGATGTTACGGATATTGATTTTGATAATAAAAAGCTAATTGTCAAAAATCTTGTTAGTGGCGAAAACTTTGAGCAAGATTACGACAAATTAGTTATTACCACTGGATCAGCTCCTATTATTCCGAAGATACCTGGAATTGATTCAAGTCGTGTTATGTTATGCAAGAATTGGACTAATGCTAATGAATTGAAAGAAAATGCTAACAATATTAAGAGTGCAATCGTTATTGGTGCTGGATATATCGGTGCTGAATTAGCTGAAGGCTATGCAACATTGGGCAAAGAGACGACTCTAATTGATGCATTGCCTAATGTATTATCGAAGAACCTTGATCCTAATATGTCTGCTATTGCTGAAAAGGATTATAAGGATAACGGCGTTACATTGGGAATGAATGAGAAAGTTATCTCCTTTGAAGAAACCGATCACAGCGTCATTGTTAAAACTGATAAGAGTTCTTATGAAGCAGATATCGCCGTTATGTGTGTAGGATTCCGTCCTAATACAAATATGTTTGCTGATAAATTTAAGACTTTGCCAAATGGTGCATTGATTGTTGATAAGTATATGCATACTAGTATGAAAGATGTTTTCTCAGCTGGAGATGCAGCTTCCGTTCACTACAATCCAACTAATGATGATCAATACATTCCGCTAGCAACTAATTCCGTTCGCCAAGGTATCTTAGTAGGTAAGAATATTGAAAAAGATACGATGGCATATATGGGAACTCAAGCTAGTTCAGCTGTAGAATTATTTGGCAGAACTTATGCTGCTAGTGGTTTAACTAAAGTACATGCTGATGTTTTAAATAAGAGAGTTGCAGAAGTATCAATGGAAGACAATTATCGTCCTGAATTTATGCTTTCAACAACACCAGTATTAATGAATCTTGTTTGGGATCCCGAGACGAGAGTAGTTTTAGGCGGAGCTTTGACAAGTAAATATGATGTCTCACAATCAGCCAATTTGTTATCATTAGCTATTCAAAAGAACGTAACTATTGATGAATTATCGATGGTTGACTTCTTATTCCAACCAAACTTCGATAAACCAGTTAACTACGTTAGTGCATTAGCTGGAGCTGCAGTTGAAAAAGCTAATTCAATGAACGAAGTAACTGAATAGATTCAAGCTAATGTCATCGTTGGATGATATCTCATTTTAAATATTTAAATGCCAAAGGGGCTGATGACTTTTTATTTTGTAGTCATTAGCTCTTTTTCTATAGATCTGAATATAGGTATTGTCGCAATCTTCATAAATTATTCAATCTTTAATAGAATGAATTTCATAAAATCACGCTATTATGTATACATAGTCAAATATGGCTATACAAAAACGAGGTGAAGTTAATGAAAAAACATCCTATTCTCGTTCTAACGGGTGTATCTGTCTTAGCGACAGTTTGTACTAAGATGATTAGAAGTCATAACGAAAAGAAATTTTTGAACTAAACACTAAACAAAAATACAAAATACAAAAATACATGAATCAAAACCATTCAAAATAAAAATTCGAGGTAACTATATGAAAAATAATATGAAGTTAGGCTTGCGTAAGCAAGCCTTTTTTGATGGATTCTTTTTGCAATTGTTCAGATAATTTCATATGATTTGGATAGTAAGTAAGGAGCAATAATATGTCAAAACGTCACGTATTATATTACCTTGGAGCTTTTTTGATTAATTTAGCCATTATCTCTATTATTTTGGCTTATGCGGGATTAGTTCCGTTTGGAAGCAATAACTTTTTAAGTAGCGATTTGGGAACACAATATTTGGCTTTTTTAACAGAATTACGACGACAGTTGATTTCAGGAAATTTCCACCTTTATTTATTTAGTCAATCTTTGGGGGATAATTTTTTTCCAGTTATCAGTTATTATTTGCTATCGCCCTTTAATTTATTGTTAGTTTTTTTCAGTTCTAAAGGAATACCGGCAGCGGCTAATATCATTATTATGCTGAAGATTTCTACAATGGGTGTCACGATGGCATACTTTTTGAAAGAATATTTTCATAAAGTATCACCAATAAATTATTTGTTTACGGTGGCATACAGTTTTTGCGGTTTTGTAGCGTCTTATTTTTATGATCTTATGTGGTTAGATGCACTTATAATGTTGCCTCTAGTAGCGATAGGTATAATGCGTCTTGTCAGCAAACAAAAATATGTACTTTATTATTTTGCTATCTTATTATCAATAATTTTTAATTATTACTTAGGTTATATGCTTTGTATTTTTTCACTCTGTTTTTTTATATATATTGGCATGGAACAGCAGCTTTTTTACAAAAAAAATAGATGGCAAATTATTCGAAATTATTTGATCACTTCTATTCTGGCAGGAATGAGCTCAGCTGTAGTTTTGGTACCAACATTAATTGGTATGCTTAAAACAGCTAAGTCTTCATTCAATGTTTTGAATTATTTGCCATCTGCCCGTTTTGGGCTTGAAGCGCTAACTGAATTAGGAATAGGTGGCAATACGTTTGAGCAAAGGTTGGAACATGGTCCGTCTGTTTTTATGACTTCCACAGTTTTAATTTTGCTATTAGCTTATTTTGTCAGTTCTCGAGTGACTAATAACGATAAAAGAAATTCCTTATTTCTTTTGGGAATTCTTTTAGTGGGAATGTTTGTAACAACTTTTAATACAGTTTGGCATATGTTTCAAAATCCAGCTGGATTTCCATTTAGGAATAGTTTTATTTTTACATTCGTATGTATTTTCATTGCTTATAAGGCCTTTTCATTTGGTGTTTTTAAAGATTCTGAAACAATTGTGAAGAGTACTTGCATAGCGGGGATTTTGGTATGCATTGGTTATTCGACCGAATGGTTGTGGCCTAAGCTTATTGAGAAGCTAGGTTTTGCTAATCCTAACAATCAGTATGATGGCAGCTATTTTTGGCTGAGTATCAGCTGCATTATTATTTCAGGAATTTTATTGTTGCTTTTTAATAAGAACAAATATTTTTTACTTTTGACAATGCTAATGATGACTTTTGAAGTAATTGCTAACTTTAATTCAGTTATGAGTACGGCTGATCTGGGGAATCAATTAGTGTATCGAGAAGCCTTTGCTAAGGAAGATGAGATTCTCGATAAAGCTAAAAATCAAAGTCATCTGGGACATCGAATTATTGTTTCGAAATCTGGATTAAATAAAGCTTTTCCTGAAAAATATAATAATTATAATGATCCAATTTTGTTTAATATTAATGGAGTAAGTCTTTACAGTTCAACTTTGAATCAAAATACTTTAGAGATGATGCATAATTTAGGTTACTTTAGTCTAAATGTGCGACGTATCAGTTATTTTGGAGGGACCAACCTCACTAATGCGTTATTAGGAGTGTATTATCGAATCAGGCAGGAAGATAATCGTTATTACGTAGAAGAAAATTACAATGCGCCAACTTTAGGTTTTTTGGTTAATAAGAATGTTTATAATTTTCAGATGTATTCCAAACGAGCTTTGTCTAATCAAGATCGATTATGGCAGGCTTTAAATGGCAATAGCACAGAATATTTGAAGAATGCTACTTTAAATAGTATGCAACAATCTAATGTAGGGAATGAGACACTTTACGATTATCAATTGACAACGCGAGCCAGTGGACCGTTATACTTTTATGTATCGCCGATGAATTATGTTAAATCTAAGATATTTGTTAATGGAAAACGGGTAAAGACTTCATCTATGGATGTTTATAGTGCGGCGACTTTAAGATTGGGGCATTTTAAGGCCAATCAAAAAATTCAAGTAAAAATTTTGACAGATAAATCTTTAGATGTGGATCCAGAGTATTTTCAGTCCTTGGATCAACCTAAATTTTTGCGGACGCTCTATAATTTCCGGGCACATTCGTTGTTGATTACTTCCGATTTAAATCATGATACAGTTCGAGGAACGATCGATGTCCAAAAGGCTTCGCCAATGTTATTCAGTATTCCTTATGATAACGGCTGGAGTGCTTCTGTTGATGGTAAAAAAGTTAAAATTCATAAAGTTGTCAGTAATTTAATGGCAATTAATATGAAAAAAGGTCAACATAAAGTGGTTCTAAACTATCAAGTACCAGGATTGAAATTTGGATGGATCATATCAATCGTTTCACTATTTTTGTTCATTAGCTTTAATTTTATCGTTAAATCGAAATTTAAATCTAAAATTAACTAAATTATGTCAATTACAGCAAAATAACTGAAAATAATGTTAAATAATTTGCAAAATCAACTAAATGTTATAATATTTTGGTATGAACCGTCTACATTCAAATGAGGTGAAATAATGTCAAGTGAATATATAATGTCCATTGATGAAGGTACAACTAGTACTCGTGCCATAATTTTTGATCAGCAAGGTACTAAAATTGCCGATGCACAGCGGGAATTTACTCAACATTTTCCAGAACCAGGTTGGGTCGAACATGATGCCAATGAAATTTGGAATGCCGTTCAGTCAACAATTGCAAACGTCTTTATTGAATCTGGAATAAAGCCTAAGCAAATTAAGGGAATTGGAATTACTAACCAGCGTGAAACAACTGTAATTTGGGACAAGAAGACTGGTTTGCCAATTTATAATGCAATTGTTTGGCAAAGCCGTCAGACTTCAGAAATAGCTAATAGCCTAGAACAAGCGGGTTATGGCAAGATGATTCATGAAAAGACTGGTTTATTGATTGATCCATATTTTTCAGCCACTAAGATACGTTGGATTTTGGATCATGTTGATGGTGCTCAACAAAGAGCTGAAAAAGGTGAATTACTCTTTGGAACAATTGATACTTGGATATTATGGAAATTGTCAGGCGGAGCAGCCCATGTGACAGATTATTCAAATGCGAGTCGTACCATGTTGTTCAATATCCACGATCTAAAGTGGGATGATGACATTTTAAAGGCCTTAAATATTCCTAAGGCAATGTTGCCAGAAGTTCATCCTAATTCAGAAGTCTATGCTAAAACAAAGGACTATCATTTTTATGGGTCAGAGGTTCCTATTGCCGGTATGATTGGTGATCAACAGGCAGCAATGTTCGGACAAATGGCATTTGATCCTGGTATGGTAAAAAACACATATGGAACTGGTGCTTTCATCGTTATGAACACTGGCGAAACGCCTCAGTTATCAGATAATAATTTATTAACTACTATTGGTTATGGTATTAATGGTAAAGTTTATTATGCTTTGGAAGGTAGTATCTTCGTTGCTGGTTCAGCTATTCAGTGGCTACGTGATGCAATGCATTTAGTGGATTCAGCTCCTGAGTCTGAAGAGGCTGCCTTTTCATCAGATGATGATAATGAAGTTTATGTAGTTCCAGCTTTTACTGGATTAGGTGCACCATACTGGGATGCTGACGCTCGTGGTGCGGTCTTTGGATTGACACGAGGAACGACGAAAGATGATTTTATTAAGGCTACGTTACAGTCTTTGGCCTATCAGTCTCGAGATGTGTTGGAGACAATGAAAAAAGATACTGGAATCGATATTCCAACACTGAAGGTTGATGGTGGTGCAGCAAATAATCGTTATCTAATGCAATTTCAAGCTGATATCCTACAGACACCAGTTCAAAGAGCTAAGGATTTAGAGACTACTGCCTTAGGAGCTGTATTTTTAGCTGGACTAGCAGTAGGTTATTGGGATAGTCTAGAGGATATTAAAAAGCAATATGCAACTGGAGCCACTTTTGAACCAGAAATGGATGTCAAACGGGCTGATTATTTGTACGAAGGCTGGAAAGAAGCCGTCAGTGCAACTAGAATGTTTAAGCATAAGGCAATAAAATAGAAGGCGATTTTCGCCTTTTTTCGTGTTTAGGAGTTAAAGATGGAGAAAGAATATATTTTAGCAATTGATGAGGGGACAACTACAGCTCGGGCAATTATTTTTGACCATCAAGGAAAAAAAGTTGCCGTAGCCAGACATCCGATTCAACAGATCTTACCTAATCCAGGATGGGTCGAACATGAACCAAATGAAATCTGGAATGCGGTTCAGACAACGATTGCTACTGCTTTGATAGATTCAGGTATCAAACCCAATCAAATCAAAGCAATTGGGATTGCTAGTCAACGAGAAACAACTGTAGTTTGGGATAAGAAGACAGGTTTACCAATTTACAATGCAATCGTATGGCAAAGTCGCCAAACCTCAAGATTAGCAAATGATCTGATCAAACAAGGCTATAAGGATGAAATTCATAAAAAAACAGGTTTAATTATTAGTCCTTATTTTTCAGCTACTAAAATACGTTGGATCTTAAATCACGTTGCTGGAGCTCAGGAACGTGCTGAAAAGGGTGAATTGCTCTTTGGAACGATTAACACTTGGTTGCTTTGGAAATTGACTGATGGCGAAAGTTTCATGACTGACTATGCCAATGCCAGTCGTACCATGCTTTACAATATAAATTCTTTAGAGTGGGATGAAGATCTTCTCGAATTATTTAATATCCCTAGAGCTATGCTGCCAGAAGTTAAATCAAATTCTGAAGTTTTTGGCGTTACTAAGAATTATCAATTTTATGGATCAGAAATTCCTATTTCAGGGATGACTGGCTCGCAGCAGGCATCGTTGTTTGGCCAAATGGCTTTTGAACCTGGAATGGTCAAGAATACCTATGGTACAGGTGCTTTTGCAGTTATGAATACTGGCGATAAACCGGCTTTGTCTGATAATAATTTGCTAACAACTATAGCTTATGGAATTAATGGCGAAATTAAGTATGCCTTAGAAGGCAGTGTGTTTGTTGCCGGGGCAGCTTTGCAATGGCTTAGAGATGACATGCGTTTAATAGGAAATACTCCGGAAACTTCCAAATTAGCTAAAGAGTCTACTAATCAGGATGAGATTTATGTAGTACCAGCTTTTGCTGGATTGGGGGCACCTTATTGGGATAATCAAGCTCACGGAACTATGTTTGGCATTACCCGTGGGACTACTGACAAAGATTTGATCAAGGCTACTCTCCAAGCTATCGCTTATCAAACAAAAGATATTATTGAGACCATGAGTTCTGATGCTAAAATGCCAATTGAGGTTTTAAAAGTCGATGGTGCTGCCTCAGCTAATGATTACTTAATGCAATTTCAAACTGATATTTTAGGAATTTCTTTGCAGAGATCTTCTGAATTGGAGACAACTTCATTAGGAGTAGCCTTTATGGCTGGCTTGGGAATTGGTTTTTGGAAAGATTTGGATGATATTAAGAAAAATTACAAAATTGGAAAAATGTATGAACCCGAGATGAAAGATTCTGTAAGAGAAGATTTATACAGCGGTTGGAAAGATGCTGTCAAAGCAACTATGGCCTTTAAGCATAATAGTTGAAATAATAAGAGTCTATCTTAAAAGACTCTTATTTTTATTTGTTGATATAAAAGGCTTTAACATGTTTTTATTAAAAATGTTTTGACATAAAGATAGTGAAAGTTTAATATTAATACATTCGTTGTGTAATGTGAGGAGAATTTTTTAATGGACGAGAAAAAAGATCGAGGTTTCTTCGGACAACCGACAGGCTTACGTACGTTATTCCTGACTGAATTCTGGGAAAGATTCAGTTACTATGGTATGCGTGCCATTTTGTTATTCTACATGTATTATGCTGTAACCAAGGGCGGTCTAGGAATGGACCGTACTACGGCTGCATCAATTATGTCTATCTATGGTTCACTTGTTTACATGTCAAGTGTTCTTGGTGGATTCATCAGTGATAGACTTTTGGGAGCCAGAAGAACAGTCTTCTGGGGTGGTGTCTTGATCATGTTTGGTCACATCGTCTTATCACTTCCAATTGGTCAAACAGGACTATTTATATCTATTGGACTTATTGTTATTGGTACTGGATTATTGAAGCCAAACGTATCCGAAATGGTTGGTGGATTATATACTGAAGGGGATCCAAGACGTGATTCTGGATTCAGTATTTATGTTATGGGTATCAACTTAGGTTCACTTTTTGCTCCACCAGCTGTAAATGCTATGACAAATCATTTTAATTTCCATGCAGGTTTCTCATTGGCTGCTATTGGTATGTTTATTGGTTTGATTGTTTATTGGATAGATGGAAAGAAGTATCTTCCTGAAGAAAGTTTGCATGCTCCAGATCCAATTACAGATAAAGAACGTAGCAATTTCTTTAAACGTTTGATAATTTCCGTTATTGCAATTATAGTCATCGTAATTGTTATGATCTTTACTCATGCCTTTACGATTAGTAATGTTATTACTATTATCAGTATTCTAGGTATTGCTTTGCCAATTGGCTATTTCATTATGATGATTTCAAGTAAGAAGGTTACTAAGGTTGAACGTTCACGTGTTTTAGCCTATATTCCATTGTTCTTAGCCGCTGTTGTTTTCTGGGCTATTGAAGAACAAGGTTCAGTTGTTTTGGCATTATTTGCTGCTGAACAAACAAACTTGAACTTCATGGGTTGGCATTTATCAGCTCCATTGTTCCAAATGCTTAATCCATTCTTTATCATTATCTATACGCCATTCTTTGCTATTCTTTGGACAAAATTGGGTAAAAGACAACCATCATCACCATCTAAGTTCTGGATGGGATTAGTTGCCACAGCTATCTCTTACTTTGTTTTGATTATTCCTTTGATGGGACTAAGCAGTGATGGTAAAGTTAATCCGCTTTGGCTAGTTCTAAGTTGGGGTATCATTGAAATTGGTGAAATGTTAATTTCTCCAGTTGGTTTGTCAGCTACAACTAAGTTGGCTCCAAAGGCTTTCAAGGGTCAAATGATGAGTATGTGGTTCCTAGCTGATTCAGCTGGACAGGCTGCCAATGCTCAAATTGTTAAGTTATTCCAACCTGGTAATCCTCAAAACGAAATGATGTTCTTTGGCGTTACAGGTATCGTTACACTTGTTGTAGCAGTAATATTGGTTATGTTTGTACCAAAAATCAAGAAATTGATGCAAGGTGTAAATTAATATTTAAATTGAATATAGCGGGAATAGTTCCCGAATATTAAAAGCTAGTGCAGTGCCATCTTAGATGGTTACTGGACTAGCTTTTTTATTTAAAAATAATTTTTTCAAAAAAACTCTTGAAATGATTTCGGATTTTCGGTAATATTATTAAGTCGAATGAGACATGTGTTAAACACATGGAGGGGTAGCGAAGTCTGGCTAAACGCGNCTATATCTGGAGAAGTACTCAAGTGGCTGAAGAGGCGCCCCTGCTAAGGGTGTAGGTCGCGTAAGCGGCGCGAGGGTTCAAATCCCTCCTTCTCCGTTAATATGACCCGTTGGTCAAGTGGTTAAGACACCGCCCTTTCACGGCGGTAACATGAGTTCAAATCTCGTACGGGTCATTGATGCTTTTGGCATCATGAATTAAATAGCATTACCGCATTAAGCAATGGAGGATTACCCAAGTCCGGCTTAAGGGAACGGTCTTGAAAACCGTCAGGTCGCGAAAGCGGCGCGTGGGTTCGAATCCCACATCCTCCTTAGTGGGTATAACATATAGTTTACTTTTTTATTATCGCGGGATGGAGCAGTCTGGTAGCTCGTCGGGCTCATAACCCGAAGGTCGTAGGTCCAAATCCTACTCCCGCAATTTGTTTTAAAAAGAATTAATTTGGTTCCTTGGTCTAGTTGGTTAGGACGCCTGCCTGTCACGCAGGAGATCGCGGGTTCGATTCCCGCAGGGACCGTTAAATGGCTCGGTAGCTCAGTTGGTAGAGCAATGCATTGAAGCTGCATGTGTCGGCGGTTCGATTCCGTCCCGCGCCATTTTGGAGGGGTAGCGAAGTCTGGCTAAACGCGGCGGACTGTAAATCCGCTCCTTCGGGTTCGGTGGTTCGAATCCACTCCCCTCCATATTAGGGATATAGTTTAAAGGTAGAACTACGGTCTCCAAAACCGTCGGTGTGGGTTCAATTCCTACTATCCCTGTTTCTACCTTTTATCATGGCGGTATTGGTGAAGTGGTTAACACACCGGTTTGTGGCACCGGCACACGTGGGTTCGACTCCCACATACCGCCCTTTATTGGGTTATAGCCAAGCGGTAAGGCAATGGACTTTGACTCCATCATGCGCTGGTTCGAATCCAGCTAACCCAATTGCTGTAATAAATGAATATGGCGGTATAGCCAAGTGGTAAGGCAGAGGTCTGCAAAACCTTCATCACCGGTTCAAATCCGGTTACCGCCTTTGGTTATGCTCAAGTAATCAGGCATTTAATTATGCCGGTGTGGCGGAATTGGCAGACGCGCAGGATTCAAAATCCTGTTCCCACTAGGGAGTATCGGTTCGACCCCGATCACCGGTATTATAGGTTTTTAAACCAGATAACACTTAGACTTAATTGTTGGTAGTTCAACAATTAAGTCTTTTTTGTTTTCAAAAGAGCATTTTATTTTGGCTGTTCGTCAAATCAAGTTGATGGNTAATTGGGTTATAGCCAAGCGGTAAGGCAACGGGTTTTGATCCCGTGATGCGATGGTTCGAATCCATCTAACCCAATAAATTTAAAAGGCAAAATTCATTATTGAATTTTGCCTTTTTATTTTCTAAAGTTTTAGACAATTATTAATTTTTGTTCGAAATACTGTATAATTAATGGAAGTAACGCTGTAAAGGGAGTGCCAGATATGAAGGTACCAGTTTATATACAAATACATAATGAGATAAGAAAAGAAATTGAATCGGGGAAGTGGGCTGTCGGTGAAAGAATTCCTTCAGAAAGACAGCTCTCACAAGATTTTGACGTCAGCCGCATGACTTTACGCCAAGCTATTCAAACACTTGTTGATGAAGGTATTTTACAACGCCAGGTGGGATCGGGAACGTATGTTGCTAGCAGCAAGGTTCAAGAGAAAATGTCTGGAACAACTAGTTTTACGGAGATTACGGAAAGCCAAGGGAAAAAGCCTTCTAGTAAAACTGTTTCCTACCATGTGGCTGATCCTTCTATTAGTGAATTAGAGAAATTAAAATTAAAAGATGGCGATCAAGTTTTACGAATGGAAAGAATTCGTTATGCTGACCAACAGCCAATTTGTTTTGAAGTTGCAACTATTCCGATTGAAATTGTCAGCAGTCTTAATAAAAAAGACATTACGTCTTCGCTTTATAAAGCTTTGGAAGATAAGGCTGGATTAAAATTAGGTGATGCTATGCAAACAGTTTCAGCAATCTTGGCTTCGGAAAAAATTGCCAATTATTTAAACGTAAAACGTGGTTCGGCGGTATTACGCGTGCGTCAAATCACGACACTTGATGATAATCGTCCTTTCGAATATGTAAGGTCACAATATGCCGGAGATCGTTTTGAATTTTATTTAGAGCGATAATCGATTTATTTAAGATTCGTTTTAGGGTAAGATAATACCTGATGTTGTTTTTAAATTTTTAACTGGGAGTCACTTATGCAAAGCTTTATTAAGAAGTACAGTATCTTTTTGATGTTGTACATTATATTTCAACCAGTATTAGATGCCGTTACTGGAGTGATGGCTCAAGCTCGTATTGATGTCACATTCGGGGTTCTAATCCGGATGGCCGTTATGGCGGTCACCATATTTTATATATTAGTTTTTTTAATATTAAATCGAGATAATAAACATGGGTTTAGAGTTATTGGCTACTTTATACTGCTGGGTTTAGTTTCAGTAATAGGCTTGGTCATTAACTATAAAACTAAGGAATTATTCATTCCTTCACTAGAAATCACAATTTTGGCTAAAAGTCTGTACTATCCAATAATGCTGTTAGGCTACTTTTACGCTTTCGAGGAATTGGCAGAAGATAGAATTATTAATCGCTTTTTCCCTAAAGTAATCTTTGTTGCTATCAACATTATTAGTATTATCATGATTGTTGCGCACTTTACTAATACTAGCTTTAGTTCTTATGCTTACTACAAACTAGGCGAGAGTGGCTGGTTCTATGCTGCTAATGAATTAAGTGCTATTGTTTCAATTGCTTTTCCAATTATGATCTGGTATGCGCTCAAGAAAATTAGTACTTGGTCGAGAATTTATTACTGGATTTCAATTGTATTGGCTATATATTCAGCACTGTTGATTGGTACTAAGGGATCATTGCTAGCAGTTCTATTTGGAACTTGTATGGCTATCTTGGCTTCAATCGTTCAATTGTTTAGAAACAAGGGTAACCGTAAATTCACAGCTGGTATTATCGCCTTATTAGTGGTAACGCTTGGGGGAGTATTCGCTGCTTATCCAGCAATGGCAGTTTCTAGAACAGCTGAATTGCATAATGACATGATCAAGTACAAGAAGAAACAAGCTAAAACCAAAAAGGGTATTACTAAAGATCAAAAGAAGTATGTAGAAACAAACAAAACCGTTTCTTATCTTCTAAGTGGTCGAACAGTTTACTTTGAAAATGCGGCTCATAATTTTGCGAAAGCTACGCCTGCTCAAAAAATCTTTGGAATGGGTTATGCAACTAGCTTTAAGAGTGAGAAGCGTGCTAAATTGGTTGAGATGGATTATATAGATATCTTCTTCCAGTTTGGATTTATTGGAACGATTGTTTACTTAGCACCATTGATATACTGTTTGATCTATCTATTAGGACTATTCCTAATGAAGTTCAAATATATGTGGTCAACTAAGTGGGCTATGTTAGTTTCAAGCGTGGCTTTGGGATTTGGAATGGCTTTGATGACAGGACATGTAATTGAAGCCCCATCAGTAAGCATTTATTTTGTAGCTGTTTTAGGCTATGCAATGTTAAATGCTCACATCTTCTTACGAACAAATGAAGATCCTTTTACTATTGATGTAGAAGATTAATTTTGATAAATTCAAAAAGGCCTAATGATTAAGGTATATCTTAGTCATTAGGCCTTTTTTGTAGATTTTTAGCAGTTGAAAAATTAATCTTTAGTATTAGACTTTTTAGCTTTGCTAATTAGATTCATGTATTTAGGGATGGCAAGCATTCTCCCAATTCTAGTAGGTTCTTTAACTAAACGATAGAACCATTCGAGATTTAATTTTTGAACGATTTGAGGAGCTCGTTTTTTAGTTCCAGAAAAAACATCAAAACTACCTCCAACACCGACCCAGATAGCATCTGCTTGATCACGATATTTATTGATGAATAATTCTTGTTTAGGTGAACCTAGAGCAACTAGGACAATGTTAGGCTTTTTGTCAGCAATCTCCTCGACGATTTTGCTTTCATCTTTGAAATAGCCATCATGATAACCAACTAAATCAATTTGAGGGTAATCTTTTTTTATTTTGTCAGCGCTGGCTTGAATTACTTCTGGCTTTGCACCTAATAAAAAGACCTTAGCTTGTTTACGATTAGCTGCTGTAATTAAGTATTGTAAAGTGTCAAAACCAGTTATTCTTTCATGAAGAGGGGTACCTAAACTTTTGGCACCTTTAATAATTCCAATACCATCAGGAATTACATAATCAGCGTTATTAATAATTTTTGAAAAATTGTTGTCTTTTCTGGCAGAAAGAACAATTTCAGGATTAGGTGTTACGATGAATTTATTAGCTTTAAGATCTAAATCGTCATCTAAATATTGATGGAATTGTTTTGCAGTGAAATTATCAAACTCTGTACCTAAAATATTTACTCTATTTTTGTGCATGGCGTTCTCCTTTAATGTATTATTATACACGAGAAAGATTAATTTGAGAGGTGTCTTAATGAGGGTTTTACATATTAATGCCGGCAATGAAGACGGCGGAGCTCGTACATATATCGTTAATCTGATGAAGGGTCAAAAGTTAACTGGCGAAGAGAGTACTTTGCTGACTTTTCAAGAGGGTCCGGTTTCAAAAATGGCTCGACAAAATGGATTGAGTGTAGCGGTTATGGAACAGAAACAACGTTTTGATCTATCGATTCTGAAACCATTAATTAAATATATTAATAATAATAAATTTGATATAGTACATACTCATGGACCAAGAGCTAATTATATCGTTTCCTTAATAAGAAAGAAGATTAATGCTAAATGGGTCATAACGGTCCATTCTGACCCTCGTATTGACTTTTCTGGTCTTAAAGGTAAAGTCATGCTCAAACTAAATCTTCACGCTCTAAAGCAAGCTGATTCACTTTTCTATATGAATCCTGATCTGGAAGATTACTTTGAATCGTTGAAAATAGATCCTGCTAAAACCTATGAAGTTTTTAATGCTATTGACTTTTCAGGAATTAATCCACGTTTTAATCATCAATCTACTTTTAGTTTACTGGAAGTAGCACGTTTAGTTGAAGTAAAAAATCATCGTTTGTTACTGGAAGCTTTAAGTAAAGTTAAATTTAATTTCCGTTTAACTTTAGTTGGTGATGGTCCTTTGATGGATGAATTGCGTGATTTAGTTAAGAAACTCAATCTTAAAGATAAAGTTGAATTTGTTGGCTTTAGAGAAAATACTGGCGATTATTACCAGGAATGCGACGTGTCTATTTTGACCTCCAAGTCTGAAAGTTTGCCTACTGTTTACTTAGAATCAGCCGCATATGGCAAACCAGTTATTGCCACTAATGTTGGTGCAACCTCGAAAGTTATCAATGACGAAACTGGTTGGTTAGTTGA
Organism: Companilactobacillus crustorum JCM 15951; assembly: GCF_001434585.1. Classification (GTDB taxonomy): domain Bacteria; phylum Bacillota; class Bacilli; order Lactobacillales; family Lactobacillaceae; genus Companilactobacillus; species Companilactobacillus crustorum. The sequence goes on from NZ_AZDB01000011.1 coordinate 41,875, forward strand.
ATCAGATAATGAAAAGGAATTGATAGCGGCATTGAATGATGCACATATGTTATGGAAAGATGATAACCTTGATCAAAAAGGTTTAGCCTTGTATCAAGAAGTTCGCGATAATTATTCGATTGAAGAGTTGGCACGGAAGGTCAGTGATGGATACGAAGCGACTTTGCAAACCAATTAGGGTAGAATAAGTCTGTTAATATCAAATAAATAAGGGAGCAATAATGACTCAATTTCAAAATGAAGATCTAACTTTGCATACAGATTATTATGAATTGAATATGATGTATACATACTGGAAGAAAGGTTTACATAACCGTCGGGCGGTTTTTGAAGTTTATTTCAGAAAATTGCCATTCGATAATGGATTTGCCGTTTTTGCAGGTTTGGAACATGTTGTCGATTATTTGAAGAATTTAAAATTTTCAGATTCAGATATTGATTATTTACGTGAATATGGTGAATTTGATGAAGAGTTTTTACGCTGGTTAAAAGATATGCAATTCAGCTGTACAGTTCGTTCAGCTTTGGAGGGTGATTTGGTTTTTAATGAAGAACCCATTCTTCAAGTTGAAGGACCATTAGCACAATGCCAATTGATTGAAACAGCTATTTTGAATATGGTTAACTTTCAAACACTTATTGCTACTAAAGCTGCTCGTATTAAAACAGTTTGTGGCGATGATCCAGTTATGGAGTTCGGTTCACGTCGAGCTCAAGAAATAGACGCTGCTATTTGGGGAACTAGAGCAGCTTATATTGCTGGGTTCAATGCGACAAGTAATGTCTTAGCTGGTAAATTATTTGGTATTCCTATTTCCGGGACCCACGCCCATGCGCTAGTACAGACTTATCGTAATGAATATGAAGCCTTCAAAGCTTATGCTACAACGCATAAGAATTGCGTCTTTTTGGTTGATACTTACGATACCTTAAAGAGCGGCGTACCTAGTGCTATTAAAGTTGCACGAGAAATGGGCGATAAGATCAATTTTGAGGGTGTCAGAATTGATTCCGGTGATATGGCTTATATTTCTAAACGAGTTAGAAAGCAATTGGATGAAGCTGGATTCCCTAATGCTAAAATTTATGCTTCCAATGATCTTGACGAAAAAACCGTTTTGAATTTAAAGATGCAGGATGCCAAAATTGATGTCTGGGGTATCGGTACTAAGGTCATCACAGCCTTTGATCAACCTGCCTTAGGTGCGGTTTATAAGTTGGTAAGCATTGAGGATTCCAAAGGTAATATGATGGATACTTTGAAACTTTCTAGCAATGCTGCTAAGATTTCTACTCCTGGTAAGAAACAAGTCTGGAGAATTACTAATAACGATAAGAATGATAAGTCGGAAGGCGATTATGTAACCTTCTGGAATGAAGATCCAAGAGAACATAGTTCGTTGTATATGTTCCATCCACAATATACTTACATCAATAAAACTGTGGAAAATTTTCAAGCTAAACCATTGCTACATGATATTTTCAAAGATGGCAAATTAGTCTATGATTTACCTAACGTTAAGGAAATTAGAAAATATTGTGCTGATAATTTGGATTCGCTCTGGGATGAGTACAAACGTATTCTAAATCCTCAAGTTTATCCAGTCGATTTGTCTTCAAAATTGTACAGTCATAAGATGAAGTACATTGAAAAAATCAGAAACGATGTAAACAATATTAAATTAGGTGACTAAAATGAGACCATTGCAAAAAAAAATTATTGAATTTGAACATTCCAAACCTGAAATTGATCCTGAAACAGAAATACGCCGTTCAGTTGATTTTCTAAAAAACTATTTGAAACAACACGATTTTTTAAAAACTCTTGTGTTGGGTATTTCTGGCGGTCAAGATTCAACATTAGCCGGTAAGTTGTCAGAGATGGCTATGACAGAATTACGTGAAGAGACTGGCAATAAGGATTATCAATTTATTGCAGTACGTTTGCCTTATGGTGAACAAGCTGATGAGTCAGATGCAATGCAAGCCATTGACTGGATGCAAGCTGATAAAGTTGTGCGTGTAAACATCAAGGATAGTGTTGATGCAATGGTCAAAGCGGTTGAGGATAATGACTTAGTCATTTCGGACTTTAACAAAGGTAATATCAAAGCTCGGACTAGAATGATTGCTCAATATGCTATTGCGGGCGATAACAAGGGTGTAGTAGTAGGAACTGATCATGCAGCTGAGAATATTACCGGCTTTTATACAAAGTATGGCGATGGTGCAGCTGATGTAACGCCGTTATTCCGTTTGGATAAACGTCAGGGCAAGGCCATGTTAGCTAAGCTAGAAGCCCCTAAGAATCTTTATGAAAAAGTACCAACGGCTGATTTGGAGGAAGATCGTCCAAGTCTTCCTGATGAGTTGGCTTTAGGCGTTTCTTACAAAGATATTGATGACTATCTTGAAGGCAAAGAAATTGATCCTGCCAATGCAGAGATTATTGAAAATTGGTATAAAAAGACAGCACATAAGCGCCGTTCGCCTTATACTGTGTTTGATGTCTAGTTGTCATAACAAAATTCATATTTGGACATTCATATTTTCGAATGTCTTTTTTTTTACCAAATATCCTATGTTAGAATTAGGGTGTAATCTTCAAAAAGAGGTGTTTAACAGTGAAAAGTGATTTAGTCTCCCTTATGAAACCATCTGTTGTTGCAATTAAGCAACAAGATATTTTTAAATTTAACGCTCGAGCTAAGAGTATCCCAGGAGCTGTTAATATGACCGTTGGTGAACCTAACTTCAATACTCCTGATCATATCAAGCAGGCTGCCATTAGTGCCATTGAGAACAATAAAACGCACTATACAGTACCTGAAGGTGATCATGAGCTCTTGAAGGCTGTAGCCAAGTATCTCCATGATAAGTATGATTTAAATTATGATCCGGAGACACAGATTGTTGCTACTACCGGTGTTACGGAAGGTGTTTTTTCAGCATTTAATGCTATTTTGCAAAATGGCGATGAAGTATTGATCCCTTCGCCATCATTTACGATTTATGGTCCCGATGCTAACTTTAACGGTGCGTCGCCAGTTTACCTAGATACTTCCAAAACAGGTTTTAAGATAGTTCCAGAGGTTTTATCTGAAGTATTGCGCACTAATCCAAGAATTAAGATTTTATTACTTAATTATCCCAGCAATCCTACGGGAGTAAGTTATACTGGGGACGAATTAGAAGCCTTAGCAGCAATTCTGAAGGAACATAATATTTTTGTTATTAGTGATGAAATATACAGTGAATTAACTTATAATTTTGAACACGTTTCTTTTGGTAATATTTTGCCAGAACAAACAATTTTATTGAACGGATTGTCTAAATCTCACGCCATGACGGGATGGCGTTTTGGTGTAGTTTGTGGTCCGGCGGAAGTTATTTCACAAATTAATAAAATTCATGAATTAGCTACAACGTCAATCACATCAATTACCCAATATGCAGCTTTGGAAGCCTATACTAATGGTTATGATGATCCAATCGCTATGAAGGAACAATATCAAGCTAGACGAGATGTATTGTACAAGGGATTGAGTAAGCTTGGATTTGAATGTCCTGATCCCGATGGGGCTTTCTATCTATTCTTAAAGATTCCTGATGAATATGAACAAGATGATGTCAAATTTGCTAATGAATTATTGAAAGAAGAACATTTGGCTATTTTACCAGGTAGTTTCTTTGGAATTGGTGGGGAAGGACATTTGAGAATTAGCTATGCTGCTAGCATGGATAGTATTGAAAAATGTCTTTCAAAACTAGGAAATTTTTTAAAGAATCATCAAAAAGTTACAAGTCAAATATAGAGGATAAAAATGCTAAGTAGATTTCAAAGCATTATCAGCAAGACAGTTTTAATTTGTTTGGCGATTTTTACAACTGTTGTGCTGGTTCAAATGGGACAGTTTTACACAGTTAATTATTTAAAAGTAGAACCAGTACTAGCCATACTGGTTTTTCTTTGTGCAATTATTTTTATTAGTGGAATTGGATTTTTTCTGTATCGGATAAAAGACACTGATTCTAATTTAAATCGCTTGGTCTTAATTAGTTTATTATTGGTTTTTGCGATTGGAGCAATTATTTGGTTACAAATGGTCCCTCAGGATCAAGTGAGTGACTTTAAGGCCCTTTGGAAAACAGCTCCTAAGGCTTTAGATGGCAAGGCTATTTTTAATTATGATAATGATTATTTTGCTAAATGGGCCTACCAAACGGGCTTTTTAGTCTACGTTATGACGGTAGTTAAAATATTTGGTCATCATGTTATTGCTTTGCAATTGTTGAATGTTGTATATCAGGTCGTAATTCTATTATTAGTTTATAAATTATCGTTACAAATATTCAAACAGGTTAAGTTAGCTCGTCTAGCTGTATTCATACTGATGATTGATTTGGATTGGCTGGCACTGAATAGCCAGGCTGATAATCAATATTTAGGTATGATGCTGTTTTTACTGACATTCTACTTAATTATGAAAAACAAGTACTGGTCTTATATACTAGCTGGTTTAACTTTAGGAATTGGAAGTATTGTTAGACCAATTGGACCAGTAATAATTGCTGGAATTATCGTTTACGGAATTTTGTATTTAATGATTGAAGACAATCATTTTAATCTCTCGGGAATTCTTAAAGTTTTGATGACCTTAGTTATCTATCAAATGGTTTTTTCTGGTGCTAGCTTGGCAATAAAAAATTCAGGCTTGAATTCATATGGATTAACTAATCGTGATTCAGAATGGAAATTCGTAGTTGGCTTAGATGCTAATTCAAATGGTTCATACGATCAAAGAATGGTTGATCGCTTTGATTTAAAAAGCAGTCGTGGCAAGATGAGTATCAAAGAACATCAAATTATCCATGAAAATATTAATAACTTAAATGCTACTAAGGGCTGGTTAAAGCTCTTTTGGAATAAAAATGCAACGTTATGGTCAGGAAGATCGATGGCTATTGATTTCACAGGATTAGAGACAAAACATTCTTTGAGAACTAGTAATTTTATTAAACTCGTAGGGTATATGGGGACAGTTAGTTTGATAATTCTCTCATGGATTGGTTCATTGAAATTATTTAAAATGAAATGGAATAATAAGCTGTTTTTAATTGTTTTACCATTAATGGCCTATGCAGTTGTGCAGCTGCTGATTGAAGTTCAGGGACGTTATCGTTTGGAGTTTTTACCGGTGATTGCAATCTTAGCTGGATTAGGCTTATATAGTATTTGTGAATGGACTAGTTTGAAGTGGGGGAAATCAAATGTCTGATTTATTTAAATTAAGTATCGTAGTGCCTTGTTATAACGAAGAAGAAGTATTACATGAAACTACGAAAGAATTAACAGCTATTGTTCAAGAATTGATTTCTAAAAATAAAATAACAGCTACAAGTAAAATTGTTTTTGTTGATGATGGTAGTAAAGATAAGACTTGGCCATTGATCGACGAATTTTCTAAAAAATATGAGGTCGTTTCAGGGGTTAAACTTAGTCGTAACTTTGGTCATCAAGGAGCGTTATTAGCAGGTGTTACCAGTGCTTCAAAAGATTCAGACGCCGTTATAACGATAGATGCTGATTTGCAAGATGACGTTAATGCTATTCCTAAAATGGTTGATGAATATTTAAAGGGAGCAGAGGTGGTTTATGGGGTTAGAAATAATCGCGATACCGATACAGCCTTTAAGAGAAATACCGCCGAACTTTTTTATAAATTCATGGGCTTTTTAGGTGTGCATTTGGTTCCTGATTCCGCTGACTATCGTTTGATGAGTCAAAGAGCATGTAAGGTATTGTTAAGTTACCGTGAAAGAAATTTATTCTTACGTGGAATTGTCCCTATGATTGGGTTCAAAACAGCTAAAGTTTATTATGCTCGGAAGGAAAGATTTGCCGGAGAGTCAAAGTATCCTTTAAGGAAAATGATTAAATTTGCGGTCGATGGAATAACCTCATTTTCGATCGTTCCAATTAAATTGATTATGGGATTAGGATTTTTCATTGTTTTCGTTAGTTTGTTGCTATTAATATATAGTTTTGTTCAAAAAATTAATGGAAATGTCGTCAATGGCTGGTCGTCATTAATGATATCTATTTGGGCACTTGGTGGTGTACAATTAATAAGTATTAGTGTAATCGGTGAATACGTTGGAAAGATTTTCAGCGAAGTGAAACAGCGCCCAAGATTTACTATTGAAAAAGATATTTATACAGAAAAAACCGAAGAAGAAAATAAGAGGTAATTAACATGAATGCCGCACAAAAAAGAGCTATGCAATATGGTCAATTAATCAATAATACAGTTCAATCAATTCAAGAAGAACAGGATAAATTAAATCCAGAATTTGAAAAACTTCGTGATGCGCTTGATCGTAGTAAAGTTGATAAGATGGACGATGTTGAATATACAAAGATCCAAAAAGATTTTCAAACTGGAACTAAAAATTATCAAGAAACTTTGGCTAAACTTGAAAAAGGCAAGGCTCCAGCTAGATTGATGGGAACACATATTTCTTTAGTTTCAGCTTTTAAGAATTATGTGGCTGGATGTGCTGATATGACAGCAAGTATAGGCGATGATAAAAACGTTGATCGTCATCAATTTGATGAAGCTGAAAAGAAGCAAGATGAATACATGGACAAGTTTTCTAAATTAATTCAAAAGTTGACTAATCTAGCTTAATGTCAGATCAAGAATTAACGGAATTAATTCAAAAGGTTTCCCAAGAATATTTTGGGAAACCTTTTATTCATCGAGCAATGTTTAATTCACGACTTAGAACTACTGGTGGTAGATTTCATTTGAATGATCGACATATAGATATAAATCCTAGGATTTATCAGGAATTTGGAAATCAGGCTCTGATTGGTGTAATTAAACATGAATTGTGTCACTATCATCTTTATAACGATGGTTTACCAGCTCAGCACAAAGATCGAAGTTTTAAAGTTTTGCTGAAGCAAGTTGGTGGATTACGTTATTCCCCAATTCAAAGTACTGTTAAGAGTAAAACTTATCATGTTTATGAATGCTCTAAATGTCATACAATTTATCGACGTGTAAAAAAAATAAATCTTCGTAAATATGTTTGTGGCAAGTGTCACAGCAAATTAAAGTATTTAAAAGATATAAAAATTTCAGCTTGAAAATTTAATTATTTATGTGTATAGTAATAAGTGCATGCGGGTATGGCGGAATTGGCAGACGCGCAAGACTAAGGATCTTGTGGAGGGTTTCCTCCGTGGAAGTTCGAATCTTCTTACCCGCATCACTAAAGTAGTTGGACATTTGTTCAGCTGCTTTTTTTTATCTCTAGTTGAAAATATTAGTGATATCTCACAATATTTTTTGTGCATTTGCAAATAATTTGGAAAATTTTTTTTAGCTTTTTGTCAATTATTAATAATAAAGGTATATATATTTCTATGAGGTGGTATAGTATTATTGATAAATATCATAATGATAGATGGGAGTGTGTTGCCATTGTTTCTTGGATCTATTATTTATAATAAAAGACGGGAAATGAACTTAACTCAAATTGAGTTAGCTAACGATATTTGTACTCAGAATACGATTAGTAAGATTGAAAAGCACAATATAGCACCAACCGTGAACATTTTAATAAAAATTTGTTTGAAATTGGATTTGACATTGAATGATGTCTTCAGTGATTTCTCAAGTAAATCATCTGCCAGTGAAGATAGCATCTTGGACACTATTGAAAGTAATGTTCTTTTAAATAGAACTGAAGATGTTAAAGAAAAATTATCGTTATTGGATGGTAAATTAACTAATAACGATATGGAACAGTATGAATTAATTAACGGTGTGATGGATTATTGGAAAGGTAACTTTGATGCCTCATTGTTTACCTTAGATAAAGTATTGCAACTGACTAAATCAGCTAAAGATGATGTCTATACTTTATTATCATATTTGTTTAAGGGTCTGAACTATTTAGGCCAAGGTCACAGAGACCGAGCTCAATACTATTTTCAGATGATTGATAATATTATTGATGAGAATGTAAAGATCTCCAATGCCAATGATCTTGAAGTCCTCTTTATTTGTAAGACTCTTGCAGAAGCATTCAATGAAATGAAGATGTATGGGAGATCATATGATTTTAGTAAATGGGGCTTGGAGTACGCTCAATCGAAACATGTGTCATATTTCTTAGATGATCTAAATTATATTGCAGCAGTTTCATTGCAAGGTGATACTGATAAAAAGCAAGCTTATAAGGATCATAAAAATTTAGCTTTTTATTTGGCCAAGGCTAATAATAACGAGCCTTTATTGAAAAAAATTAATAAAAAATAAATTTTGAATCGTCAGATTATTAGCCTGACGATTTTTTTTATAAAAAAATAAGTATGCTTCCACTTTGCTCTTTTATGTTTAAACAGATTATCATCTAATTAGTCTAAGGAGACTAAGGAAGTATAAAAAATGAGAAGAAAAGTTATGGTAGTTGTTTTTGTAATACTACTAGGCATTGGATTTTCATTTTTACCTAGCCAAAGTGTCAAAGCAGAGTCAGTTTCAAGTGGACACTTTGTTGATGTTAGTTCTCGGTCAGCTGAATTATATGATTCTTCAGGAAGTTCATTAGATAAGACGGAACCTAAGAACAGTGATTGGTATCTAGGCAAAACGATTACTATTAAGGGGATAGATTATTACCAGATTGGTACAAATGATTATTTGAGTTCAAAGGATAGCTATGTTTATCGCAATAGACCAGAGGTTATTAGAGTATCGACTGATGGTGATGTATCTGTTTATGATCATAATTTTGTTGAAAGCAGTAAAGTAGCTTTAGCACCAGGAACTTATTGGTATTCAGATCGAGTAATAACAACGGCAGGGGGAATGCCCTTTGTTCGAGTTGCCACAGATGAGTATGTAGGTATGTGGGATGTTATTCAACAATCATTTACATCAAGATTTTAAAAATTACTTTAAAAAATAAAAAAACAGGAATGAATCCATTAATTGGACTCATTCCTGTTTTTTATATATGCATGATATGTTCGTCTACAGAAGTAGATAGTATCAACGGTTATACCGCTTCCCATAAATTGAGATAATATTAATATAAAATATTTAATAAAAAAATATCCAATGTTTAACATATTTAAGTTGAAAAATGTTCAGAATCCTTGTACTATAAAAATGCTTATAAAATATGCCGAACTTATATAAGCGATTTGTGTGAATGCCAATTGTTTTATTTTTTATATAAAAATCAATCTTTTTTTGTACACTATTTTTATGCAAAAAAATAGTGTACACAGGGGGAAATCTAATATTACGTATAGTGAGGTCTGAAAAAATGAAAAAATCAATCTTATTTCTAGTTTGTGCACTATTAGGTACAGGAAGCACTTTCACCACTGCTGCAAGTAGTATTACTGATGTAAATGCTCAGTCAGTTTCAAGTGGTAACTTTGCTCAAGTGGATGTCGATCAAGCTCAAGTTTACGATCAAAATGGTAGTAAAGTTGATGTTGCTCTTCAAAATAACAGTACTTGGAAGGTTGCTAAAACACAAAGTATCAATGGAACTAACTATTATCAAGTTGCACCTAACCAGTTCTTAAGCTCAAAAGATAGTTTCTCATATAAAAACCGTCGCATGACTATTAAAGTACAGTCACTCGACGGCGCAGACAAAAATGTTAATGTTTATGATCATAATTTAGTACAAAGAACAGACGTATCTATAGCACCTAATAGCCAATGGGCCACAGATACTGTAATAAATACGTCTAATGGTATGCCTTTTTTAAGAATTGCTCCAGATGAGTACGTTGCCATGTACGATGTTGTTGAACAATCTTTCAAAGCTACTATTTAATTAATTTAATTTATTGTGTGTGAATTATCTATTTTCAAGATATTCATGGTATGCCGACCGTGAATATCTTTTTGTTTTTTATATAACTATCAATCTTTATGTACACTGCCATATGTACTAAAAGTTATCTAATATATATTGAGGTCATTCCTTAATACAATTCGTAGTTTACTATCATTTATGCAACAATGTGATTCAGTTTTTGTAAAAAGCTTTTTCCTAAAGTGGAATAAATAAAGATGAGCGTATTTCTACTTAATTATTCTAGTTATAAATATTAGTAATTTAATATAATATTTACAATTGGTATAGATTAAACATAAAACTATCTATTGCATTGATATCAATAGATTCTTATAAAATATGAAGCAATACTATATGTTTGGTATATGACTTTTCTGGAACTAAGATAAGGGGCAAAGTGAAAGAAGAGTGATCTATATGACATTAAATAAAAAACGTTTATATGTGGGAATTACTTTGTTTTCTTCAGCTATTTTGGCTTCGGTTGTAAATATCCAAACAGCAAAGGCTGCAACTACTGCTTCAGATACTATTCAAACATCAACAACAGCCTCTCAAACAGCATTAGCAAGTGCAACCTCGCCTAAATCGACAAGTGCTGAAAATACTACAGTGACTACAGCAACATCTGTAGCCTCACAAGCTAACACAGGTAGTAGTCAAGCAGCTGCCACCGAAGGAACTGTGCCCACAAGTACTTCAGTTATAACTAGTTCACAGCCAGCAACAACTACAGCAACTGCAAAACCACAGCCTGAAACAAGTGCTTCGTTAGATACAACAGGTACGGGCTCACAACCTGTATCGACGACTACAATTACTGGTTCACAGTCTACAACTACACCTGCATCGACAGCCGGTTTGCAGACAGTTTCAGGTACACCTACATCGACTACTATTAAAACTTCTAGTACGCAACCTGCTGCAACAGGTACTACCAGTACTTCAACAATAACTACTGGGGGAACTGCTGGAACAGGAACGCTATCGACTACTAATCCTGAACCAACCGGAACTATTAATGTAAATCTGCCGTCAGAAAATAATTCTTATGCCATTCCTAGCGATGTTTCCGATAGTACGGTGGTTAACTTCACTGATCCTTTATTGGAAAGCGTAATTAAAAACGGCCTACACGTCAAAGCGACTGATAATATAACTGTTGGAGCAATCAAAAACTTTAAAGATCCCTTGTTGGGAGCATCAGTAACTATGTATCAATTAGGGCAACTAAAAACTCCAGGAGCTTCAATGACTGATCAGGATAGTACACCAATTGAAAGTTTAAATGGAATGCAGTATTTACAATTGCTACCAGCTAAATCACAAATTATTTTGCAGGTAAAGTTGGCTACAGATGCTAAAGCAAATCAAGATTTGACGCCATTGGATAATTTGAATTTCAATCATCTAACTATAGATGGTAATTTCAGTAATCCGAAAGCTAAAGAAATTGATGTCAGCCAGATTCCTAAAATAAACGTTTCTAAAGCTACGTATGTTGAATTTACAGGAGATACTTCAGTTTCGACATATTCAGGAATTAATGATCAACAGTTAAAGAAAATTGGACCATGGCTAACTAAATTTGTTAACAATGGAAACCAGGGAAATATGGTCGAATTAGGCAGCGCTGCACTAAGCGACTTTTCTCCTTTGAAGAACATCGATCCTAATGCTGGAGCACTAATTGTTTCCTTTAACGATGGTACTTATGATCCGGTACCAGTTTATGGAGTTATTGGACAGCCTCTGACTTTCAAGGCATTGCCTTCCTATGGCATTGCAGGAGAAGATATTGCAGATACTTATCATTTCACGTATACAGTGGATAAAAGCAAATGGGCTGATGATAATCTGGAAAATCTTGGTAATGATCAATATCAAATTGAAAATCCAGATTCAAGCAATATTACTCTTATATATGGACACCTTGGTTTCATGTATTCAAGTAATCCTGATTCCTATATTCAGAAGAAGTATGGAACTAATACTTTTGAGTATTTTGGGGTTAGGGCTCAACCCCTTATTTGGCAAAATCATCCTACCGTAACGATTAATTACTTGAATGCTGATGGTACTCCGATTGAGAATCAAGGTACTCCTATGACTAAGCAACTTTCTGGAAACCTAGTAGGAGACAAGTTTGATTTAACTTCTGACAGTGTGATATCAGGATATAATCTTCAAAGTGCAGCCACAGTTTTGAAGGAAATGTATGCTCTTAATCCTCAAGTTGTTAACTTGGTTTATAGCCGAATCCCGGCTACGTCATCTTCTAATACGACATCTGTTAAGAATGTAAGTTCAACGGATACTAGAATTCTTGCCCTTGATTATCAAGCAGCATCTGAAACCTTGAAGAGTATAGGGGTCCGTGCGACAGCTCTAGTTAATGGTCGAACCTTCTATCTAGTTGGATATGGTCAATGGATTGCAGCTGACACTTACAATTTCACTAAGACAGCTACTTCAGGTATCGTCAGAATTTCAAATACGGCCGCTGATGTAGTGGATTCTTATGGTGATTTATTGGCTAATCAGTTGGCACCTAATAGCGCTTGGAAATACAGTCAGATAGTCACAATAAATGGAGCAGATTATTATCAAATTGCTTCAAATGTCTTTGTATCTGTTAAAGGAACAATTGATTTTTCACCAGTGTCTGATACGACTAAAGTTACTGTTATATCTCAGACACCAATTTATAATACTCAAGGACAAACTTTGCCAGCAGAATTGCCAATCGGCAGCAAATGGAGAACGGACGGTTCTGCAGTAATAAATGGGGTCAAAATGTATCGGGTAGCAACTAATGAATGGGTCAGTGCTGCTGATGTACAGGTACAATCTTAATTTTATTAGCAACAAAATAGGCTCAAGTGACCTTTAAGAGTGGTCACCTGAGCCTATTTTTATAGTTATTGATTAGCTTTATTTTGAATTAATTTAACCTTTTTCAAGATTTGTTGGTCGAATGCTTTCATGTATTCATCATGATTATGGAATTTTTTATTCTTTATCTTTCTTAAAGCGTCAGTCCAATCGTAATAGTTAATTGGCACCATATTACGAGTATTGTCTTTGACATACAATTCTGCAAAGTTAGCATCACTTTGAACAGGAGCCGTTATCCAAATATATTTATCATCCTTATATTGTAGGAAATATTGAGTACGACGTTGAACTGTATTTTGATACTGTGAGTATTGAATTTGGAAATTAAAAGTTTTGCCGTAGTTATGAGCAAGAGCATCAAGTCTTAACCCTAGTCCTAAGACAATTATCATTAAAATTGGCAAGAGATATTTTTCATAGGCCGAAACTAATAAATCTAGATTAATAACAAAAATTGTTACAAAAAACATGTAACTCGCAAACATACATCTGGATCCGAATGGGGAAACAACTATAAATGGTGCGATAACGACAAAAGCTGAAAGCAGTAATGCAAAGTTAGCGATTTTATGTTTGATATTAGTTAATTTATTAGTGTATACAATAACAATAATTGAAAAGATTAATATTAAAATTCCTACTATTATTAAAGTTTTAGGAGCAAATTGAATTTTTAAATAATTGAACATTGTATCTGAATTGGCTGAACCCTTGAGAGAACGATAACTATCTCTACCAAAAAGAATCTTAATATAAGCGCCATTGATAAACATTAAAAAGGCACCAATAATGTTACCAACGACGATTCCATTGAAAATCTTTTTAAATTGATCGCCAAAATGTTTTCTTAAGAATAACCAGATTAAAACGCTGTTGAAAACATTTAATACAGTAATATGTTCTGCAAAAAATTGAGCTGTAATAGCAGCAAAGAAAATTAGAAAGCCGCTAGTTCTATAATAATGAACATCTTTATTGTCATAATTTTTGAGGACTAGATAAAGCATAAATAAAGGGAAGACAATTGATGGAACATAATTTGCAAATCCAGCGTGCCAACCCAAAATTTGTTTAAAGATTACTTTTGGAGTCATAAAAATAAAAATGGTTGCCATCGATGCTGATAAAAGACCAAGCGATTTAGGAGCAGAAATTTGCTCTCTGATTTTTTGAATCAAGTAGACGATAGTTGTCATAAAGGTCCCATAAGCAATAAAAGCTAGTGGCTTGATTTTAGTGATAGCAATAACTAGCAAGTCTCCTAAATAACGACCGTCGTATTTCAAAAAGATACCTTGAGGGAAGTAGTTGCTACCGAAATAAGTTCCCCAATGTAGGTCATCTCCGAGCAGTGGCATCCAAAGGCCAATCAATCCGAAGATGATAAATAAAATAATGTAAAAACTCAGTTTAGCTGTTCGTTTCATATTTTTTCCTCTTTGTAATATCTCTTAATAGGATATAATTTTAGATGAATACAAGCAATACTAATCTAAAGGTTGCGACAGTCCATCTGATATTGATAAAATATTTACTTAAAGAAAAGCTAATGTTAGTATTGAGATTGTAAACGATTACAGAAAAAGGTGAGGATTTCATGAAAAAAACAAGAGTCATAAACTCAAACATATCACGGGTTATAGCTCAAATGGGACATTTTGACACAATCGGTATTGGTGATGCTGGGATGCCAGTTCCTGCAAAGACTGAAAAAATTGATTTAGCAGTTGAGGCTGGTTTACCAAGTTTTATTCAAGTACTTGAAAATGTTTTGAGTGAACTTGAAGTTCAAAAAGTTTATTTGGCTGAAGAAATTAAAGTTCAAAACCCTGAACAATTGGCTGCTGTTAAAAAAGCTATTGGTGACACACCAATTGAATTTATTCCTCACGAAGATATGAAAAAAGATCTCAATGATACAAAAGCTTTCATCAGAACAGGTGAGGAAACACCATATTCGAATATTTTACTTGAAAGTGGAGTTGTTTTTTAGAGGAATTGTAATATGAAAAAAATTGTTGTACTTGGTTCAATTAATGTAGATACTATTTTAAATATTGATCGTTTACCATTACCCGGTGAAACGATGGCTATGCATGATCGCTCTACAGCTGGTGGCGGTAAAGGAGCTAACCAGGCAATTGCTGCAGTTAGAGCTGGCGCTGACACATCTTTTATCAGTAAGATTGGAAAGAATCATGCGGCAGACTTTATGCTTGATACCTTTAAAGATGATGGCCTAAAAATCGATCACGTTACAGAGGATGAAAAAGCCGGAACTGGTAAAGCTTATATTCTTTTGGATGCTAAAGGTCAAAACAGTATTTTGATTTATGGTGGAGCTAATCAAACTATTACAGTAGAAGATATTAGAAAAGCTAAAGCAACTATTGCTGAAGCAGATTGTTTGATTACTGAATTTGAAACACCTTTGGAAGCTTCAATTGAAGCTTTTAAAATTGCTAAGGAAAATGGCGTTCTAACAATTTTGAATCCTGCTCCAGCCAAGCAAAATATTCCGGCTGAGCTATTAAAATTAACAGATATTATTGTTCCTAATGAGACAGAAGCTGAAGCTATTACTGGGATTAAGGTGGATGATCGTCAATCAATGGAAAATGTTTCAAATAAATTGCATACAATGGGTATAAAGAATGTTATAATAACTGTTGGTGCGAGCGGATCATTCTATTCACAGGGTGAACGGAATGGTTTTGTTAATGCCTATAAGGTTAACACAGTTGATACCACAGCTGCTGGTGATACATTTATCGGATATTTAGCTGCTAAGTTAGATTCCGATTTAAGTAATATCGAGGAAGCAATGAAATTTGCTAGTAAAGCATCTTCTATAACAGTTCAAACTCAAGGTGCTCAGAATTCAATCCCTCATGTTAGAGATGTTGAAATTTAAGTAATTGTAAAAGAAACTTTACGCTAAGTAGATTGTAATAATTGGTCAAACATGTTAATATAAGAGTTGTATTTTTGAATGGTGAATGGTTCGAATGGTTTGAATGTTTCGTACTTTAGACTTTCTTCCATGATGTACCACGAAATAATGCACAAATAAATATTTTATTTATCAGGAGGATTTCTCTAATGGAACACGGAACAGTTAAATGGTTTAACGCAGAAAAAGGCTATGGTTTTATCACTCGCGAAGATGGTAGTGACGTATTCGTTCACTTCTCAGCTATTCAAGGCGACGGTTATAAGACTCTTGAAGAAGGCCAAGCAGTTACTTTCGATATCGAAGATAGCGATCGCGGACCACAAGCTTCAAACGTTAACAAAGACTAATTAAATAGACTTTGAAAATAAAAGCTAACTCATTCGAGTTAGCTTTTTTTATATCCTTTTTTTACTTAAAATTTACATTATCTAAACATTATTGCTTTATTATTAGAAGATATTGTTAATTGAGGGGAAAATATGCAAACGGACTATTGGAAGAGTAATTTTAAAATTTTATGGTTTGGAAGCTTGATTACGGAAATGGGCAATGCAATGACATTGCCTTTTATTGTTTTATTTATTGATACTTTAGGTAATTTTAATAACGCTGAATTAAATCTTTTAGGAGCCGCAGCCTTTTCGCTGACATATTTAAGTAAGGCAATAGTTTCACCATTATGGGGACGTTTGGCTGATCTAAAGGGACGTAAGTTAATGTGTTTGCGAGCATCTGGAGTAATGACCTTTACTATTTTAATGATTGGTCTTTCGCCAAATGTTTGGTTTCTGTTATTTTTTCGTTGCTTACAAGGGGCTTTTTCGGGATATATCAATAATGCTAATGCATTGATGTCTGTTTCAACACCTCAAAAGATTCAAGGAAGAGTTATGAGCAAATTAGTAACTGGAAGTATCACTGGTACACTAATGGGTCCATTAATAGGAGGATTTTTAGCAACTTGGTTTGGTTATCGAGGAGCTTTTTTTATCACTAGCTTTTTAATGGCGTTAGTATTTATAACAACTTGGATAGGGGTAAAAGAAAGCTTTATTCCTATCAGTAAAGAATCTTTACCACCAGTCTTTCCTTTTATGAAAAGGATTGGTTGGCAATTTTTTATTGCTTTATTTGGTTCGCTTTTAGCAATTCAAGCGACAACGAATGCTATAACACCGATGATTAGTCTCTTTGTTAGAGAACTTGATCCGAACAGTTCCAATTTAGTTATTGTTACCGGTATTGTGTCGGCAGCGCCAGGGTTAGCAACAATTATTATGGCTGGGGTCGTGGGCCGATTAATTGACCGATTGGGTGCGCTAAAGGTAGATTGCAAATTTAATCCGAATTT
>NZ_AZDB01000012.1 GCF_001434585.1 Companilactobacillus crustorum JCM 15951
CATTTACACAAGATTCTTGACGCTACCGATTCTTTTTTACGGTGTTCTAATCCGATTTTTAACAAATAAATAACTTGAAATACGATTTGAAGGGTAAGTTCTGTAAAGGAGAATCACAGTGTTTTTCAGAACTAGTATTTCAACAATTTAAGAATACTTTATCGAACGCGTTTCATGTCAAGCGCTTTTTTTATATAATTAAGTATGATAATTAAAAGGAGTATATATGAAATTATTTAGAAATGATATAACCAAGATTATTTTGGCTACGTTGATTTTTCCAGTAGTGTTAATTATAGTTGGATTAATGTCAAAGAAGCAAAGTACTGCCAGCATCTGGCAAGCAGTGGGAGATTTAGTAGTATTTGTTGTGGCGTATCTTTTGAACAAAAAATACTTTCAACAAAAAGTTACGTGGGTAAACAAAAATAATTTAATGTCGCAACTTTTTACGGCACTACCAGCAATTATTATCGTGGTATTTTTAGATTCGCCAATGTTAATGGTTTCAGATTTTCAAGTGAAGTTTAAGGTGATCGTTATTTGCTTGTTAGTCGGCCTAGCTGAAGAATATGTCTTTAGAGGAATTATGGTAGGGCTTTTCTTGAAAGTGCTGCATAACAATGTTTTTGGGGCTGTAATAGGATCTAGTATTATGTTTGGCTCAATTCATTTCATAAATTTAAAATCATTGCCTATTGGATATGTTTCAGGTCAAGTGATTTTTGCGGCTGCGATTGGAATTCTTTTTGGAACGATTTATATCAAGACTCATAATTTAACAATTGTTATTTTATTGCACGCTTTGAGGGATATGTTTCCCATGTTTTCAAGTAAGACCGTTTTACAGATGTCGCATACAACTTTCTCAATGGCTACTCTTTACGTCACTGTGGTCTTTTTGATAATTGCTTTGGTGATTTCATACATTCAATTAAAAAACTTTGAGATAAAAAAATAAGAAGCTAAGGCTTCTTATTTTTTTTAGTCTAATTTTAGTGGTTGCGTACTATCTAGCCAATTATTGGTTTGGATATTCTTGAAGTACATAGTGACTTCAGAAGTGGTGCTGTTAACCTTGACCAACAGGGCTCCATCAAAGCTTTTTCCAGGTTGTACCTGATTGTTGCTGCTGGCTTGAACCAATTGAGCGTTATCTCCAGTAGCGGTAGTAGCACTAAGCTGTTTATCATCTTGCTTAAGCATAATAGCATTATTTTGAACTTGTTGAGGAGTTTCAGCGGTACTAGTTTTATTGGTGTAATTATATTTAACTAATAAAGCTGCATCTCCATTAGCATCTTTGATCAATTTAACTTCATTAGAAATTTTGAAAGTATACCAATCGGTATCATAAGTTAAGTCATTATAAGTCCCTGGATTTTGAATCTTAGTAGTTGTCTGTTTTTGATCAGTCTGCTTTTCAACTTTTTAGCTGGTTGTTCTTTAGTTACTTTTTGAGCCTTATTAGGTTTGGAAGCTTTCTTAGTAGTTTTCTTTTTAGGTTTAACTTTTTCTATTTTATGTGATGGCTGTGTAGTATGAGTGGTGTTGCTATTGGTATTAGCTTTCCAGAATATGAATATACCAATTGCAATAATCAATATCAAAACAATCGAAATTAGAAAAGTCTTTTTTTGATAAAATGGTGTCTTTTTTCTTCGAAGTGCTTCACGAGTCATACGAGATCCAATGTTGCAATTTTCCCTTTTCATAATGCTACTCCCTATGAATAATTCGTTAACTTTATAATATCATAATTACTTAGCGGTAATTAATTAACTAAAAAATGCTTAGTTTTTTTTAAAAAAAGAATTTAAATCTAGGGTGTTGTATTGACCTAAAAAAAGTGGTATAAATATCTGGTCGAAGTTAATGAGATAGTTATTTTGTGTAGAAGGGGGTCACAATGATGTTGTTTTTTGGTAATCATGGCGACTATGAAGTTACTTGTAATTTCTTTAGCAAGGAAGGTCAAACCATTGCTAAGAAGCGCATTTGTCACAACGTTTCTAAAAAAGAGGCTCGTGACGGTATGAGAGATTATGTTACAAACAGATTCTCTGATATTATTGATGTAGCTCATCCCATTAAAGTTGTTGCTAAGCTAACAACTAAATAGAAGGATAAAATATAAGGGTACCTAAAAGATGAAACTCTCTGAGTTTCATCTTTTTTTATATCTCCAATAAAAAATTGGTATGATAGATACAAGGAGGCAATGTTATGGATCATGATAAAGTAACGGGTAAACGTTTCTTTTATGTGACAGTGCTTAATGTGTTAATTACTATTACAGAATTTATTGGTGGAGTATTATCAGGTAGCTTAGGATTGATATCTGATGCTTTTCACAACTTAGAAGATTCCTTATCAATAGTAATTGCCTATGTTGCCAATGTTGTCGGTAAAAGAAAAAATAATAGTAAGAAAACTTTCGGATACAAGCGGGCAGAAATTTTGGCAGCTTTTGTTAATTCGATTGTTTTAGTTGTAATTACGTTGATGATGGTTTTTGAATCGTTCAGGCGTTTGTCGCAACCACAACACATCAATGGAAAATTGATGATGATTGTAGCAATTATTGGATTAGTAGCTAATTTGGTTTCAATGCTACTATTGTTTTCTGGTTCTAAACATAATTTAAATATTAAGGCAACGTTTCTTCATATGTTAACTGATACCCTGTCATCTATTGGCGTACTGATTGCCTCAGTTTTTGTTATTTTATTCAATTGAAATTGGGTCGATCCACTTATTACAATAATCATTGCTATTTGGCTGTTAAAAGAGGCTTACAGCGTCGTTTCAGAAACAATTAATATTCTGATGGAGGCCAGTCCCAAAATTGATTTGGATGCAGTACAAGAGGCGATTTTAACAATTCCCGAAATAATTAAGGTTCATCACGTTCATGTTTGGATGATTGACGAAAATCATATCATGTTGGATGCACATATTAATGTAAAAATAAGCTGCAATATAGCCCAACTGGATGAATTGTACGATAAAGTAGACAAACTCTTGAACGATAAATTCAATATTACGCATGTAACCTTGCAAGCTGAAGGTTCTAGAGGCCTAGATGATTCATTGATAGATTAATAACTAAAGATAATTGTGCTAAGATTAATAGGTAATTCTATATGAAAGTTGGGAATGGCGTAATATGGTAAAACTTGTCATGGTAAGGCATGGAGAGAGTATTGCTAATGCTTTAAATCAATATACGGGGTGGAATAATGTTGGTTTAACTCAAGAGGGAATCATCCAAGCACATGTGGCTGCTAAGAAACTTCAAGGATTTGATTTTGATCACGTCCATACCTCGGTTTTAAAACGTGCAATTATAACTGCCTATATAATACAAGACGATTTAAATCTCAATTATGTGCCGATTACTAAGTCGTGGCGCTTAAATGAACGTCATTATGGAGCCTTGAGGGGTCTCAACAAAGATGTGACTAGAAAAGAATTTGGCGTTGAACAGGTACATCATTGGCGTCGAAGCTTTTATTCAGTACCACCAAAGCTAAAGCATCCAGATCCTAATATTGGTCCTTATAAATATTATGATTCAAGAATCATGCCTGTTGCCGAAAGCTTGTATGAAGCTTATCAACGAATCATTCCATACTATGTTGATCACGTTGCACCGCGTTTGTTGGATAACAAAAATCAATTGATTGTGGCTCATGGCAGTACGATTAGGGCTTTAATCAAGTATATTGAAGGAATCAGTGATAAAGATATCGATGGAGTCGAAGTAGCAAATGGAACGCCATTGATTTATGAGTTTGATTCAAGGCTAAATATTATTAATAGCAATCGTTAGTAAAAATAATTTAAAAGAAAATGCTTTCTTTTTAAATAATTTGCGTTAGAATATTTAAATGGTCTAGATAAGTTGGATAACATTTTTGATGCCAAAAGAACTTTTTAGATTAATTAATTGTAATAATGTTCATTTAAATGAGTACTAGAGATCGTATTATGAGAAACAATAGTTCCTTATGTATATCAGAGAGCTACCACGTTAAAAAATAATTATTACTAATGTTTGGTCAAATTGAGAGGGAGTTTTTTTATGAATATTTTAATTGCTTTGATCCCGGCTCTTGGTTGGGGATTTATGCCGATCATTACCGGAAAAGTTGGTGGTTCACCAGTTAATCAAATGTTTGGAATTGGTGCTGGTGCAACTATTGTAGGATTGATTTCTTATTTAGTTACACAGCCAAGTGTTAGTACACAGGCATTTTGGTTCTCAGTTTTGTGTGGAGCCTTATGGACTATTGGACAAATTGGTCAATTTATTTCTTTCAAACGAATTGGCGTTTCTGGAACCGTCCCATTATCAACTGTGTTTCAATTAGTTGGTAATTCAATTATTGGTATGTTAATTTTTGGCGATTGGTCAGGGGTACATGCTAAAGTTATTGGTATTATTGCTTTATTGATTGTTGTCGTAGGTGCGTTATTAACATCAGTTACAGATAATACATCTGGTAAAAGCTTAGAAGCTAAGGATGCTATTTTCCTTCTATGTACTACAGTTGGTTTTTGGATTTATTCTTCATTTCCAAATATGCCAATTGTTAAGGCTGAAAGTTCAACTGGAATTTTCTTGCCAGAAATGTTGGGAATTCTTTTAGGTGCTGTTATTTATGCTTTGTTTACTGATAAAAAATCATTTAAACAAAAACAACAGTATCAAAATATTATTGCTGGTATTGCTTGGGGAATCGCAGCTTTTGCTTACATCTTCTCAGCTAAGGCTAACGGAAATACATCTGCCTTTATTTGGACACAATTGAACGTAGTGATTGGAACCTTTGGTGGTATCTTCGTATTACATGAAAGAAAGAGCAAGCGAGAGCTAACTTATACTATTTTAGGTATTGTATTGATCGTTGTTGGTAGTGTGGCAACATCATTTGCTTAATAAAAGATAATAGGAGTCGTAACTTTAATTAGTTACCGACTCCTATTTTTTATATTCTGCAATAAATTTATTTGTTTCATGCCATCGATACTTCAAGCATGGTTTCTTTTAAATAGTCAAATTCTCCATATCCACTATATAAGAAGATATATTGCGTATTATTGTAATTGAATTTAATTCTATTCCATCCGTAATAATTATCTTCTTTGATATCGCTGATTTGATTAATTGGAATATTGATTTGATCAGTATTGATAAGCCCTTTTAAAGAAGAAATAGATAGGGTATCCTTGGAGATTTTAAAACTAACATATCCATATGAAACAGATGAATCCTTCTGAATAATTTAAATGTAAGCAAACATAACTTTCACGTTCCTTTCTTGATTCGCCTTTACCATAAGCCATCGAACGGGTTTTATAGCAAGGAGATTTTTCAAATTATAATAAATTGTTGTGTAATCGGTTACGTAACTTTAAAATATACTTATTTAGTTTAAGGAGGAACCGATTTTGATCAAGCATATCTTTTCTGACATGGATGGCACATTACTACAGGGCAATTGTAAAATCAGTGAAAATAATGTCAGGATAATTAAAGAAAGCCAGATTCCTTTTACATTAGTCTCAGCACGTTCACCAATGGAAATGACAGAGACGATTGATAAGTTAGCTTTAACAGAGCCACAAATCGCTTTCAACGGTGGTTTGATTTTTCAAAAAACTCATCAAGGTATTAAAATTCTTCAAGAAGATGCAATTGAAACTACTGAGGTCGTTCAAGTTTTGGATGAAGTTAAGAAAGATTTTCCTGAGGTTAGCTATAGCCTTTATGATTTGGAATACTGGTACGTTGAAAAAATGGATCGGGGCATCAAATATGAACAGGAATTAGGTGGACAAACACCTCAAAGGACTGATTTTGTTTCTTTATTAAAACAATCAACAACTAAGATATATAAAATTATGTTAATTTCCTTCTCCGAAGAGGAAATGAAAACACTGGTTGAAAAGATGGGAAATTTGAATCGAGGAGATTTAAGCGTCAATCAATCGAGCGAAAACTATCTAGAAATTACGAGTCAATTGGCCCAAAAATCTCGTGGCGTTCGCTATATCCAAAATCTGGAGAGCTTGAATACTGAAGATATGGCTGCCTTTGGGGATGGCTATAATGATTTATCAATATTAAAAATGGTTGGAACACCAATTGTAATGGACAATGCTCTACCCGGTGTAAAAAATCATGCTAAATATGTTACAAAAGATAATGATCATGATGGTGTGGCATTTGGAATTGAAAAATATTTAAAAACGCCATATTAGTCAATATATTGCTGTCTAAAGCAGATTTATCATTTATGAATAATTGATTATAATTGTCGTAAAAAAAGCCGTATGACTTTTAAATTGGCAAATAAAAACACTGAGAAGAATATCCTCAGTGTTTTTTTCAATTAATGGTTTTTGAAATGTGGTTTTCTAGATATAAAGATTCGCCATAACCAGTATTGATAAATGAAAATATTTTTTTGTTATAAATAAAACGAATCAGATCCTCGCCATAAAATTTTTCTATATTTAGGAAGAGAATCTTATCTAGGGGAATAATAGTACGTTTTAAAGGACGGACTCCACGACTCAGAGTTAGAGAGAGGTTGTTTCGGATAAATTCATAGTAGGCATAACCCTTAAAGTCGACAGTATCGTTAGAAAATATTTGAATATAGGTGAACATAATAATCACTTTCTTTTTCTGAATAGTACCAACCATGATAATTGACTGGTTGAAAGGATTATATGTGTGAAATCATATTAATTATATTCTTAACACTTGGTTGTTACGACATGTACAGCGTGAGCGTCTTTTTTGCTTAATAAGAATCAAAAAGCTATTTTTTATTTAAATTATTAAATGAATAATGGCTTAGAAAGTAGATGATGGAGATGGAAAAAGATTTTGCTAAAAAGTTAAATTGGAAGCCACTGATCAATAGTCTAATTTTAGGAGTTGCCTGTGGAACTTCTATGTTCATTCTTTTGAATTATAACTTGGTAGTAGGAATTGTAATTGGATTGATTGTTTTTCTTTTTCAAAGCATATGGGTCTATCCTCATTATTTACCTAATTTATATGGGCATTGGAAAATTACCGATAAAAGTATCTCGTATTATGATTACAGTACTTGGAGTAAACGAATTCAGGCAATCTTTTTGCCAATGTTTCAATCGCAAGTAGAGGTACCCTTTAAAAATATTTCTTCTTATTCATTAGTTGTTAATAAGCATCGAAACAAATGGCAACCACATTATATTATCTTGAAGTTATATGACGGCCATCAGGTGCTTTTAGATTTATCTTGGAATTTATTAAAATCAGGTGAACCAGAAAAGGACGTTGAATGGGCAGTTGATTTTATAACTAGTAAGTTAAATCAAAAAACAGTGCAAGTATTGCAGATGTGAAAAGAATTGCAGCAAAAAAGGCTAGCTTTACTAATTTAATTAGTGAGGCTAGCCCTTTTAATATTCATATTTATTCGTCATCATCGTCGTCAATTTCGCCGTCGATCTTAATATCTTTTAAGGCGGAACGATCTTTTCTAACGAGACGTAAACGATTGAGTGAAACTTTGCCAAGAACTAATGGGACACGTTCTTCCACAACATCATTGTATGATAGTCCAAACCAGTTAGCTGGAGAAATGAATTTTTGAAGGACTAAACGCATGTGAATGATACTTTTCTTAACGTTACTAATCTTAGTATCTGGTGAAAGGACCTCTTTGATGATAACGAAGGAGAAGTCGCCAACTTCACGATCAGGAATAGTTGTGTATTTCTGAGGTTGAGGTTTAATTTCTCCATTCGACATCATGTCATTAACAACTTGACGCAGATAAACATTAACTTTTTGATCAACTCTAAAACCTAAGTAGAGTTGGACACTGACCATATAGTCAGTATCAAAAGTTTCTACGCTATAAGCAGCAGTATAAGGTTCGTCCGTAACATTAACAGTTACGAACCAATAAACTTGAGCTCGCTTAGGACGTTTATCAAGAATGGAATAAAGAATATTTTTCTTAATGCGATATCCATCATGAATCTTAGTTAAGTAAACCAAGTTAGTTGTATAAAGCGGATAACTTGGGTCTTTTCTTAAATCATTTAATTGGTGTTTGAAAGCTAGTAGGGAAACAAAATGGCTCCGATAAGTATTGTCGTCTTTTAGACGTTCGCCGTATCTCCAAGTGAACATAACCACAATAAGAACTGCAGCAATGAACATAGTAATGTAAGCACCATGAATGAACTTACTACTATTAGTTACAAAGAAGATACTTTCAATAATAAAGAAGAAACTGATAATAACGGTCGTAAAGAAGCGATTAGCTCGTTTCATCAACAGCCATTGATGGAGCAAAATAGTCGTCATTAACATAGTAATAGTAATTTCTAGACCGTAAGCATTTGACATATTTTCCGAAGTTTTAAAGTAGAAAACAATAAACATACAAACGACCCAGATAATTGAATTAACAGTAGGAATATAAAGCTGTCCCTTAAAATTAGTAGGGTAGTAAGTCTTCAATCTTGGGAAAATTCTTAGTTTAGTAGCTTCAGATACTAAAGTATAAGAACCAGAAATCAAAGCTTGCGAAGCAATAATAGCTGCCATAGCTGAAAGGAAAATTCCGAATAGTCTAAAGTCAGCAGGAATGGATTGGTAAAATGGATTCATTGCTGATCCCATTTGTTGAAGAGAATGATTATCCTTCACGCTCAAGATCCAAGTAGCTTGTCCCAAGTAACTTAGCAATAAACAAACTTTAACGAAAGGCCAACTAGTATAGATATTAGGACGCCCAACGTGTCCCATATCTGAATACAAAGCTTCCGCACCAGTAGTAGCAAGAAAAATACTACCTAAGATGAAGACGCCTCGAATATTGATTGGGCTTCGTAATAATTCAAAAGCATAATAAGGATTCAAAGCTCGAATCATAGACCAATCTGATGAAAGGTTCATGATACCAACGAATCCTAAGAAAGCAAACCAAACTAGCATAATTGGTCCAAAAGCTCGGCCAATCAACTGTGTACCAAATCTTTGAATAAAGAATAAGGTAGATAAAATAATCAAAGTAACAATAATTACCTGATTTTGGGTACTGATCAAAATAGTATTGTTAATAGCAATACCCTTCAAACCTTCAATAGCTGCTGTAACAGTAACAGCAGGTGTCATCATACCATCAGCTAGAAAGGTTGCCCCACCGATCATAGCTGGGATGATCAACCACTTTGCTCGTTTTCTAACCAAGGTATAAAGAGCAAAGATACCACCCTCACCACGGTTATCAGCACGTAAAGCAATTAAAACATATTTAATTGTCGTGACTAAGGTTAGTGTCCAAAAAATTAATGAAACACTACCTAAAATAAAATTGGTGGACATTTTTTCAAGTCCGCCATTCCCAACCATCAAAGAGTGCATAACGTATAGAGGAGAAGTACCAATGTCCCCGTATACGATTCCTAAAGCAATAAGGAATCCTGCAACGCTCATCTTTGAATGTGGGTTATTTTTAAAAGAATTTAGTTGTGTCTTTTCCATATAAATAATCTCCAAAATAAACAGTTCAACGGCGATTATAACATTAGAATTGATAGTATGAAACAACTTAATTTTAGAGAAAGTCGTTTTGCTATATGTTAGGATATTTAACCGCTATTGATATTACTTTGTGTGGATTGGAACAATTAATGAGGAATCTGCAGTTTTAATTGTGTAGTCAATATCTTGATTTCCTCGCACGGTCATTCCAAAGTCGGTAGCATAAATAATTAATCCTAATTGGTGCCCCTGTAATATCTTATAAAAGGTAGGCTGCAATTCAACGTTAATATCATAAAAAACATTTGGATCTAGCTCATCATTTTTATAAGGAGCAGTACGATTTTGTAAGTTTAGATGTCCCTTGGTAATCATTTTAAAGGGGGTTTCTTTATCATAGGTAAATTCGCGTAGATCATCTTCGCGCCAATCATAGGTTGCAGCCAAAGCATTTTTAGCTAAAAGAATAGGTGAAACAGTTAGACGCTTTTGTGATCCATAGTCGATTAATTGAAAGCTTAATAATCCTAAATTTTGATTGGAGGATACTTTTAAATTAACTTCGGCTTTTCCATCAATAATAAGATCTTTTTTCAGTTCTGCGGTTTTAAAGATTAATTGGTTATTAGTAATTTTGGGATCATTAGATAATAAATCTTTTTCCCAAGCATCGTTATGCTTAATATAAAAATCAAAGTCCTTTTGAGCAAGCTTGTCGTTAAATGATAGTGATTGGTTCACACTATTTTCTGCTGATAATTTATCACTTGATAAATTATATTTAATTTGGTCATTATTGTTATCAGACCAGTCTTTGTAGCTATTCCAGGTTTCGACTTTGGTATTGTCTTGGATGATGACATTAGGGATGATTTCTTTTGCCTGGTTGTCCACACCTAGCAATTCATGAGTTAGCCAAAGGTTGATTATATCGTTATAATCAATTGATCTAAAAGCATTGATATAGATATGCTGACCTTGGTGAAGAATTATTTTTTCTGTAACGCCGTTATTCTTGATTCCATTCCAAAGTCGTTCTACGTTTCGAGGTTTAACATTCCAGTCATTTAAGCCGTGAATCATAAAAACATCAGCTTTAATGTTCTTGAAATTTTTATGATAATTTCTAGCATCCCAGAAGCGATTATAATTTCCTGTATTTCGATCTTCGCCAGTTTCAATATCTTTAATTTGTTGATTCCACAGTTGCTTTACGTTATGAAAATCCCCCGGTTGCAAACGACGACTAAAAGTTTCCTCTGCTAAAACGTCGGCGTCTTCGCCAGGAAAACCATCCGGAGCGATAACTAAGCCACCATCACGATAATAATCGTACCAACTAGAGATAGCAGCCTCACTAATCACTGTTTTTAATCCGGGAACCCCCGTTGTAGCAGCCGCTGTAGCTAACGTTCCCAAGTATGAACGGCCAGTCATGGCGACTTTTTTATTAGACCACCAAGCCTTGATTTCAATGTTATCGGTTCGATTAGTAAAGGCAGGAAGCTGACCTGTTAACCATTTAATAACCGAAACTGTAGAGATTGTTTCGTCCGGATCACCTGTGGTTCTTAAGCCATCTGAATCTTTGGTCCCAATACCAGCCATATAAACAACGGCAAAGCCACGCGCCAAGAAGTAGTTATTTAGCGTATATGAACTTTCTCGAGCAAAATCTTCTTCAGCACGCTTAGTTTGACCATTAATTTCTCGAGGTTCAGGAACCATTTTTGTCTCATTATATTCAATATCTTTATACTGTAAATTATTTGGTTCCTTATGTTTTAGAGGTATATTGACATTATGAGTAAGCTTTTCACCAGTTTCATCATTAGTTCCTTGATTATAGGGACTGGCAGTATACAAAATGGGAACTTTAAGACCTTGTTCAGTCTCTTGAGGACGGAGTATTTCCGCTTTGAGAAGATCTCTTTTTCCATCATGATCACTGTCTTGAGGCGATTCAACATAAACCACTTCGCGAATTAATTTATGGGGATCAAAAACAGGTAATGTTTTGCCATTGAATAAGAGCGGTTGAGTTATCTTGCCATAAAAGGACGTAAAGAACCCCTTGGCGGCTAATGAATCTATGAATGTTTCACCGTTTTTATTATGAGTTGCCAATAACCAATACCATGCGGATTTTAATTCATCAATTGTAAAATTATCGCCGTTATGGTCAGCAATCATCAATTGAATTTTTTTCATGGCTGAAAGAGGATCGGATAAGTTGAAATCAACATCGGGATTAAATTTTAATAGTTGAAGACTAACGTTATAAAAAGCCATAACGGATAAACTAGTGGCGTAATCTAAATATTCGTTGAGATTTTGATCCTCAGTTGCCATATAAGTTTTTAGTTTTTCTTCAAAAATGGAAGAAGTCTTTGCTTCAAGAAAACTCTTGCTGAGAAAACTTTTCCATAGGCGAATTGGGTTAGACTCTGATTCATTATCTTTGTCAAGAAAGCCAATTTCCTTAAGTTCTTTTATTTGATCATTAAAACTTGTAGGACGAATTGCAAATTGATTATTTTTCATATTGACAACTCCTTTTAAGTATTAATTTCATTATAGAGCAGAGACATGATCTTTTGATAGGTATAAGAAAAAAGCTCAATGGTTATTGGATTTTACTTAGGTTGAAGAGAGCATTGAAGCTTATTGATTGGATACAATTAATTTTAAATTCAAATATATAAAAAACAGTTAATGACTATGATGTAAAAAGTCATTAACTGCTTTAATTTTTTAATATTTAAAATTTGAAATCCTTATGCAAATTAAGTATCTATTAAGCTAAGGCTCCCATTGGGTCCCATGGTGCGAGAACTTTAGGTTCCTTGGATTCTGTTTCGAAGGTCTTTTTAAGATCCTCAGGTAAGTATTGCTTGTTGATGACAAGTTGATAAACAAATTCATTGAACCAAGAGTCGCTCATAACAAAGTATCCTTTGTTACCAACTTTTTCGCCCCATGAATTTTCAACTTTCCACTTCAATGGATTGCCGTTTTCGTCTAAATCGACACCAGTGATAACCATAGCATGTGTCATCATACTTTCGATATAGTCTAGGCGTTGAGCTTTAGTCATCTTAAGGTCGGTATTTAGTAAGCCTTCGAGATCATAGATATTTGTATCCATAATACCAATCTTACGATCAGAACTTTGACCAACATCACTACCGAACCAAACTGTTTCACCAGCTTGAAGTTGCTTGATAGCAAGTTTTTTAAAGTCGTTTATTTCTAGATTTAGATGACGAACTTGACGGCCACCAACAACGTTACCGAGCATTTCTACGGTATAGACATGATTATAAGGTTTGTCAGC
The DNA here is from genome assembly GCF_001434585.1 of Companilactobacillus crustorum JCM 15951. Taxonomy (GTDB): domain Bacteria; phylum Bacillota; class Bacilli; order Lactobacillales; family Lactobacillaceae; genus Companilactobacillus; species Companilactobacillus crustorum. The sequence continues at coordinate 12,903 of NZ_AZDB01000012.1, forward strand.
AGTAGGAGCATTGATTGTTGAAATGTAGCTATCAAGATCCCAGCCAACGTACTTTTTGAAGAATTCTTGAGGAGTGATGCCAGTTTCTTTGTGATAGCTCTTATCATCATCACGATAAGCCCAATCGAACTTAGTAGGAGGAACGCCAACTGTGTAAACTAAAATCTTGTAGATTTCGCTTAGCAATTCATTTTTCTTACGTTCGATATCTTCTTCAGATTTGTTGTCATTTACTAAGTTACGTAGGATAATGGCGTCCTTACGTAGTTTTTTATTGAGAACTGAATTTAATTCAGAGGAATTAGTACGGCTGAATGTATCAGGCATAACGCTCTTAGGAACGACACCATATTTTTGAACAAGTGCCATAACCATATCCCATTGACCACCATCTTGTTGAGGTGTTGTCATTAGGAAGTCAACTTTGCGGTCACCAGTAGGCAATGCTGCAGTATTAATGACATTTTCGAAGAAATAGTTAGATTTTTCCAACTTATCCCAGAAAAGCATGTAACCTTGTGATAATTCCAAGCCTTTGATTTTAAAACTATCCTGAAGAGGGTGTCTCATTGTGTTCAAAGCAGCAAAGACCCAGCATAATCCAGATTGTTTTTGATCGGCAACTTTACCAGTATCAATTTCGACTGAGAAAGTAGGATCCATCGCTACTTTGGAAGCAATTGTTTCACTTGATTTGTATAAACCGTTGTTTGCAACAGCATTTTTAATTGCTGAAGAACCGGGTGTATTTTCAAAAGCGGTTTGAAATTTGTCTAATTCTGATGATGTGATTTCTTTAGTCATACAATATTCTCCTCTATCTGATATTATCGATTACTTTAGGTCCATCTTCGTAACCAACGATAATAGTATTTACTATATTAAGAAATAGTCCATGTGCAACTATTCCCACTTGGTGATCTAACCAATCAGCTAATAAATGCGGATGTTTAATTTCTCCCATTTTGAGATCGATAACGTAATTTTTATTATGCGTTAAGACACGTTTGCCTTGATCATCGAGACGGAACTCGGGTTGAAGATTTTCCTTTTGAAGGTCTGCAAAAGTTTTTTCACAACCAAAGGGAATAACTTCTAGTGGCAATGGAAAACTACCTAGAGTATCAGCCATCTTTGATTGATCAACAATCCAAATATTTTTAGTTGAATTGGTAGCAACCATTTTTTCAAGTAGGTGAGCAGCGCCGCCACCTTTGATGCCTTGATAGTTTTTGTCAATTTGATCGGCACCATCAATTGTTAGGTCGATATGATCAATGTCATTGAGATCCTTAGTAGGAATACCTAAAGATTTAGCTTGCTTTTCAGAGCGTGATGAAGTTGTAACTGCCACAATATTTTTGATGTCGCCAGCTTGATATCTTTTTCCTAATTCTTCAATCATATAGTAAACTGTAGAGCCGGTACCTAAACCTACAACCATATTGCTTTTAATAAAATCAACAGATCTAGTACCTACAGCTTTTTTTAATTCGTTTTGATCCAACTAATTTTCCCCCTTTAAGAGCTTGTGGTAATTTTCGGTTAACAAAAAGCGAATCTCCGGTTTTCTTTCAAAAGTAACTTTAGCATATTCACAAACCGGAACTATTTTAAGATTTTTCAAGTCTGCATAGTCTAAAGCAGCGTTGAGCAACTTGCCAGCGAGACCTTGACCTCGGTATGAGTCGCTAACATAAGTATGATCTAATGAAATTACACCATCAGTAACGGTGGAATAAGTGATTTCACCAATCATTTCATCGTTGTCTTCTAAGTAGAAACGACCGTCTTCGTGTTTCATTTCCATAAAACTACCTCCTGCTTGAATAATTTAATTTTATATTACTCTATTATAAGTAGAAAGTCAGTGTAATGAATAGTTTTATGGCGTCTAAAATGCTATTATTTTAGATATCTAATGCTTAAGGAGTTTTCAATTTGACAAAAAAACGTGGATTTGAAATTGTAAAAAAATACGAAGGTAAAGGAATCAATTTGCCTGTTCGTCAAACTAAAAATGCTGCTGGTTATGATATTGAAAGTGCTCAAGATTTTGTCGTACCATCAATTTGGAAATTTGGTGTTTTGAATGTTTTGAAATTTTTGCTCAATAAAGGCAAAATGGATGATGATAAAATTGTGGAAGTTCAAAAATCAATTAAACCGGTCCTAGTACCAACTGGTGTCAAAGCTTATATGCAAGAAGACGAGGTTCTGATTATTGCCAGTCGCTCTAGCAATCCATTGAAACGCGGTTTGTCGATTCCTAATGGTATTGGCGTAGTTGACGCAGATTACTATAATAATGATAGTAATGAAGGCGAATTGTTCGTTCAGCTGATCAATTTCTTTCCAGTTGATTATAAAGTTAAGAAGGGTGAACGTTTAGCCCAAGGTATTTTTATTAATTATCTTACAACAGACGATGATGAAGGCGGATTAACGAAACGTCATGGAGGATTTGGTTCTTCAGGAATATAATAAGAAAGGAACTATTTTATTGGCTAAAGCTAAAACAAAATTTGTTTGTCAAAACTGTGGGTATGTTTCTCCCAAATATTTAGGACGTTGTCCTAATTGTGGTGTCTGGAATCAAATGGTAGAAGAAGTTGATCATCCAGAGGCTGCCAAAGCAAGCGCTACACCAAGTCGCCGTGTCAGTGATGTAGAATCTAAACCAGTTAAGATTTCGGAGGTCTCTTTTGAAAAAGAACCTCGGGTTAAAACTGATTTAGGTGAGTTGAATCGAGTTTTAGGTGGAGGCATTGTTCCAGGATCATTAATTTTAATCGGTGGTGATCCTGGTATTGGTAAATCGACCTTATTAACGCAGGTTTCAGGACAATTAGCTAAAGACGGTGGCAAAGTACTTTATGTTTCAGGTGAAGAGAGTGCTTCACAGATTAAGATGCGGGCAGACCGATTGGGAATTACTGGCGATAATTTATATCTATATCCTCAGACTGATATGAGTTATATTCGTCAAACAATTGATGAAATGCATCCTGATTATTTGATTATTGATTCAGTTCAAACTATGGACGAACCAGAAATTACTTCAGCAGTTGGAAGTATTTCACAAATTCGTGAGGTTACAGCTGAATTAATGAATATTGCTAAGCAACAAAACGTTACAGTTTTTGTTGTTGGACATGTTACAAAAGGTGGGGCTATTGCTGGTCCTAAGATTTTGGAGCATATGGTAGATACAGTGCTGTATTTTGAGGGCGATACGCACCACAGTTATCGAATTTTACGGTCGGTTAAAAATCGTTTTGGCTCAACCAATGAAATCGGTATTTTTGAAATGCGAACTAAGGGATTGGTTGAAGTTGCTAATCCTTCAGAGATATTTTTAGAAGAACGTTTGGTAAATGCCAATGGTTCTGCAGTAGTTGTATCTATGGAAGGTACAAGACCTATTTTGGTCGAGATTCAATCACTAATTACCCCAACTATTTTTGGAAATGCCAAACGGACGGCAACTGGATTAGATCATAATCGGGTGTCTGTAATCATGGCAGTTCTTGAAAAGCGGGGTAATTTAATGCTTCAGAATCAAGATGCCTATCTAAAATCAACTGGTGGCGTTAAGTTGGATGAACCTGCAATTGATTTGGCTTTGGCAATGTCAATTGCTTCTAGCTATAAAAATACAGGTATTCCGGGAACTGATTGTTTTGTCGGTGAAGTTGGCTTGACTGGTGAAGTAAGACGGGTCAATCGAATTGATCAACGGGTTAATGAGGCTGAAAAATTAGGCTTCAAACGTATTTTTATACCTAAAAATAACTTGGGCGATTGGTCTAAGCATAATAAGATTCAGATAATCGGCGTCAGTACAGTTTTAGATGCAATGAATAAAATTTTTTAATGAGGAGGTTTATATGCGTAAAATTGTAATAAATATAATTTTTGCATTACTAGGAATTGCTGTCGGAATAACAGTGTTGCCTAGTTTGTGGGAAGTTTCAGGTTTAGCAGGAGTTGCTTTTATCAATAACGGCTATTTTGATGGACTTATTGGATGTATTATATTTTATTTCTTGTCGTTTTTGTTTGTTAAACCAATCTTGGATTTAAATCAAAAAATTGAAAAGTATTTAAATTCCAGATCACCGGGTTGGATCATTTATGGATCAGGATTTTTAATTGGTGGCTTAGTTTTGGCCAATATTATCTCAATTCCGTTTTATTTGATGCATAATATGTTTTCAAATGTAATTCCAGTTATTTTAATGATTGTTTTCGGTTGGATTGGTTTTAGAATGGGAACTAGTCGTCGAAATGATTGGAGTAATTTTTCAATTTCAAGACGAAATAATAACAATAATAAAACAGCTGAAAAGAATGACCAATTAGCTTCAGAAGGTGAAGTAACTCGTCGTTCAGCTAAAAAAGATTTTTATCCATATAAAATTTTGGATACTTCAGTTGTTATTGACGGTCGAATTCATCAATTGGCTCAAACAGGATTTTTGGAAGGGAAATTAATGATTCCAGATTTCGTGGTTCACGAGCTGCAATTAATTTCTGATTCCAGTGATAACCAAAAACGTGAACGTGGTCGTCGTGGTTTGGATATTTTAAATGAAATTAAAATGGACCAAACGATCAATTATGAAACAACTACTAGAGATTATGATAATATTCCAGAAGTTGATATGAAATTGCTTAAATTAGCTAAAGAAATCGGTGGTGCTGTCATCACAAATGATTATAATTTAAGTAAGGTAAGTGAATTTCAAAATGTTCAGGTACTTAACATTAACGAATTAGCCAAAGTTTTGAAACCAATGGTTTTGCCAGGAGAAACGATGACTGTTAAAGTTATAAAAGAGGGTACTGAAAGAGAGCAAGGTGTCGCATACCTAGAAGACGGTACGATGGTCGTTGTTGAAGAAGGTAAATACTTCATTAACAAGGATATTGAGGTTATCGTAACTAGCGCATTGCAAACTGATGCTGGTAAGATGATTTTCGCAAAACCTAAGCATTCAATGCATGGTATCCAGGAAAAGAGTAGTGCCAAGGAGAATTCCAATAATCATAATAACGGTGGCAATAATAATCATCGGAATAATGGAAACAAGAATTCAAATAAAAACAACTCAAGAAATAAAAGGGGAGTAAACAGAAATGGCAAAAAAGTCAGATAACAAAATTCGTGTAAGATATGCACCAAGTCCAACAGGTCACTTGCACATTGGGAATGCTAGAACAGCTATCTTTAACTACTTGTTTGCACGTAGTCACAAGGGAACTTTCGTTATCCGTATTGAAGATACTGATACAAAACGTAACGTTAAAGGTGGTACTAAGAGTCAACTAGATAACCTTAAGTGGCTTGGCGTTGATTGGGATGAAGGTCCAGATGTCGGTGGCGACTATGGTCCATATCGTCAATCAGAAAGAAAAGAGATTTATCAAAAGTATATTGATGAATTGCTAGAAAAGGGCTTAGCTTACAAATCATATCTGACTGAAGAACAACTAACAAAGATGCGTGAAGATCAAGAAGCTCATGGTCAAATGCCTCATTATGAATACGAGTTTGAAGGTATGTCTGAAGAAGAAAAGGCTGCCAAAATTAAAGAAGCCGAAGATGCTGGTTTACAACCAGTTGTTCGTTTCCACGTACCAGTAGGTAAGAACTATGAATGGGATGATATCGTTAAGGGTAAAGTTTCTATTGGTTCTGATACTATCGGTGGCGATTGGGTTATTCAAAAACGTGATGGTATGCCAACATACAACTTTGCAGTTGTTATTGATGACCATTTGATGGAAATTTCTCATGTTCTTCGTGGTGATGATCACGTTGCTAATACACCAAAACAATTGATGATTTATGAAGCACTTGGCTGGGAAGCACCTAAGTTTGGTCATATGACACTTATTATCAATACTGAAACAGGTAAGAAATTAAGTAAGCGTGACGAATCTGTCCTACAATTTATCGAACAATATCGTGAATTAGGTTACTTGCCAGAAGCTATGTTTAACTTCATTGCTTTACTAGGCTGGTCACCGGTTGGAGAAGACGAGTTGTTCACTCGCAAACAATTTATCAAGATTTTTGATGAACACCGTTTGAGCAAATCACCTGCTAAGTTTGACCAAAAGAAATTGGAATGGGTCAACAACCAATATGTTAAAAATGCTGATGTTTCAGAAATCACTGATTTAGTAATTGCTAACTTGATCGAGGCAAAACGTATCAGTGCTGATCCATCGACTGATGAAATTCAATGGGTAAGACATTTGACAGAACTTTACATGCCACAAATGTCTTATACACAACAAATTGTTGATTTGTCAGATATCTTCTTTAATCAACCAGAACATCTAACAGATGATGAGCAAAAAGAATTAGCTGATGATGACGCTAAGACTGCTATTGAAGATTTGAAGGGTAAATTAGAGAAGCTTGATCGTTTCACAGCTACTCAAATTATGAATGCTATTCAATCAGTTAGAGCTGATACTGGCGTTAAGGGTAGAAAGCTTTATATGCCTGCTAGAATTGCTACTACTAGAACAATGCATGGTCCAGCAATTGCTGAAACAATCGAATTGTTTGGTAAGAAGCAAGCACTTGCTAATATCGACAAGACATTGAAGGAAATGAATTAGTTTCCTCACCAAGTTAGGTGGAAAGCCAAGAGAAATTGGTTCAGTAGGGAGGTTGTCCTTTTAGAATAAAGTCAATCTTGGGGACAAGTTGTATCCCCCTTACGTTCCAGTCAATTTTTTCTCGACCTGGAGCCGACAATAAAAAAAGAAAACTCAAAAAGAGGTTGAAGGAAAACTTAGTTTGCCTCAATCCCTTTTTTTATAGGTGAAAATCATGTTAAAAATTTTCAATACATTAACTCGCGAAAAAGAAGAATTTAAACCGTTAACACCTAATGAAGTAAATATGTATGTCTGTGGACCAACTGTGTATAACTACATTCATATTGGAAATGCTCGCTCTATTGTAGCTTTTGATACTGTCCGTCGTTATTTAGAATTTTTAGGTTATAAAGTTAAGTTTGTTTCTAATTTTACTGATGTTGATGACAAAATGATTAAAGAGGCTAATCAAGAAGGTATTACAGTACCGGAAGTAGCTGATCGTTATATCAAGGCATTTTATGAAGATATTGCTGCCATCAATGTACAAAAGGCTACAATAAATCCACGAGCATCTGATAATATTCAAGAGATCATTGAATTTGTATCAGATTTGATTGAAAAAGGATATGCTTATGAATCACAAGGGGATGTCTTTTATCGAGCTAGAAAATTCAAGCATTATGGCGAATTATCTGGTCAGAATATTGATCAATTAGTTGAAGGTGCTAGTGAACATATTGGTGACGATGAATTCGACAAGAAACAGGATCCAATCGATTTTGCTTTATGGAAGAAAGCTAAGCCTAATGAGATCAAGTGGGATTCTCCTTGGGGAGCTGGTCGTCCGGGTTGGCACATTGAATGTTCCGTTATGTCAACGAAATATTTAGGCGATACTTTTGATATTCATGGTGGTGGACAAGATTTGGAATTTCCTCATCATGAGAATGAAATTGCTCAAAGTGAAGCTAAAACGGGCCAAAAATTCGTTAACTATTGGATGCACAATGGTTTTGTAACCGTGGAGAATAACGAAAAAATGAGTAAATCTCTAGGAAATTTTGTTACTGTGCATGATTTAGTACAAAAGACTGATCCTCAAGTTCTGAGATTCTTCTTGTCATCCACTCATTACCGTCGACCACTTGAATATTCGCAATCTAATTTGCAAAAAGCTGCTGATAATTTGAGCAAAATTAAAACAGCTTATAACAACTTGAAATTTAGACTGGATAGTGCTGAAGAAGATAACGATGATAGCGATATCTTCACTGACGTTGCTACGATCGTCGATGCTTTTAAGGAAGCTATGAACGATGATTTTAATGTTCAAAATGGACTAACGGAAATTTTCAATTTGGTTAGTTTGGCAAACAATTATGCTGCTCAAGACATAGTTGCGAAAAATGATGTAAATGTTATTCTAGAAGCTATGGTCAATTTGACAAGTATTTTAGGAGTTAAATTGGATGATCAAAAGGATCTTTCTGAAGAGATTCAACAAATGGTCGATCAACGTGATCAAGCACGAGCAGATAAAGACTTTGCTACGAGCGACAAATTACGTGACCAATTAAAAGAAATGGGTGTGATTCTTGAAGATACACCCCAAGGAACACGGTGGCATATTAATGACTGATGTTAAGAAATTCAATGGTGTGACTCTAGCTTATCTAGGGGATGCAGTTTACGAAGTTTTTATCCGTGAACATTTGCTCTCAAAGAATATCGTTAAAGTTAATGAATTACAGCACCAAGCAAAACATTATGTTTCTGCAAAAGCTCAAGCTTCGTTGATAACTTTGATGCTTGATAATGATGTTTTATCTGAAGAGGAAATTCGTGTCTATAAGAACGGACGCAATGCTAAAAAGCAAACGAAAGCAAAGAATACGAGTGTTGTCACATATCATATGTCCACTGGTTTTGAAGCGGTTTTTGGTTATTTGGATATTACAGGAAACAAAGAACGCGTGAAAGAACTAGCACAATGGTGCATAAATGAAGTGGAAAGTGGTGCTGCAGATGACAGACAATTTAAATAATAGTGAAGAAAAAGAATTAGTTTATGGAGTTCATTCAGTAATTGAATTATTGAAGTCCGCCACAGCTAATCAACGTGTTAACAAAGTTTTAGTTCAAAAGGGACTTTCAAGTGAACATATTGCTGAAGCTATCAAATTAGCTAAACGCGATCGTTTAATCGTGCAAGAAGTACCTAAGAACAAATTGGATGATATTAGTGATGGCGGCAATCATCAAGGGATGGCTGCTTATATTGCTCCTTATCAGTATGCGGAAATGGAAGACATTTTTAAGAAGGCTGAAAAGAAGGGCGAAGATCCTTTCATTTTAATTTTGGATAAAATTGAAGATCCACATAACTTAGGTTCAATTATGCGTACAGCTGATGCAGTTGGTGTTCATGGAATTATCGTTCCTAAACACCGCTCAACTGGACTTACTTCAACCGTTGCTAAAACATCGACAGGTGCCATTGAACATGTACCTGTTGTTCGAGTAACTAATTTGGTAAATACGATTAAAGACTTGAAGAAACGTAATGTTTGGGTCTTTGGAACGGCTATGGAAGGCGATAACTACCGTAACTGGAATGCTAAAGGTGCAGTTGCACTTATCATTGGCAACGAAGGTAAAGGTATTTCACCACTAGTTTTGAAACAAGCAGACCAAACTTTGAATATTCCTATGGTTGGACATGTGCAAAGTCTGAATGCTTCTGTTGCAACAGGTATTTTGTTGTATCAAGCTTTTGCTTCTAGAAATGCTTAATTAAACGAATAAAGTATAATTGTAAAAATTATATTTTATTCGTTTTTTTTGTAAACTAATGTTCGCTTTCAAAGCTGTTTTTAAACATGTTATGTTATAAGTATAAAATTATTATTTGTAACGAATTGCCGGATGTACAACGAAAAGGAATTATCATTGATTGAAAAGGTCAGAGATGACGAAGACTCGGTAGCTTTAGATAAATTGGTTCAAAGATATCGTCCCATGATCGATAATATGTACTCGCGGTATTACATTACTAGTTTTGAGCGTAATGATTGGTATCAGGAAGCCCTTTTAGTTTGTTATCAAACTTGTAAATTATTTGATGGAACAAGTGGATCAAGATTTGGTAGTTTTTATAAAATGAAGTTTAAGCATCGAGTTATTGATATAATTCGCCGTGAAAATTCCCTTAAACGGAAAGTCAATAGTCTGACTGAACCGTTTGAAAGTAGCGATGTCAAAGGTCTGGTAATTCCTTGTCATAAAGAATTAGTAGAGTTTAAAGAATATTTCAAATATGTTTCTACAAAAATGAATCTTAGAGAACTAATAGCAGTGCAATATATTTTAGGACATATCTCCATTGAAGAAGCTTGTCAAAATGCTGATTGCAGTAAAAAGTCTATGCGACAAGCGGTTTATAACTGTCATCAAAAGATAAAAAAATTTGATAACCTGTAATCGTCATGAGATTGCAATGGACAAAATTCAATCGAGAGTTTACAATTAATAAGATTAATATTGAATTTTGGAGATAAACATGGGATTAAGAAAAGTCGCCCTTGCTTGTACAGTTTGTGGTTCAAGAAACTACACAATAACTGAGAACCCTAACAGAACAGAACGTCTCGAAGTTAAGAAGTTCTGTAAGCACTGTGGTAAACATACGTTACATAAAGAAACAAGATAACTTCGGAGGATCTAATGAAACTATTTAAATTTTTTGGTAGTGTCAACAAGGAAATGAAATTGGTTGTTTGGCCTACATTCAAAGAAAATAGACGTGATACATGGATTGTTATCGCTACATCATTGATGTACGCAATCTTCTTTGCTTTAGTTGATTGGGGTCTAATTGAACTTTTGCAACACTTCGTAATGGGTAAATAGATTGTAAGACAATCAAAAATTTGCTATTATGGAACTAACGAAAAAAACTTCGACTTGTTCGGAGTTTTTTTATTTTGAATTTTGGAGGAAATTATGGCTGAAGCTGGCGAAAAACAATGGTATGTTTTGCATACCTATTCAGGATATGAAAATAAGGTTAAGGAAAATCTCGAATCACGTGCTCAATCAATGGGTATGGAAGATTACATTTTCCAAGCAGTTGTTCCTGAAGAAGAAGAAACAAAAGTAAAGAACGGTAAAGAAAAGAAAGAAATGGAAAAAACTTTCCCTGGATATGTTCTAGTAGAAATGGTTATGTCTGATGAATCATGGTTCATCGTTCGTAATACTCCAGGTGTTACCGGATTTGTCGGCAGTCACGGTTCAGGTAGCAAGCCTGCACCACTATTACCTGAAGAAATTGATAATATCTTGAGTCAATTCGGTATGAGCACTAACAAGCCATCTGACTTTGAAGTTGGCGAAACGGTTAAAATTACTGATGGTGCCTTTGCTGATAAGACAGGTAAGATCACTGAAATTGATGAAGAACATCGAAAAGTTAAGATTGATGTTGATATGTTTGGACGTATGACTTCTGCTGAAGTTGATTTCACAGGTGTTGAAAAAGAAAAATAACCATTGTTATTGCTAGTAGACCGTGCTACTATATAACGGTATGTTTTTGAGACATACATGTGGGAGAGAAAATTTTGATTCTCATCATGACCACATCACGGAACAAGGAGGTATGCACCGTGGCTAAAAAAGTTGCTAACGTAGTAAAATTACAAATCCCTGCTGGACAGGCTACTCCAGCTCCTCCAGTTGGTCCTGCTTTAGGACAAGCTGGTATTAACATTGTTGCCTTTACAAAGGACTTCAATGCACGTACACAAGATCAAAAGGGTATGATTATCCCTGTTGTTATCTCAGTATATGAAGACCGTTCATTCGATTTCGTTACTAAGACACCACCAGCTGCTGTTCTATTGAAGAAAGCTGCTGGCGTTGAAAAGGGCTCTGGCGAACCTAACACAAATAAGGTTGCCACTGTTACTGAAGACCAAGTTCGCGAAATTGCTGAAACCAAGATGAAAGACCTAAACGCTGCTAGTGTTGAATCTGCAATGCGTATGGTTGCTGGTACTGCAAGAAGTATGGGCTTTGAAGTAAAGTAAAAGACTAGATTTAAGCAGTTTACAGGAATGTGAAAGCATTCTTAACAAGTGGGAGGGGAAAATTTAATTCTCCGAAAGACCACAAAGCAAGGAGGAACTTAGCATGGCTAAGCATGGAAAAAAATATACAGAAGCACTAAAACAAGTAGATAAAAGCAAAACTTATACTGCTGAAGAAGCTGTTGAGTTATTAAAGAAAGTCGATTTCGCCAAATTTGACGCAACTGTTGAAGTTGCTGTTAACTTGGATGTTGATCCTAAACAAGCTGATCAACAAATTCGTGGTGCTATCGTACTACCTAATGGTACTGGTAAGACACAAAAGGTTATCGTCTTCGCTGAAGGACAACAAGCTAAGGATGCAGAAGCAGCTGGCGCTGATGTTGTTGGTTCAGATGATCTTGTTGAAAAGATCCAAGACGGTTGGTTGGACTTTGATGTTGCTGTAGCAACACCACCAATGATGGCTAAAGTTGGACGTTTAGGTCGAGTTCTTGGACCTAAAGGTTTAATGCCTAACCCTAAGACTGGTACAGTTACTATGGATGTTACAAAGGCTGTTAATGATATTAAAGCTGGACAAGTTACATACCGTGTTGACTCAAATGGTCTTATTCACGCACCAATTGGTAAGATTTCATTCGATACAGCTAAGATTGTTGAAAACTTTGATACATTCTATGGTGCAATCGCCAAAGCACGTCCTGCATCATTAAAGGGTAACTATGTAGTTAGTGTCAACATGACATCTACATTTGGACCTGGTCTAAAGATCAACGCTTAATTAGTGTTGACTAATAACCAAAATAATGATAGATTAATATAGTTGATTTCTACCGTAGACTCAGGTGATGAAAGTCTTAATATCCTGCCGAGGCCAGAAGATTATTTCACTTAATCTCTGTGTCCCTTGGGCACAGAGATTTTATTGTTTTTAAGCCGTATTTGTAGAAAATTGACTAAAAAATTGTGGAGGTGAAACGTAATAATGAAGCAAGATGTATTAGCACAAAAACAAGCACAAGTTGATGAAATTGCTAAACAACTAACAGGCGCAAAGTCAGTAATCGTTGTTGATTACTTAGGTCTAACTGTTGAACAAGCAACTGAAATGCGTGCCGAATTACGTGAACAAAATGCTACGATGCAAGTCGTTAAGAATACAATCTTAAGACGTGCTGCTGAAAAAGCTGGTGTTGAAGGTCTAGAGAAGTTCTTCGTTGGACCAACTGCTATTGCTTATTCAGAAGAAGATCCTGTTGGACCTGCTAAGATCGCTGCTAAGTTTGCTAAAGATGTTGACGCCGTTGAAATCAAGGGTGGAATCATCGAAGGTAAAGCTGCGTCTCTTGATCAAATTCAAGAATTAGCTACATTACCAGACAGAGATGGCTTGCTATCAATGTTGGTATCTGTATTACAAGCTCCAGTTCGCGACTTTGCTATGGTTGTTAAGGCCGTTGCAGATAAAGAAGACGGACAAGAAGCTTAATTAATTTAAAAAAACTCATAATATTTGGAGGATACAAACATGGCTTTAGATACACAAAAGATTATTGATGATTTAAAAGATGCTTCAATTCTAGAACTTAACGACCTTGTTAAGGCTATTGAAGAAGAATTTGACGTTAAGGCTGCTGCTCCAGTTGCTGCTGCCGGTGCTGCTGGTGGCGACGCTGCTGCAGAAAAGGATTCATTCGACGTTGAACTTACAGAAGCAGGTCAAGAAAAGGTTAAGGTTATCAAGGAAGTTCGTGGTATCACAGGACTTGGCTTGAAGGACTCAAAGGACCTTGTTGATGGCGCTCCTAAGGTTATCAAGGAAGGCGTTGCTAAGGCTGACGCTGACGATATGAAGGCTAAACTAGAAGCTGTTGGTGCAACAGTTACATTGAAGTAATTCACTTTAATGATAAAATTAATCCTCGTAAGAGGATTTTTTTTTACCCTCAAAAGGAAAGGTGAAACCTATGGCTAATCAGTATTTTGAAAATGATCCTAGTTTGGAACATGAAATAAAAAACTTTAACTTTACGCTTCGCAAACATAATTTGGATTTTATGTCGGATAGTGGAGTTTTTTCACGTCAAACCATCGATTTTGGATCTCGCGTTTTGATTGAAGCAATTGACTTTCAAAATATTCCCCAGGGAAACATTTTGGACGTTGGCTGTGGATATGGACCAATTGGTTTAGCTCTGGCAAAGGATCAATCTAATCGCCAAGTAACGATGGTTGATGTTAATTTGCGAGCTTTAGATTTGGCAAGGAAAAATGCCCAAACTAATCAGATTAAGAATGTGAATATCTTTGAGTCTGATACTTATAAGAGCGTTGAAGGTAAGTATGCCTTGATTGTTTCAAATCCGCCAGTACGTGCCGGCAAGAGCGTTGTAACTTCTATTTTGGCCGATGCTAAAGATTATTTGGAACCAAATGGTGAATTATGGATTGTTTTACAAAAAAAGCAGGGTGCTCCATCTGCTAAAAAACTTATGGACCAAACTTATGGTAATGTTGAAATTGTTACCCGTGATAAAGGTTATTATATTTTGAAAAGTAAAATGATATAAAATTTTACCGAGTAATGTTATATTCATCATGGAGGCGTTTTCTTATGAAGAAAAAAATATTAATCGGTTTAATTCTCGCTGCAGGTTCAGCAGGAACATATTTTGCAATATCTTCTTTAACCAAGCTTTTGAAAAATAAGGCGGTTCAACAAGATCGTAAAAAATTAGAATCTTATGTTGACGAATATCTGCATGGCAATGAAAAATTAATGGAATTTGTTGGAACCTTATCCGACGACCAGGTCAAAGAATTAATTGAAATTCTTGATGCCTTAAAGAAAGAACAGAATCAATTAAAATTAAAGGCACCAGTTTTTCCAAAATACTTAGAAAAGAAAGTAACTAACTTAATTAGCTAAAATGATATTTTCAGAAGAAAAAATAAATGAATATATGGATTTGGCCCTTGATGAAGCAAAAAAGGCCGAGACCAGAAGAGAAGTACCAATTGGCTGCATTATCGTCGACAATATAACGGGTGAAGTGATTTCTCAAGGTTCTAACGAACGTGAAGAAACTCAAGACGCTATTAAGCATGCCGAGATTATTGCAATTGAAGCAGCTTGTCAAAAGGTTGGCAGTTGGCGTTTGGAACATACAAGTTTATTTGTAACTTTAGAACCATGTCCAATGTGTGCAGGCGCTATAATTAATAGTCGAATCGAGGAAGTTGTTTTTGGAGCTAATGATCCTAAAGCGGGATCAGTCGGCTCTATTAATAATCTGTTGGCGGAAATGCGCTACAATCATCAACCGGAAGTATTGAGCAATGTCAAAGCTGATGAAGCAGCTGAATTATTACGGAACTTTTTCAGAGAAATTCGACGTAAAAAGTAGAAAAAGATTTTAATTTATAGTATGATAGTTATTGCCGTAAGGCCTTAGGGCAATGGTGCTCTTACAAATCGTGTCAGATCCGGAAGGAAGCAGCACTAAGTAAGGTGTGTCATGTGCCTTTTGTTATGTATATAAGCCTCTCAATCTGTTCAAGATTGGGAGTTTTTTTGTGTTAAAATTTACATATCAGTTTTTTTGAAGGAGAAAAAATGGCATATCAAGCACTTTATCGAGTTTGGCGACCCCAAACTTTTTCTGATGTAATCGGCCAGGAGGTCATTACCCAGACATTGCGCAATGCGGTTGCTAGTCAGATGACTAGTCACGCTTATTTGTTCAGTGGACCACGTGGTACTGGTAAAACATCCTGTGCCAAAATTCTAGCCAAAGCGGTCAACTGCCTTAATCCACATGACGGTGAACCATGCAACGAATGTGAAATTTGTGTAGCTGCGAATGAGAACCGCTTAAATGACGTGATTGAGATCGATGCTGCTTCAAATAATGGTGTCGAAGAGATCCGTGATATTCGAGACAAAGTTAAATACGCACCAACTGAAGCTAAGTTTAAAGTTTATATTATTGATGAAGTTCATATGCTTTCTCAAGGTGCCTTTAATGCTTTATTGAAGACATTGGAGGAACCACCTGCAAATGTTATGTTTATTTTAGCTACAACTGAACCTCAGAAGATTCCAGCAACAATTATTTCCAGAACGCAAAGTTTCAATTTCCGAAGAATTTCTCGTCAAGATATTTTAAAACGAATGACTTTTATTTTAGATGATAAAAAAATCAAGTACGATGAGGAAGCCTTGAATATTATCGCTGCTTCTGCTGAGGGTGGAATGCGTGATGCTTTGAGTATTTTAGATCAGGCATTATCGTATGGCGATGACGAGCTGACTTTGAAGAATGCTCAAGAAGTAACTGGCGCTTTAAGCAATGAACAAATTGTTTCTTATATGACGGCAATCGCTGACAATAAACCTGCTGAGGCTTTAACAAGCTTGTATCAGATCTTGGCTAGTGGACGTTCGGCTTTGCGTTTTACAGAAATGATTATTCGGGTTTGTCGAAATTTAATTCTTTATAATTCTAATTCCGATCTATCTAAGCAAATGGATAATTCAGTGATGACTCAAGAATTATTGGATATTGCCAATAAGTTTGACAATGCACGTTTGTTCTATATCGTTGATCAAGTTAGCGCTACGCAAAAGAATCTGAAAAATTCCAATCAAACTGATATTTACATGGAAATTTTAACTGTAAAAATCAGTGAACCTAAGTTGGAAGAGGCAACGTCAGAAGAAACAGATACTGCAAGTTCAATTGATAATGTAGAAATTGATAAATTACGTGATGAAATTTCCCATCTTCAAAGTGAGGTTAAAGATCTCTCTAATGGGAAACCTGCAACACCTGTTCAATCAAAACCCAAGGCACATCATCGAGCAAATACAACTGCACGTTTGAATAAAACAGCTATTTATAAAGTATTAGGCAGTGCTACCAAGGACGATTTAGCTAATGCTAAAGATGTCTGGCCTGATTTAATGAGTATGTTAGAGATATCTCAACGTGCTATGATGAGAGTGGCTGAACCTGTAGCAGCTTCTGCCGAAGGAATCGTTGTCGCTTTTGACTACGCAATGTGGTTTGAACAAGTACAAGATGACAGTGAATTTTTGAAAGAACTGACAGATAACGTTAGTCGCTTAATGAAAAAGGATTGTCAGATCGTTCTTGTCCCCAAAGCTGATTGGCCTAAAATTCGTAAAGAATATATTGACAATAATATTGATTCCAGCAATAAAGACAAGGTAAAATCTAAGAAAGAAACTAAAAAAACTGATCCCACCGTTGAAGAAGCAGTAAAATTATTTGGTGACGATATAGTTGATATAAAAGATGACTAGGAGGAATTACTATGAGTAAAGGAATGCCAAATATGGGTGGAATGGGTGGCAATATGGCTAACATTATGCGCCAAGCCCAAAAGATGCAAAAAGAAGTGCAAGCAACAACAGAAGAATTAAATAAAAAAGAGTATACTGGTAGTTCAGTTGATGACTTTGTCACTGTTAAAGTTACTGGTGAAAAGAAGATTGCTGATTTGACAATCAGTGAAAAAATTATTGATCCAGATGATCCTGATACATTGCAAGATATGTTGATCGATGCTTTAAACAATGCTTTTGAAGAAGTAGACAAAGACAAACAATCTAAATTAGGTAAATACACAAACGGGTTGATGTAATGAAATATCCAGAACCAATATCAAAGTTAATTGATAGTTATATGATGTTACCAGGTATCGGTCGTAAGACTGCTACCCGAATGGCATTCTTTACACTTGGAATGGAAAAAGATCAAGTGCAAGAATTTGCTGATAATTTAATTTCTGCAAAGACGGATTTAAAATCATGTAAGATTTGTGGAAATATTACAACTGAGGAAATTTGTCCGATTTGTAGTGACAAGAGTCGTGATCAGTCGACTATTTTGGTAGTTGAACAGGCTAAAGATATCATGTCGTTAGACGACATGAATGGTTATAATGGCTTGTATCACGTGCTAGGAGGGGTCTTATCGCCAGTTGATGGAATAGGGCCAGAGGATTTGAATATTAAGTTGTTGTTGAATCGTTTGAAGCAAAATCAAGCCGTTAAGGAATTGATCATTGCTACAAATGCAACTCCAGAAGGGGAAGCAACTGCTCAGTATTTGGCCAAATTGGTTAAGCCAGCAGGAATAAAAGTAACCAGACTAGCACATGGATTGGCCGTTGGATCTGACATTGAATATGCAGATGAAATGACACTGAAGAGTGCTGTTCTTGGACGCAGGGAGATTTAACATGTTTGGTAGAAAAAAAGTATCCGTCCAAAAAATGGAAGACGATCGCCTTTTAGATAATATTCACCAGATTCAGCAAAGAATTAACAATACACAGAAAATGATCAATAATTCAGTTGATGTTGATGAAACAACGAGAATCAATTTGAAATTAGATAAGCTAAAGTATCAATTCTTGTATTTGGAAGCCAGAAGAAGAAAAGCTAAAGCTAAGGCTACTACCAATATTATCTTCGGTGATGAAGATACATTTTTGAAGCAACCTAGCCGTGCTGAAAAACACTGGTAAAAGATAATAAACTTAAAAAACTGATAATTCAGGTGGATGGAAGATATCTTGCCTAGTTATCAGTTTTTTTATATAAAAATTTGGTAATTGAAAGATATATTGAATTATTGTCGACTGGAAGTTAGCCTAAAGAAAACCCAAGACGTAAAGTTTCATTTCTTTCTGATTTCAAGTAAAATAGTAGTAATCATCTAGGAGAGATATTATATGTCAGGAATATTTATATCATTTGAAGGACCAGACGGAGCGGGTAAAACAACTGCTCTCAAAAAATTAATGCCACTTTTACAGGCAAAGACCGACCAAGAGATCGTGCTTTCACGCGAGCCTGGCGGCAGTCCCATTTCTGAAAAAATCAGAAAGATTATTTTGGATATTCATGATGAAGAAATGGATCCAAGAACAGAAGCGTTGCTATATGCGGCTTCCAGAAGACAGCATTTGATCGATGTTATTTTGCCGACTTTGAAAGCTGGAAAGATTATGCTAAGCGATCGCTTCGTTGACAGTTCTATCGCCTACCAAGGTGGAGGTCGACAAATTGGAACTAGAGAAGTAGCTGCTGTTAATGATTTTGCCATTGATGGACATTTACCAGATTTGACGATTTACTTTGATGTAACCCCAGCGGTTGGATTAGCCCGAATTAAAAAAGATCATGAGGGAGCAATGGATCGCTTAGAAAAAGAAGCTATCAGTTTTCATAATCGAGTTTATGATTCATATATTGATCTGCTTAAAGAAAATCCTGATCGAATTAAAAAAATCGATGCGCAACAAAGTCCTGAGCAAGTTGTTCAAGATGCATTAAAAGTTATTACAGAAAAATTTCCAGAAACTTTTAACAAAGGAGAATAAATTATGAAACTCATTGTAGCCATAGTGCAAGATAAGGATAGTCAACAATTACAAACGAATTTGGTTGAAAAGGATTTTAGAGCCACACAATTACCATCAACCGGTGGCTTTTTGAAAGCCGGCAACTGTACTTTCTTAATCGGTGTTGAAGAGGAAAAGGTTGATGACGCTTTAACTGTTATCAAAAAAACTTGTCATACTAGATCACAATATGTCACACCAACTTTCCTTATGCCAGAAGCGGCCTCTAGTTTAGGCGATCCTGTGGAAGTTCAAGTTGGTGGAGCTACATGCTTTATTTTGCCAGTAGATAAATTTGTGAGATTTTAAAAATGGAGAGTTTAGTAGAAGAGCAGCCAAGGGTTGTCCATGAATTTCAAAAGATTATCTCTTCTCAAATGTTGTCTCATGCGTATTTAATCGATAATGCTTCTTCCAAAGTTAGACAACAAATGGCCATCTGGTTAGCTCAGTCACAGTTTTGTGAGAATCCACAAGAGGGTGCGCCTGATCAGACTTGTCAAAAATGTCGAACGATTGCTTTGGGAGATAATCCCGACGTTTTGGAAATTAAAACTGAAAAACAGAGTATTGGTGTCGATGATATAAAATTTTTCAAAAAGGAAGCCAATATGGCTGCCACTCAAGGAAATCGACGCATTTTAATCATTGATGAAGCTGAAAAAATGACGGTGCAAGCAGCTAACAACCTGTTGAAAACAATTGAAGAACCTGAAGGCAATTTAATGATTATTCTATTGGCTGATTCAGCCAAGCAACTTTTGCCGACGATTCAATCTCGAGTTCAGACCTTCCATTTGTCCAATAAAAGCAATGAGGATGAAATTGCTAGTTTAGTTAAAGAGGGATTTAAAACAGAGCAGGCACAAAGGGCGCTACAAGTTACCGATATTAAATATTTGATTAATATTTCTGGCGATAAGTATGAGTCATTAATGAATGCAATTACTAATTGGCTGAAGGAAGTTAACAAACAAAAAATAAATTGTTTTGTCGACATACAGACCGATATAATGCCTTTAGTTGAGAATAAAAACCAACAACATTTGGTTTTTGACATGTTGAATCAAATTTTTAGTGATATATTATCAATTAGGTACAATTTAGAAAAATCAACATTAGTGTCTGTGGATATCTTGAATAATAAAAATATTAAACGAGTCATCGAAATGTCTGATGACTTATTCACAGCCGAACAAATGTGGAAAAGTAATGTATCGTTCCAGGCTATTTTAGAAGATTTGTCATTAAAATTTGTGGATTAGTAGGTGAAATCATGGCAGAGAAAGATTTATATGATGAATTTGAGACAATCACAAATCAACTAAATGATATAAGTAAAAAAGTTTCTTTGCTTAAAGAAGAGTTATCTAAGACTTTGGAAGAAAAAGAAGAGTTAAAGATAGAGAATCAAAATCTTCGCAAGCATTTAGAAAAAATGGGTTATGAGGATAAGGATTTTAAGGGCAATGAGCTGTCTTACTCACGATTGAATTTGGAAAATTTATATCGTAAAGGATTTCATGTTTGCCAACAATTCTACGGAACTCATCGTAAAGATAAGGAAGAGTGCATTTTTTGTACGAACGTTCTTTATGGCAGTAACGATAAAGGCAAAAAGAAAAAAGTTAAGATTAATTAGATAAGGGGAGCTATTTGAATGAAAGAACAAAGGAGTTTTGTTGATAATTCGAAGGGCTGCCTTTTTTTAGTGCCAACACCAATTGGCAATTTAGAGGACATGACTTTTCGAGCTGTTAACACGTTGAAAGACGTTGATTTAGTAGCTGCTGAAGATACACGTAATACTAAAAATTTATTAAATCATTTTGAAATACCAACAGAATTAATAAGCTTTCATGAGCACAATACTGCACAACGTATTCCGGAATTAATAGAAAAAATGAATGCTGGACTAAAAATTGCTCAAGTCAGTGATGCTGGAGCACCTTCAATTAGTGATCCCGGTAAAGAGTTAGTTAAGGCAGCTATCAAAGCTGATATTGCTGTGGTTCCTTTACCTGGTGCAACAGCTTCTGTAACTGCCCTAATTGCTTCAGGAATCGCTCCGCAACCATTTTATTTCTTTGGCTTTTTGCCTCGGAAGGGTAAGGAAAGAACTGAAGCCTTGAGTGACTTGGCACAACGTCAGGAAACTACGA
This sequence comes from Companilactobacillus crustorum JCM 15951, assembly GCF_001434585.1. Taxonomy (GTDB): domain Bacteria; phylum Bacillota; class Bacilli; order Lactobacillales; family Lactobacillaceae; genus Companilactobacillus; species Companilactobacillus crustorum. The sequence continues at coordinate 34,219 of NZ_AZDB01000012.1, forward strand.
TTGTTTACGAATCGCCTTACCGAGTAAAAAAGACGATTCAAGATTTAATTACCAATTTTGGTGCTGAACGTCAGATCACTTTGGCCCGTGAATTGACTAAGATTCATGAAGCTTTTTTGCGTGGCAGTTTGGCTCAAGTGGCTCAGTACTATGAAGAAAATGATTCCAAGGGTGAGTATGTGTTAATTATTGCTGGCAAGCCTGAAGAAGCAGTTGCGGTTGAATCAGATGATGATTTAGTATCAACTGTGGACAAGTTAATCAAGCAAGGACAAAAACCAAATAAAGCTATTAAAGAAGTAGCTAATCAAAATGGATTAAAAAAGCAAGATGTTTATAATCTTTATCATGGAATTGGAGAGAACGACTAGTGGCAAATGATAGAAACTATACGCTAGAGATGGAAGTACCTTATTATTTTGTCAATTTTACTGGAGACATTCGCTTGTCTGCCTTGGTGGATATGATGTTATTAACTTCTGAGAAGCAATTGCATCAATCTAATGTTGACAGTACTGAAATGGTCAAAGATAACGGTTTAGGTTGGGTCGTAGTACAGTATCATATGGATATTGATAAGATGCCTCGATTAGGACAAAAGTTAAAAATTACTACTCAAGCAACGAGTTATAATAAGTACTTTTTCTATCGTGATTTTTGGGTAGATGATGAAAAAGACAATCGAATGGTTACCGCACAAAGTTCGTTTGTTTTAATTGATATCAAAGAACGTAAAATGGTCAGTGTAAGCGATCGTTTGGATGATAAGTTTGGAGCCGAAGAAACAAGTAAATTACGTCGCTTTAAACGTTTACGAGTGCCAGAAGAGTATGATTTTAAGCAACCGCAGCATATTGGATACTACAATATTGATGTTAATAAACATGTTAATAATTCATATTATTTTGACTGGATGGTTGATACTTTAGATCTCGATTATATTGCCCACCATCAAATCAAGAGTATTGATATTAAATATGAAAAAGAGTTGAATATGCAAAGTGATCCTCTTTCATATGTCAAAGTGGATAATACGAACAATAAATCTATTCATTGGATAAAAAATGGTGACGTACTGAATGTTATCGCTGAATTTGAGTGGGAAAATAAATAAAAAGCAAACTAAATACTTGTTCAGAAAAAATTTAGTGTTAATATAGACGAGTACTAAAAAATTTGGGGTAGGATTCAAGGCGTTAAGTGCTGATGGAACGGAATGTGAACATCGGACAAAGAGTTTTCTCGCGATCTTGTTTCCGCATTCGCCACTTTATATATGTCTCTTTTGCCTATATCTGGTGGCAGCTCCTTTGGGGAGATGTCGATTATGAACAGTAGTAAAAGTACAGTAATAAGCGTTCAAGAAGTCACATGGATGGCTTTGTTGATTGCTATGCAGATGGTTTTATCCAAACTATCAATCGGTAGCAATGTTATGCAAGTAGGTTTTAGTTTTCTTGCAGTAGGTTTGTTAGGTTATTATTTTGGACCAGTTAAGGCTGGAATTGCCAGTGTCATTTCTGATGTTATCAGTAATGTCATAATGCCATCAGCTGGAGGATTCTTCTTTGGATTTACTTTTTCAGCTTTGGTAACAGGGGTTATCTTTGGTTTCATGCTATACAACCATAAAGTAACCATATGGCGGAGTTTTTTAACAATTTTGTTGATTACAGTGATTGTTAATACCGGTTTGAATACATTATGGATTCACATGATGACAAATATTCCTTATGTGACATTATTAATTCCAAGACTTGCAAAAGAGGCGTTCAGTTTAGTTTATCAAACGGGTCTTTTATACATTGTCCTTAGATGGATTTCAAATTCTAAATTTAATAAAATTGGCCAATAAGGTCAATTTTTTTTTTGTAGAAAATTCTGTGCTAAAATAGGTTTTATTAAGAATGAGGGATAATTATGAAAATATTAGCATTTGATACATCTAATAAGCCGCTAACCGTTGCTGTTGTAGAGGACGGTAAGGTTTTAGCGCATTATGAGTCGACTGAAAAAAAGACTCATAGTATTACAATTTTGCCAGATATAAAAAAAGCTTTAGAGAAGGCTAATTTAACCGTAAATGATATTGACCTGATCGCCGTTGCTAAGGGACCAGGCTCTTATACTGGTGTCAGAATTGCTGTTACCGTAGCTAAAGTTTTAGCAGATACGTTATCTAAGAAATTAGTTGGTGTTTCTAGTTTAGAATTATTAGCTGCTAATGGTGACAAAGCACACATTTTGGTGCCTTTGATGGATGCTAGAAACGATAATGCTTTTGCGGGAGTCTATCAAAATTCACGTGATAAATTTGTCAGCATTATTGGCGACCACCATACATCAATGGAAAAATTATTTGATGCATTGAAAGAATATAATGAAGATCAATTAGAATTTATTAATGCAACACCAAGACTACAGGAATTAATTCAAAATCAATTTCCAAATGCCAAAATCATTACGAGTGATAATTCATTGCCAGATGCCGCCAAGTTAGCTCAATTAGCTGAAACAAAGAAGCCTGTTACTGATATAGATGACTTTGTACCGACTTATCTTCGTCTAACTCAAGCTGAACATGATTGGTATGCTAAGGGAAATAAGGACGACGGCAATGTTTCCTATGTTGAAGAAGTTTAAGCAGCTTTTTTCTAAAAATACTATGAAATTTGATTTTGAAGATCAGTCAATAACAATTGAAGATCGTAAGTTTACTTTGAGAAAGGCTAATTCTAAGGATGCTGTGGAATATATGCAAATCCAAGAAACAATTTATCCCATTCCAGTACCGTGGCCAATTGATATTGTACAAATGGAGATCGACAATAAAAACGCCCTTTATTTGTCATTAGTTAATGAGCAGGAAGTAGTTGCCTTTATTGGAATATCGCTGAGCAACAAGGAAGAATCGCATGTAACTAATTTGGCAGTTCATGCAGATTATCAAAATATGGGAATTGGACATCTGTTATTGAATCAAGCTTTTGCTTATTGTCGTAAACGAAATTTTAAAAAAATGTCTCTGGAAGTTGATGTGACCAACAAGTCAGCACTTGCGTTGTATGAAGCTTTTGGATTTAAAGTTAAAACTGTGCATAAAAAGTATTATTTTAGAAATCATCACGACGCATTAGAAATGATCGTTGATTTGTGAGGAGAGTATTGTGGAAAAAGATACATTAATATTGTCATTTGAAAGTAGCTGTGATGAAACTTCAGTTGCGGTTATTAAGAATGGTAAGGAGATCCTATCGAACATAATTGCAACTCAGATTAAAAGTCATCAACGCTTTGGGGGCGTTGTTCCAGAAGTTGCTAGTCGTCATCATGTTGAAGAAGTTACGAAGTGTATTAATCTAGCTTTGGATGAGGCTAAGGTAGGGTATGAAGATTTGAATGCCGTTGCTGTGACCTATGGTCCCGGATTAGTGGGTTCACTTTTAATTGGTATTATGGCTGCCAAAACAGTAGCTTTTGCTCATGATTTGCCGTTGATCAAGGTTAATCATTTGGCTGGTCACATTTATTCAGCTAACTTTGTGACTGAATTACAATATCCCTTTATGGCTTTGCTGGTATCTGGCGGACATACCGAACTTGTTTTAGTTACCGCTCCAGGAGAGTTCCATACTTTGGGAGATACACGTGATGACGCTGTTGGGGAAGCCTACGATAAGATTGGTCGAGTACTTGGCATCAATTATCCAGCTGGTAAAAAAGTTGACCAAATGGCAGCTATTGGGAAAGATACGTTTGATTTTCCACGAGCAATGGTTCAAGAAGATAATTTGGACTTCAGTTTCAGTGGTTTGAAGAGTGCCTTCATCAATACAGTACATCATGCTGATCAAATTCATGAAGAACTCAATAAAGATGACTTAGCAGCTAGTTTCCAAGGAGCTGTTTTAGATATCTTGAGTAATAAAACTTTCCGTGCATTAAAAGAACACCCCGTTAAGCAATTGATCGTTGGTGGGGGTGTTTCAGCTAATCAGGGATTACGTAAACGCCTAGCAGATGAAATAGCTAAACGTCATTTAGATATGGAATTAGTTTTCCCTCCATTACGTTTGTGTGGCGACAACGCTGCTATGATTGGGGCAATGGCTCAGATTCAATACGACAAAAATGATTTCGCTGACTTGGATTTGAATGCAGACCCTAGTTTAGATTTTGATATGGAATAAAAAATTTATTTCGCCAAAATGATTATATATTTAGAAAATTTATGGTACAAAGTAATGGAGGTGTGTTAATGAAAAGCAAAACAAAAATTTCGTATGTTATTTTAAAATATGATGATCAGACTGATAATATTTATACTAAAACTTTGAACAATGGTAATCATGTCTATGAGATTCCTAATTCTGAATATGTTCAAAAAGCAGATTCAACGCTTAGTGATATCAAAAAATATATTATCGGTAAGTTGATTGATTTTAATACGACAATTGATGAAAATCATTTGTTCATTCCTTTTGTTAATGTAACTGTTGATAAGGGAATACGAATTTACAATTATGTGGCGCTGATCTTGGAATCAAACCAAAATACCTTCTCATCCATGAATTTTGAATCTTGGCATCGAGTAAAATTAAATCAAAGGGAAAGAGTTTGGAATCTTGCTTGGGGTAGTGGTTTGACTGATCCGGTCGATTTCAAATTTAAAAATACGGCGATTATGGATTATGCAGCCAATCCTAAGGATAGTCATGAAATCACTTTTTCAAATGTGATGCACTTTATTGATGAACAGACAAATGATTTTCCAATTTTAGGATTATTGTCTGGCAATAAATTTACGATGAAACAAGTCTTTCATTATCAAGATTTATTGGGAGTTGAGGCTTTGAAGGCTGGCGATAATGCTACTTTTGAAAATCAATATTCCGACTCGATCCAAGCTATTAAGGACAATAGAATCACGACTTCTTATAAAATAAAAAATGATTATTTAAAAAAATAACATTCAATTTTAGTATATAAATAAAGCTCAGATGACTTATTAAGTCGTCTGAGCTTTATTGGTTTAAAAAACAAATTTTCTGAAAATTAGCATTTCACTTTATCCTTTATAGCGATCTTCCAACTTGCTCATCCAAAAGGCCAGAGCCATGCCAACAAGGAAAAGGACTAAGCTGAGTCCCCAGTCGCTGATGGTTGCATTTTGATAAGTGATGCTTTCGCTGGAATAAGGATTGGGTACCAAGATTAAAATGGTGCTGGCTAAAACGATTCCCAAAATAAAATGATAAACGCGAGAATGATGTTTTTGAATTAGTTTTTCCATAGCTTTGGAGAAAACGAGCATGGAAATGATTCCTCCAATTGCAATGGGAAGAAAAACTAGTGGATCAAATGATTTAAAGCCTTTTAACATAGGTGCGTATAGTCCTAAGATAATCAATAAATTAGAAGGACTTAATCCGGGAACTAATACTCCCAAAGCTATCAAAATGCCGGAAATAACGAAGCCAAAAAAGTTAGCAGGGATGGTTCCAAATATTTCACTCATGAAGAAGAGGAACAATCCGCCCAAAATTAACATACTGAAAAACCAGATGATATCAATTTTGTCACGTTTGGTTCGGGAAGTAGATTCACGTAATAGTGTCGGTAACGTACCAATTATGGTTCCAGCAAAGCCCCAAAGAACAATCATTTGATAATGGGCCAATAAATATTCTAATGGCTGGGATAGAACTCCGATTCCAACAATTCCACCGATGCCAATGGGTAAGAAATAAAAGAAATCGCGTCGAAAATTTTGACGAATATGAGCCATAAAACTGAGCATTCGTCCATAAATGCCCATGATTGCAGCTAAGACGCCACCGGAAACTCCGGGGAGAATGAATCCTAAGGCAATAATCATTCCTTTCAGAAATCTACTTAAAATATTGTCTTGTTTTGTTTTCATAGACCCTCTCTGTGAAAAGCTTTTTATTAAAATTATCAAATTTTCGATATTTAAGCAATAAAAATAGCGGACCTAAAAGTCCACTATTTATCAAAATCTTCTAATTCAATGGATTTTTCGGTCCATTGTTCTTCAATTTTATCTTGTTGTTCCTTATTCTCATCAAGTTCTTTTTGGAGATCAGCTAATTTGCTGTAAGAAGTTAAATTTTCATCTTTAACCATTTCTTTTTGAATAGCAGTGTTTTTAGCTTCTAATTCGGCTATTTGTTGTTCCAAATCTTCCACTTGACGACGAATCTTACGTTCTTGTTTTTGCTGTTCTTTAGATTGCTGATACTGCATTTTCTTTTCACTGACGGAAGTGCTCTTTTGAGAGGTGTCTTCAGCAGGAGTATCGGTAGTCTTTTCTACATAATAATCATAATCGCCAAGATAGACTTTGCTGCCCTTTTCGCCGATATCAACGATTCGATCAGCTAAAGTATTGAGAAGATATCGATCATGGGAAACGAAGAGAACTGTTCCTGCAAAGTTTTTCAAAGCATCTTCCAAAACTTCCTTGCTATCGATATCCAAATGGTTAGTAGGCTCATCCATTACTAGAAAATTATCATTTTCCATTGATAATTTTGTTAAAGTTAAACGAGCTTTTTCACCGCCAGATAAGCCGGCAATGGGTTTCAAAACATCATCGCCGCTGAATAGAAAGGCTCCTAATTTTTTACGGATAATTTGTTCATCTAAACGAGGGTATAGGTCCCAAATTTCGTGAAGAACATCCTTTTTAGGATCAAGCCCCTTTAGATTTTGATCATAGTAACCAATTTGAACGTTAGCACCAAACTGTGAAGTTCCTTTGATCATAGGAATTTTACCAAGAATAGATTTAAGGAAGGTTGATTTACCAATTCCATTAGGACCGATAATACCAACACGTTCGCCTTTTTTAACGTCCAGATTGATTGGTTCCGACATAATTTGTCCATCATAACCGATAGCAGCATCCTTGACTAATAAGACGTCATTTCCGCTCTCTTTGTCGATGTCAAAGGAAAAATGAACTGATCCTTGATCACTACCAGGGCGATCCAAAACGTCCATATGCTCTAATTTTTTGCGACGACTTTGAGCCATTTTAGTTGTTGAAGCACGGACAATATTTTTTTGAATGTATTCTTCAGTCTTTTTGATCTCAGCTTGTTGCTCTTCATAATGTTTCCAAGCTACTTCTTGATTCTTCTTCTTTTCTTGAAGATAGAAAGTGTAGTTGCCAGAATAGTGAGTTGATGAATGGTGATTGATTTCAACAATTTCATTAACAACTTTGTCCAGGAAGTATTGATCATGGGAAACAATTACTAAAGCGCCACGATAGCCTTTAAGATAATTTTCTAACCATTCAACAGTATTGATATCCAAATGGTTAGTAGGTTCATCCAAAAGCAGGATGTCATGATGTTCCAATAACATTTTGGCCATTGCTAAACGTGATCTCTCGCCACCAGAAAGTGTAGAGATCTTGTCATGCCAAACTTCTTCATCAAAGCCAAATCCTTTCAAGACACTACGGATCTCTGATTGATAGCCGTAGCCATTTTCTTGGCGGAAGGTATTTTGAAGTTGATCATATTGTTTTAGAATATTGTCATAATCAGCAGTGTTGGGATCAGCAATTTTTACTTCTAAGGCATGCATCTTTTTTTCTTGAGCCTTTAAGTAATCAAAGACATGTTCCATTTCAGAAAAGATTTCACTATCGCTATTTAAACCAGAATCCTGGGCTAAGTAACCGATATTAGTATCTTTTTTGAGGGCAATATTGCCACTGTTATAACTCTCTTGGTCAGAGATGATTTTTAGTAGAGTTGATTTACCAACTCCGTTACGTCCGACAAGGCCAATACGGCTGTTGTCTTGGACTTCAAAGCTAACATTGGAAAATAATTTTTTAGTTCCAAAATTTTTGGTTAGGTTTTGTGCTTGTAATAAAATCAAGTTAATAACTCCTTTATCTTATTCACAATTTTATCATTAATTAATATTTTATGTCTTTATAGGATTAACGTATTGCGTTTTTGATGATTTTTATTTACTATGAATGTTAGTGAAATGACACACATATGGTGGTAAATTATGACAAAAACAACAGTTCCAAACGCAACGATAAAGCGTTTACCCATTTATTATCGCTACTTCCAATTCTTAAAGGATGAGGGCACGAAAAAAATCTCTTCTGGTGAATTGTCAGAAGGGGTCAAGATAGATAGTGCTACAATTAGACGTGACTTCTCATATTTAGGAGCATTAGGAAAACGTGGCTATGGTTATGATGTAAACGATTTAGTAGCTTTCTTTAAGAAACTATTGAATCAAGACAAACGGACCAATGTGGCCTTAGTAGGTGTCGGTAATTTAGGTAATGCCTTACTAAATTATAACTTTTCTCGGACAAATAATGTTCGAATTGCAGCAGCTTTTGATATAAATAAAGAAATTGTTGGAACAGTTAAGAGTGGCGTTCCGGTTTATGATATTAGTGAACTTAAGGAACAACTTAACTTACAACAGATTGATGTCTGTATTTTGACCGTTTCATCAAATGCTGCCCAGACAACAGCGGATCTTTTGGCAGATGCTGGCGTACGCGGAATTTTGAACTTTACGCCAGTTATTATCAATGTTCCAAATAGCATTCGCGTTCACTATGTCGATTTGGCAAATGAATTGCAGACATTAATTTTCTTCCTAGACCGTGATAAGTCTATGTCAGAAGAATCAAATTAAACTTTTTGGGGGAAATTTTTATGAGTGAACCATTATTTCTAAAACCAGTATTTCATGAAAAAATTTGGGGTGGCAGAAAGTTAGAAACAAAGTTTGGCTATGATATTCCTGAAGGAACAATTGGCGAATGCTGGGCTATTTCTGGACATCCACATGGTAGATCTCAAGTTGAGAACGGCGAATTTGCTGGACAATATGTTGATGACTTGTGGAAAAATCACAGCGAATTATTTGGTAATCCTAAGGGCAAAGTTTTTCCACTTTTAACGAAAATTTTGGATGCGGAAGCCAGCTTATCAGTTCAGGTTCATCCAGACAACGAATATGCTGCAAAGCATGAACATGAACTTGGCAAGACCGAATGCTGGTATATTATCGATGCCGAACCGGGTTCATATTTGATTTATGGTCACAATGCTAAAAATAAAGCTGAATTGGATCAAATGATCGAATCAGGCGATTGGGATCATCTCTTAAGAAAAGTTCCTGTTAAAACTGGTGATTTCTACTATGTACCAAGTGGTACAGTTCATGCCTTAAATAAGGGTATTATGGCCTTAGAGACACAACAAAGTAGCGATACAACTTATCGTTTGTATGATTATGATCGTGTAGACAAGACTACTGGTAAGAAACGTGATCTTCATATTAAACAATCAGAAGACACAATTACTGTTCCTCATAAAGATCCAAAATTAAATATCGAATCGAAGCAAGTGGGTAAGAATAAGTTTACTACTTTCGTTCAACCACCAGTTTCACCATTCTTCTCAGTTTATCACTGGGAGATTAAAGAACCAGTTGAATTGCATCATCAAATTGGTAAGTATACTCTGCTTTCAGTATTGAACGGAGAAGGTAAAATTACCGTTGATGGCAAAGATTATGACTTGAAGAAGGGTATTCACTTAATCGTTCCAGCTACAGTTAATGAATGGACATTAGCAGGCGATTTGGATATTATTGCTTCAGAATCTGGCGAAGAGTAATTTTAATCAAAATCTAAAAAATCATTCTAAAATACAGAATAATGGAAAAATAAATCCGTATATTCTGTATTTTTTTATGCAAAATTCAAGCAAAAATAGAACAATATTGACGTTATGCTTTGTTTTAGTTCGCACTAATTAATAAAATGAAAAATATTTTAATTTGAAATCGCTATCATTTTCCAATTTCATAAAAAGTCCTCTATAATTAAAGTTAAGTTAATTCAAAGGGGACTTAAAATTGCAAAAACAACGGTTTTTTCGAGTCAGTTTAGGATGGCAAATTATTATTGGTTTGATCCTAGGTATTATTTTAGGGCAGATTTTTTATCAGAATAAGGCTGCTATTCAGGTAATGCAGAACATTGGAACCATGTTTATCTCTATGATCCAAATGATTGTTTTACCAATTGTTATATCTTGTTTGACAGTTGGGATTGCCAATATGGGCGATATTAAAAAGCTCGGTCGAATTGGATTAAAAACTTTAATATATTTTGAAATTATGACAACATTAGCGATTATTATTGGTATTATCGTTGCTAATGTTACCCACCCAGGTACATATATTGACATTCATAGTCTAAAAGGTTCGGATATTAGCCAATATACTGCTACCGCTAAAACGGCAAAACATTCGGGTATTTGGTCAATTCTGATGAGCATCATTCCTACCAACATCTTTGCTTCGCTTGGTAAGGGCGATATGTTGCCAATCATTTTCTTCTCAGTTCTATTTGGTTTAGGAACAGCTTCAATTGGTAAACAGGGGAAAATTATCACCGATACTTTGAATGCTGTTGCTAACGTAATGTTCAAGGTTACTAATTGGGTAATGCGTTTAGCTCCAATTGGTGTCTGTGCTTTGATTGGTGTTACTGTTGGCGAGATGGGCTTTAATTCACTGAAACCGTTGGCGCTATTTATTGTAATAGCTTATGCAACTATGGCATTTTTTGTTTTTGTCGTGATGGCTGCCGTCGGACATTTATTCCATGTTAGATTCTATGAAATGTTTAGAATTATTGAAAATGAAGTTACTTTAGCTTTTACAACCGCAAGTTCTGAAGCAGCTTTGCCAAAGATGATGGAAAAAATGCAAAAGTATGGTTCCTCAAAGGGAATCGTTTCCTTTGTTATTCCTACTGGATATACATTTAATCTTGATGGATCAGCTATTTATCAATCTTTAGCAGCACTATTTTTGGCTCAAGCTTATAATATTCACTTAACTCTAGGGCAACAAATTACCCTTGTAGTTGTATTGATGTTAACATCTAAGGGGATGGCCGGAGTACCCGGAGCATCATTCGTTGTGCTACTAGCCACAGTATCGACAATTGGTGTGCCAATGCAAGGATTAACCTTCATTGCTGGGATTGACCGTCTTGTAGATATGGGACGTACTGCCGTTAACGTTGTCGGAAATTCACTTGCTACAGTTATTATTGCTAAGAGTGAACATGAATTTGATGAAGATAAACGTGAGAAGTATGTTGCATCCTACAAACGTGGAGAATAAAAATCTCTACATGTAGTAAAAAAACAAACTATTTAAACACACAGAAATAGCCTACCGAATTTGGTAGGCTATTTTTTCTGTTCAGCGAAAATATTAATTACATTATTCCCATGGTTAAAACAAAGGCATTCATAATGATATGACTGCCGGCACTGACATAAATGTTCTTCGACTTGTAATAAATAAATGAGAACCAAAGCCCCATTGCTACATAAACTAAAAATCTTGTATCTTGATGCATAAAAGCAAATAAGCAAGCAGAGATAATAGCGGCCAGATAAACATTCATCGGTTTGATCAAGTTAGCGAAGAAAACGCGTCTAAAAATAATTTCTTCCATGATAGGGGCAGCAATCATCACGTAAAGAAAATAATAAGGGTATTCTTTGACCATCAACAATAATCCGATAGTATTTTGTGAACTGGTACTAGCATGAAAAATCAATTTATCAGCGAAACCGATGACATATTGAAGTACAACCGCACCAACAGTTCCTAAGATAATCCATTGTAAATCATGATTTAAATTAGATTTTTTTTCAAAACTATTAGGTCCACTTAGTTTAACTAAGTAGATCATAATGCCAGTAGCTACGATTGCTCCGACGGTGATTGTCAAAAAGTAGGCTGAGCCCGTGATTGACATCATTGAGAGAATAGTTCCTAATGACAATAGCAAAATATAAGTAAGCAACGTGAAGAACTGATTTTTTTGGTAAGACATGATTCCTCCTAAATTTTTAAAGGTAAATACTTGCAACTTCACAATATAATGTTAATATAAAACTTGTGATTAGCACAAGAGATGATTGAGTGCTAAATAAATTAAAAAAACAAAGAATTACTAATATTGGAGGTATTTAAATTGTTAAAACCACTTGGAGATAGAGTCATTGTAACAGTCGATAAAGAAGAAGAAAAGACAGTTGGTGGCATTGTTTTAGCAAACAACGCTAAGGAAAAGCCACAAACAGCTGAAGTTGTTGCTGTAGGTGATGGTTTAGTTGCTGATAACGGTACTAAATTACCTATGAACGTTAAAAAGGGTGACAAAGTTCTTTTTGACAAGTATTCAGGCTCAACAGTTAAGTATGAAGACAATGAATATTTAATCCTTCATGAAAAAGATATCATGGCAATCGTTGACTAATTAAAATTTAAAAAAATAGAATTACAAATATTAAATTAATGGAGTGTGAAAATTAATGGCTAAAGAAATTAAATTTTCAGAAGATGCACGTTCAAAGATGATGGACGGTGTTAACAAACTAGCTGATACAGTTAAGACAACTATCGGACCTAAGGGTAGAAACGTTGTTCTTGAAAAGAGCTATGGTTCACCAGAGATTACAAATGATGGTGTTACTATTGCTAAGAGTATTGAACTAGAAGATCACTTCGAAAATATGGGTGCTAAACTTGTTTCTGAAGTAGCTTCAAAGACAAATGACATTGCTGGTGACGGTACTACTACAGCTACTGTTTTGACACAAGCAATTGTTAAGGAAGGTATGAAGAACGTTACAGCCGGTGCTAACCCTGTTGGTATCAGAACTGGTATTGAAAAGGCTACAAAGGCTGCTGTTGACGAACTTCACAATATTTCACATAAAGTTTCTGGCAAGAATGATATTGCTCAAGTAGCTTCAGTTTCATCAGCTAGTGACGAAACTGGTAAATTAATTGCTGACGCCATGGAAAAAGTTGGTAACGACGGTGTTATCACAATTGAAGAATCAAAGGGTATCGATACAACACTTGATGTTGTTGAAGGTATGCAATTTGATCGTGGCTACATTTCACAATACATGGTTACAGATAATGACAAGATGGAAGCTGACCTTGATAATCCTTACATTTTGATCACAGACAAGAAGATTTCAAATATCCAAGATATCTTGCCATTGCTACAAAAGATTGTTCAACAAGGCAAGTCACTATTGATCATTGCTGATGATATTGATGGTGAAGCTCTACCAACACTTGTATTGAATAAGATTCGTGGTACATTCAATGTTGTTGCTGTTAAAGCTCCTGGCTTTGGTGATCGTCGTAAGGCTCAACTTGAAGATATTGCTACATTAACTGGTGGTACAGTTATTACTTCAGATCTTGGACTTGAACTAAAAGACACAACAATGGATCAATTAGGTCAAGCTGGTAAGGTTACTGTTACAAAGGACAATACAACAATCGTTGAAGGTTCTGGCGACAAGGCTGCTATCAGCGAACGTGTTGATTTGCTTAAGAAACAAATTGCTGAATCAACATCAGACTTTGACAAAGAAAAGCTACAAGAACGTTTAGCCAAATTAGCTGGTGGTGTTGCTGTTGTTAAAGTTGGTGCTGCTACTGAAACAGAATTAAAGGAACGTAAGTACAGAATTGAAGATGCTCTAAATGCCACACGTGCTGCCGTTGAAGAAGGCTACGTTGCTGGTGGTGGTACAGCCTTGATGAATGTACTTGGCAAAGTTACTGCTCTTAAAGAAGAAGGAGACGTCCAAACAGGTATCAATATCGTTGCACGTGCTCTTGAAGAACCACTACGTCAAATTGCTGAAAATGCTGGTATGGAAGGTTCAGTCATTGTTGAACACATCAAGAATGAAAAGAACGAAATTGGTTATAATGCTGCAACTGACAAGTGGGAAAACATGGTTGACGCCGGAATTATCGACCCAACTAAAGTAACACGTTCAGCTTTGCAAAATGCTGCTAGTGTTGCCTCACTATTGTTGACAACAGAAGCTGTTGTTGCTGACAAACCTGATGAAAATGCTCCTGCTGCACCAGCTGCTAACCCAGCTGCCGGTGGTATGGGCGGTATGATGTAATTTACCTAAATAAGAATATTGAACGCAGAACAAATTTTGTTCTGCGTTTTTTTTGTTTCCTATCTGTCGCCTAAAAGTATAGAATTATTGATTAGCAGATAAATAGAAGAGAGAGTCAGAATGGAAAGTATAGGATTTGGTCGAAAAATAAATTATGTACCAATGGCAATCAGTTTGGCAGTTGGAATAATTGTTGGGTTAATAACATTGATATTTACGCATGCTGCCCTGTTGGCAGTTATTTTAGGGGTTACTGGGTTAGTAGTAAGTGCATTGCTTTTTGCTCAAAGCATGTCCGATTTTTACGGTCATTGGGAAATTAACGATAAGGAAATTAAAGCTCGCAATTATCAAAATTTTGCAGTGAGATTTCAAACGGTTTTGATTCCTTTTATTGAAGATGAAGTAAAGATCAAGTATTCCGATATTAAGGCGTTAACAGTGGTTGTAGGCAAAAATATGAATGCTCCAGCTAATATACTAGGGGGATCATTTTATGCTCCTAAGAAGATTATGTTCCATTTGCCAACACCTTATTATTTGAACTTGAAATTAAAAGACGGTCGAGAGGTCAATTTAGACTTATCAGTTGACTGGGATGATAGTGAAACGATTGAATATATAATTGCACTTATTTGTTCAGAAGCTGAAATTGGTGCGGAGATTGTTAAACAGGAAAATTAAATAAAGAAAGTATAAAAATGCTAGTAGGAATTAAGGCCTACTAGCATTTTTATGTTTGGTTCTATACTTTTTGGTATTGATGAATAATCAATACCAGTTTTTTTGTCTTTAGAAAATAAAAAAAGAACATTACTGTTCTCATGTTAAGATTTAAGCGACCAAACCCAATCAAACATGGAGGAAACCAATAATGTCCCAAGACAATTCTATACTATGTGCACTTGATATAAAAGACAATAACATGAGAAACATTTCAGTTAAGGACGCTACGATTAAAAATCGTGGCGTTATAAAACATATAAAAATCGTAAGGGCTGATTTAACTTATAAACTGTACAGATGTCCTCAATGCGGTTTAAATTCATTAGTCAAAAATGGGAAAAGAAAAACTAATGCCAGACTGGCGAGTTTTAACGGTATTGAATATCATTTGGTACTCAATAATTAAGGTATTTTTTTCTGAGATTGAATAAAAACTATTATGAGAAGGAAATGAACTTTATGGATCAATTATTTACTATCGGACAGTTAGCAAAATTGTTTAATACCAAGGTTCCAACGCTGCGTTATTACGATGAAGTTGGTCTTTTAAAACCGGCTAGAGTTGACCCACAGACACATTATCGTTATTACACAACAGAACAGTTTGAAAGATTGAATGTCATCACTTATTTAAGGACACTTGATCTACCACTTGATGCAATTCGTGATTTTTTCGAGGCTCGTGATACCTCTAAATTGGAGGCAATGCTGCGAGAACAAAAGTCACAAGTTAAAAAACAAATTACAATTTTAGAAAATATTGAACAAATAATCGATGCTCGATTGACTCAAGTAGAGGATGCTATGCACAGTTCTTTGGAAAAAATCGAGATTATAAAATTACCAGCTATACCGATTATTTCTTTGAGGGAAAACTATCGGTCAAATGAAGATATTGAATTTCCAATTTCTATCTTGCGTCAACGATATGATGTGAATAAGAATATATTCTTAGGTAAAGTCGCCTTAACTATTTCTCAAAAAAGGTTACAGAATTATAAGTTTGATGAATATACCAGTTTATTATTAATTTTAGAACCGGGCGATAATAATCAAACAAACGAGTATTTACAAGCAGGCAGGTATTTAAGAATTAGATTTCATGGAACTCATGATACTGCTCCAGTGCAGTATCAAAAATTGATTGATTATTGTTCAGACCATCATTATCAAGTCGTTGGAGATGCGGTGGAAACAACGTTGATTGATTACGGTATTACGGATGATTTATCTAAATATGTCACTGAAATAAGAATTCCTATAGCAGATTAATAAAATAATATTGACCCTCTAGTCACTAGAGAGTTTATAATTTAAAATTAACATCTTTATTAATTAGGGGGAATCTTATGATAGGGACAATCTTTAACGTCTGTATGATTTTGGTAGGAAGTACAGTCGGGAGTTATTTTAAAAAGGGAATTAAACCTGCGTATAATGAGATCCTAATGCAGGCTCTAGGAATGGTTGCCATGATGGTTGGAATCAATGCTGTAGTGCAACATATGCCAAAGAGTCATTATCCAGTACTGTTTATCGTCAGTTTGGCTGTCGGAGGATTATTGGGACAATGGTTAGATTTAGAGAAACATTTTGATAACTTAGTTAATAAATTTTCTAAGCCTAAGGCCGATGGCAATAATTTAGCTGAAGGATTGGCAACGGCTGTGTTGTTATACTGTATCGGATCATTGTCGATATTGGGACCAATTCAAGCGGCCTTGAATAAGGACTACACATTCTTGTTTACTAATGGGATGTTAGATGGAATTACTTCTATTGTATTGGCATCAACTTTTGGAATAGGGATGGCCTTAGCTGCTGTGGCAGTTTTATGTTGGCAAGGCAGTATCTATTTGATAGCTATGTTGCTGCAGAATTCAATTAATACTAATATGATTACCGAGTTAACTATTGTTGGGGGATTTTGATTTTTGCCTCTGGTTTAGGATTGTTGAATATCAAGAAGATTAAAGTTTTGAATATGTTGCCATCGCTGTTGGTACCGATTGTGGTCATTGCAGTTTTACAATTATTTTAAAAAGCAAAAAGATCAGTCATTCTGTCTGGTCTTTTTTTATAAGTTCATGTTATTTATGGAAATAAAAGTTATTAATAATTGGAACTAAATATTAATAGTTTTATAATATAAATGGGTTATTAGATATAAAAATAAATGAAATTGGTAGATTGCAAATTTAATCCGAA
>NZ_AZDB01000013.1 GCF_001434585.1 Companilactobacillus crustorum JCM 15951
CTATCAACTCTATTTATCGTACAGCCTATGTTTACCTTGATGTCTCAAGAGATTAATTAGGGTTTGCCGATCAAAAGCATATTTGAAGAAGTTCTCGACAATATCTCGATAGTTAAGCCAAATGGCCGCAAATAACCCAGCAAGTATCAGGAGACCGATAGTGATAAAGAAAATTTTATGACGAAGTTTCATGGCAATACCTCAGAATTGGAGTTAATAATTCCAACTTATCATATTTGCGAGTAAAAGTAATTGAAAAGCTAGTAATAAACCTGATATCTTAAAGTTCTTGTTTAGAATGAGGTTAAGTCGATTTCATTTTTTATATTATGGCTCTTTCTCAAGTTTGGTTATGGCATAAGTATATTTAAATTCCCGTCCTCCACAAAAAGTGGGAATGCTGTTGGAACGCTATGGGCCGGTTCGAAAGTAATTATTTTACACTTCGTGCAAAATAATGGATTTCCAAACTCGGCCTCATTGTAACCGGCAAAGCTGGTAACAATGATTTCATAGCTGAATGCATTCCCACTTTTTGCTCCAGACTGAATCCTACTTTGTTCACTAACTATTATAAAATTTAAATAGCAGATAAAAACTGCCACTGTTAAGAAATTCAAGCATAAATGTATGCCTGGAATACCTAATAGTGACAGTTTTTTTAATTTAAAATTTTCATTTAGTATATAGAGATAAAATCTCTACATTGCAAATGCAAACTTGTTCAATGTTTCCGTTAAGTAAAACTATATCTTATTTAGTCTTGTAATTCACGAATAGCCAAGGCAAAATCGCCTAGAGTGGCTGAACCGTTGTTCTTAATTTCAGGCATGGTAATGTATTTATTCAATTCAGGTACGTTGATATAGTCGTTGAGCAAATCCTTAAATTGAGCACGAACTTTAACTAAGAATGGTTCGCTCACAACGCCGCCACCGAAGACAATTTTATCTGGGCGTAAAATCATAGTAACTTGAATAGCTGCTTGTGCCAAGTAATAAGCCATAATATCCCAAACGTGGTCTGTCAATGGAACGTCTTTGCCAGGTTTGCCAAGGCGAGCATCAAAAGTTGGACCGGCAACTAATCCTTCTAAACAATCACCGTGGAATGGACAGATACCTTTAAAATCAAGGTCATCTGGGTGACGTTTTAGGAAAGTATGTCCCATTTCAGGATGACCAAGGTCACCGATAAATTTTCCATTAGAAATTGCACCGGCACCCACACCTGTTCCAATTGTGTAGTAAACTAGTGAATCAATTTTTTCATTAGATAACGTTGACATAACGTATTCTCCGTAAGCAGAACCATTAACATCAGTTGTCCAAAACATTGGTATATCAAATTCCTTTTTCATTATGCCAATGAAATTTGTGTCTTTCCAACCAGGTTTAGGAGTGTTCGTTATATAACCATACTTAGGTGAATTTTTTCGTTGTTCGATTGGTCCAAAAGATGCGATACCTAAGGCTTCAATATCGAATTTTTTAAAGTAATCAATTGCTTTTTGTAGAGTTTCCTCTGGTGTAGTTGTAGGGAAATGAATGCTATCTTTGATCCGATAATCTTCATCGCCTACAGCACAAACAAATTTAGTTCCGCCTGCTTCAATACTTCCAACTAACAAAATAATCTCTCCTCATTTTCAAGTAATCGTTTTCAATGATTTACACAATACTATTTTTTGTTTTTCTCGTCAAATGAAGTTAAATTAATTTTGATTTAATAAATTGTATGTAATGAATCGTCTTTAAAGCCTTCAAATGCCTTAATTGTCATGTCTCGATCATGCTGTTCTAAATTGAGGACTTTTTTATTCTGTAAACCTTCATTGAGGTAATTGTAAATAAAGTCATCTCTAAAACCGATTTCTTTAGCATCTTTAGCAGTATTGCCGTAATAACAAGTTTTAATATTGGACCAAATGATTGCTCCTAAACACATTGGGCAAGGATAGGCATTAGTGTAGAGTTCACAGCCTGATAAATCATGTGTCCCTAATTTTTGACAGGCTTTTCTAATCGTAAATATTTCTCCGTGGGCGGTAGGATCATCATTTGCCAGGACATGATTTCTGCCTTGAGCAATAATTTGACCGTCTTTTACGATCACAGTACCAAAAGGTCCTCCTACTTGAGTACCAACATTCTTTTCTGCTTCATCAGCAGCAATTTTCATGAATCTTCTATCATATGACATATAAAACATCTCCAATATTGTCATTATAATGCAAAATATTACAAAAATCGTAACACAGGTGATTGATATCTAAAATAAATACTTTTGTGATCACAGGAAGTAGTGAATAATATAATCATATGAGTGTATTATTGGGGATTTTAAGATGGCAATTTGTATTACGGGAACTGGTCTGGTAAATGCTCCAATACTTATTGCCGCAATGTGGCTGGCTCATTCTTTTAAATTGCCCATTATGATTGTGGCAGTATTTAAGTACTTGGATACTAACTTTGAAGCGCGGCTTTCGTCGATTTTATATTTAGGTATAATAGTTATTATTTTCTCCGTTATAGCGGTGTTCGCTTTGAAAAAAGATAATTCCCAGATGGTTAAAAATACTACGATTGAATAATTTGGAGATAGAAAAAATCCATAGTGACTTGGTTTAAAAGTCATTATGGATTTTTTAGTTAACGAAAAGTTTCTATTAGTAAATTTTTGTGTCACGAATTTCTTTCAAAATCTTTAGAGAGCCATCTTTGTAGCTCATAAATCCGTAGACGGCTACACCGATCAAACCACAGATAATGATAACAATCATAGCACCAATCTTTGTAGCGTCGGAGATAACCTTGACGACCAGAAAGTCAGCTATGGAAACGACGATTAGCATAACAATACCATCTAAAAGGATCTTTAATAAACGCTTGCCTAGTTCTTTGTCAACAATATGGAATTGCTGATTAATTAGTCTAAAGGCGAAGTAGCTCATGACTAAGAAAGCTATAGTTGAGGCCGTTAGAGGTCCGTAAACACCTAAAGCCAAAGTTAATGGCAATTGTAGAACAATCTTGATTAAGTAGGCAATAACAAGGTAGAGCATTGATTTCTTCACATGATGGGTAACCTGTAAAATGTTTTCCAAAATCATGAAGGCACAATAGAAGAAGGCTTCAAAACAGGAAACAATCAATACTTTGGAACCTAGGGCACTTTGATTATAGAAAACAAACACTGTCCATAATTGACGACTAATCGCCATCATACCGAAAGTGGCAGGTAAGATTATGAAAACAGTGAATTGAACAATATTACGCATCAATTTTTGAATTTGAGAATTTTCTATTTTTCGACTGACCATAGCCGATAAGGCGGGAATAACTGAGGCCGAGACGGAGATAGCTAGTGAGACTAAGACCATAATTAATTTGTTAGCTTGGAAACCAAACATAGCATATAAGTCATCAATAGTTCTTTGACTGGCATGGAGAATCAATTCATAAATCCAAGTAAAAGTTGTCTGATCGAATAATTGGAGCACCGTCATGATAGTGTCGACTAATAAGAATGGAATGGCCGAACGCAACATTGATGAAAAACTAATTTCTGGACCGTTTTCTGGAAGATCCTTTGTAGTTTTGACATCTTCGATAGTAACAGAACGTCTGACTTTTATTCTAATCCAAATCAAGAATAGATAAGCTAAAGTGGCACCGATAAATGAGGCTAGAGTAGACTGATTAACTGCAGTCATGTAATTGCCCTTTTGAAGAATCATGATTGTATAAGTGGCATAAAGCATATAAGCTACTCGAGCAATCTGTTCAATAACTTGAGAAAAGGCTGAATATGAAATGAAAGCATAACCTTGAATGTAGCCACGTAAAATACCAAGAGCTGGAATGACTAACATAGCTACACTCAAATATTTAATTGGAGTTACCACTCGCATATCGCCAGCGGCTAAAACAATCGCTACATACTTTGCTCCAAAGAACATAATTCCGGCACAGACTAATCCAACTAAAGACATGTAGAAAGTATATTTTTTAAAGAGCTTCTCGCTTTGATCATATCGTCCCAAAGCATTATGGGCAGCGACTTCTTTAGAAATAGCTGATGGAATCCCCGCCGTAGCAATAATCAAAAAGAGATTGTAGATGTTATAGACTTTACCATATAAGGCATTAGCGGCTCCAACAGCTAATGGTCCAATCCAAATATTCCAAGGAATAATATAGACGACTGATAAAATACGTGACAGAATTCCGCTTAAAGAAATCCAAAGGGAACTTTTGAGTAATGAATCTTTTTTCATTTTGTTATCCATTCTTATAAAATTACTTATATTATAGAAGCTTTTGAATTAATGATAAAAAGCAATCACGAATATCAAAGCAATAAAAGCAGGTAATCCCTGTAGATAAAGGATCTTTTTGGTCGCAGTAACGGCACCATAAATTGCTACGATGATAATGTAGATCATCATCATAATTAGAATCAATTTTAAAGTGTTGCCAGTAAAAAATAAGATCATCATCAAAATTAATATACCAAGCATACCGTTATAGATACCTTGATTTGCTAAGGCTGTTTGAGCCTCTTTAGTTTTTACAAAATTAACGGGCATGTCAAAGGCATTGGCTTGGGCATCTGGTTTAGCAAACATTTCTAATCCAGCGATACCAATGTGTTCCAAAGCCACCAATGCAACTAAAAATAAAGTTAAAATTTGCATTATAATCTTCCTTCTATTAAAAGTATAAGTACCATATTAAACCGTTTTGAATTGTTGTACAAATTGAATTTTCAAACAAAAAAGAAGAATCATAATTATATTACGATTCTTCATCAGGTTTCAACATTACAAATTTTTGAGCAAATTTGCCTTTTTGATGAATTTTAGCTTGGCGGAGGCTGTCCATTTCTTCGTAAGTAATTGAAGCATCAGCAAGAATAGCTCTGATAACTTCCTCCAAATCACCCAGTTCTTCAACTAAATTAGCACGAGTTTTGGCAGTTTTAACTTCCTGAGCTTCTTCAGTAATTTTTTCGCGAAGTGATGAGCGATAATCTTCGTTTGAAAGGACTTCAAATTCAGCATCATTTGAAAGTACGTCGGGTATTTTATCCCGAACCAATTTCTTCATAATATAAATTCCCCCTAAAACGTCTGTAGAGAAATCTTACCATGAAGATAGCAATCCACCAAATTATAAATTAATAAGCGTCTTATTTGATAATAATAATATTATGATGATATGATTTTTTTAAATAAAATTATAAAAGTGTTGGTTATTATGAATCTATCAAATGTAGTTTTTACGGAATTGTATGGAGGAATACTATTAATATTAATAACTGGTATAATTGCGGTTTTATTTGTTAATGACTTTATTCGCAAAAGAATGGTACTGGAATGTAGGAAAGTATTAAGAAATAAAGAACGCATATTTAAAATAGCAGTTGATAATGAAACAGCTAATTATTTAATAAATAATAGTAATCAAGAACTCTATCGGGTTGATGAAAATATTTCTAAAAAAAATAATGTGATTAGGTACAAGTTATGCCTAAAAAAGAAAAGCTTCGATTTTTATTTAAAAAAAGAAAATTTATGGAATTATAAAGTTATAGCTATAAAGATGTATTGATAATCCTGTCACGCTGGTGGTAGGATTTTTTTATTTCACAAACTTTGATTGACTATTACGGAAAAATTAGATACCATGTTTATAAATTTTACCCACTAATAGGTAAAGAAAACATTTAGGAGGAATATCATGTCGGCATGGGATACAAAATTTGATAAAAAGGGATTCACATTTGATGATGTTTTATTAATACCAGCAGAGAGTCACGTTTTACCAAATGAAGTAGATTTATCAGTTCAATTGGCTAAAAATATTAAATTAAACACTCCAATTTTGAGTGCAAGTATGGATACAGTTACTGAAGCACCGATGGCTATTGCCATGGCTCGTCAAGGTGGATTGGGTGTTATTCACAAGAATATGAGCATTGAACAACAAGCTGATGAGGTATCAAAAGTTAAGCGTTCAGAAAATGGCGTTATTATTGATCCAATTTATTTAACAGCTGACGATAAGGTCAGTGAAGCTGAAAAATTAATGGGTACGTATCGCATCAGTGGCGTTCCGATTGTAACCAATACAACTGATTTAAAATTAGTTGGAATCATTACTAATCGTGACCTTCGTTTCATTACTGATTATTCAGTAAAAATTGGTCAAGTAATGACTAGCGAAGATTTGATTACTGCTCCAGTTGGTACATCCCTTAAAGAAGCCGAAGCTATTCTCCAAGATCATAAAATTGAAAAATTGCCTTTGATTGATAAGAATGGTCGTTTAGGCGGTTTGGTAACTATCAAGGATATTGAAAAAGTTAAAGAATTTCCCAATGCCGCAAAAGACAAGTATGGCCGTTTGTTAGTTGCAGCAGCTGTTGGTGTAACAAGTGATACTTTTGAACGCGCTGAAGCACTATTAAAAGCTGGTGCAGATGCAATTATCATTGATACAGCTCATGGACACTCTGCAGGAGTTTTGAGAAAGATTTCTCAGATTAGAGAACAATTCCCTGAAGCAACTTTAATTGCTGGTAATGTTGCTACTGCTGAAGGAACTAAAGCTTTATACGATGCTGGTGTTGATGTTGTTAAAGTTGGTATTGGACCTGGTTCAATTTGTACAACTAGAATCGTTGCCGGCGTGGGTGTTCCACAATTGACAGCTGTTTATGATGCTGCCAGTGTAGCTCATGAATATGGAAAAACTATCATTGCCGATGGTGGTATTAAATACTCTGGTGACATTGTGAAAGCTTTAGCTGGTGGTGGTAACGCCGTTATGCTAGGCTCAATGTTAGCCGGAACTGATGAAGCCCCTGGTCAATTTGAAATTTATCAAGGCCGTCGCTTTAAGACATATCGTGGAATGGGAAGCTTAGCTGCCATGTCTCATGGTTCATCTGATCGTTACTTCCAAAGTGGTGTTAATGAAGCTAATAAGTTAGTTCCCGAAGGTATTGAAGGACGTGTTGCTGCTAAAGGTGCTGTTGGCGACGTAATTTATCAATTGCTTGGTGGTTTACGTTCAGGAATGGGATATGTTGGTGCCCATGATTTGAAAGAACTTCAAGATGCTCAATTTGTTCAAATTTCTAATGCTGGTTTGAGAGAATCACATCCGCATGATGTTACAATTACTAAAGAAGCTCCTAATTACTCAGTTAAATAGATTTATTTCTAAAATAAAAAAGTGCAATATTCGTATTATGAATATTGCACTTTTTGCTGCAAATTTTTATTGATAAAACAGTTTTGTTACAGTTTTTTTTAATGATTTTCTTTGCTATGCCGATATCCATAACTAAAGTAGATTACTAATCCTATAGCGGTCCAGATAGCATACATTATCCAAGTGAAATTTTGTAATTGGGTCATTAAGTAGATACAAGCTACAAAAGATATTAATGGCAGAATTGGATATAGGGGAACTCTAAAGGCCGGCGTAAGATCACGGGTATTTTTACCATGACGTAAAAAGATAACGCCGATTGAAGTGACAGAAAAGGCTAAGAGGGTTCCGATGTTAACCAGTTCAGTGATTTTTTCAATGGGAATGACAGCTGCACAACTAGCAGCTATTAGACCAACTAAAATTGTGCTCCGAATAGGGACACCTTTAGAGCTGAGTTTCTTGAATTGATGTGGCAAAAGGCCGTCACGACTAAATGAAAAAATTAAACGAGTTCCACCATAAATGACGACTAACAGAACAGTCGTCATGCCCATAATGGCACCTAAGGAAACAATTCCAGAAATCCAATTTAAGTTCAACAAATTCAAAGCATGGGAAACTGGATCGGCAACATTTAGTTTTTTGTAATTAACAGCACCAACTAAAACTAAGGAAACTAAACTGTAGAGAACAGCAACGATCAATAAGGAGGCAATAATACCAATTGGCATATTTCTTTTAGGATTTCTTACCTCTTCGCTGGCTGAAGAAACCACGTCAAATCCCAGAAAAGCATAGAATGCCACGGCAGCACCACGACCAATTCCACCGACACCAAAAGGTAAAAAGGGATTATAGTTTTTTGGTTTAACATAAAAAATAGTTACGGCAACGAACAAAAGAATAACAAATATTTTAACATAAACCATGATGGTATTTACTTTCATTGACTCAGTCATGCCTTGTAGCAATAAAACGGTAGCGATAAAGACGATCACAAAAGCAACAATATCAAATCTACCGCCGGAATTGCCAGCAGTACCAGCTGCCGATTGAAGTTCTTTGGGAAGATAAATACCAAATCCTGCAAGCAGATTTCTAAAGTAAGCCGACCAACTGACAGCCGTAGATGAGGCCGCAAAAAGATATTCTGATATTAGCGACCAGCCAACGATCCAAGCAATTATTTCACCATAGACGGAATAAGAATAGGTATAGGCACTACCTGCTAGTGGTATCGTTGAAGAAAATTCAGAATAACAAAAGGCCGCACCGATACAGACAACCGCAGCTAAAAGATAAGTTAGAATAACACCCGGTCCAGCATAATTGGCAGCAATAATTCCCGGAGTAATAAAGATACCAGAGCCGACAATAACGCCAACGCCCATAATGACTAGATCCTTGGCAGAAAGAGTTCTCTGCAAAGTGGTTTTTTCATTTAGTAAATCGTTAACGATATCTTTCTTTCTGAAAAATGAAGGCATAGTGACACTTCCTGACTGTTTAAAGGATAATTTCTTTAATCATATTATAATAAAGTTAATCTTTTAAAACAGTGATTAGTCTTATATTATTTAAAAAATTCCGCCTTCCACAAAAACTGTTGTATTATTTTTCATTTTAAATAATTAGATACGAAAAAGGCTAATGACTTTTTATATTATAGTCATTAGCTCTTTTCGCGTAGAAGCCTATATTAAAACTAATATGCAAGTTTAAATCTAATAGCTCCAACAGATGCACCTTAATCTGGAGCGCAGTGGAAGATGGCAATAAAATAATTATTTGATTAAAACCATGATGATAGGAACGACGATCAAACTTAACAAGGTAGTTTCAGTTACCATAATTGCGGCATAATCAGAATCGGCATTGTATAAGCGAGCCACAACAGGAGCGTTAGTCATAACGGGCATAGCTGCTTGCACAATGAAGACTTGTCTCATTAATGGAGTAGCTGGAATAAAGAGGAATAAGGCAGCCATGAGTAATGGAGCACAGAGAAATCTTCCAAAGAGAATAGCCAAATTATCTTTATGGAAGGAGATGTTTTTAAGACCGGCGTTATAGATGGAAATACCGATAAAAATCATCGAAAGTGGAATGGTCAAATTTCCTAAATATTGAAAGTCAGACATTAAGAAGTTTGGCAGATGGATATGAAACATAACTAGGATTAAACCAATGATAAAACCCATTAGTGGTGGAGAAAAGACTTTTTTCAAAGTTGTTTTCAATTTGAAATGTCCTTTGATTTCGCCATCCATTTGAATCAGATAAGTTCCTAATGTCCAAAAGAATGTGGTGTTAGCCATGTAATAAACTAAAACGTAAGGCAAACTTTTTTCACCAAACAAAGCCATATTAACTGGTAATCCCACGAAAACGGTATTGGAATTGAAAAACATAGAAGAGAATAGTCCCTTATGTTTAGGATCAATTTTGAGTACTTTAATGAGAATAATCGAAACAAAAATAAGAATAGTCATTGAAAGAACAGGAATACCTAAATCTGGTAATAATTTTACTAATTTTTCGGCAGTAAAATCTTTGGTAATAGTTGAAATCATATAAGTTGGTAATGCCACTTGAGTAACCAATTTAGCAATCAATTGAGTTGATTTTTCAGAAAACCAACCTAAATAACTTAAACCATAACCCACGGCAATTAAACCAATGATAATCAAAATTCCTTGAATACTAGAGAAGAAAACACCCATAAAAATACACCCTTTATATAATATATATTCACTATGGTACTCTTTTTTGAAAAAAACTGAAAAGAGACCTATTATTTTTACTATTTTCAAAATAGGTACGACCCAATAGAAAAAATGGTCGAGTTTAAATTGTTGAAATTATTGAAGCATCTTTTTACAATGAGTTTTGTAGATAAAGCCTTTACATAATTGGAGGAATTTCGAAATGGCCTATAAAACAATCAATCCATATACAAATGAACTTGTTAAATCATATCCAGATGCTACTTCAGAACAAATAGAGCATGCATTGAAAACTGGAAATGAATTATATAAAAAGTGGCGTGATGAACCCGTTATAAGTCGTGCTGCAACCTTACACAAAATAGCTGAATTATTGAGGAAAAATGCTGATGAATTAGCTAAGATCGCTACTATAGATATGGGAAAGCTTTTATCTGAGGCTAAAGGAGAAGTTGAACTTTGTGCAATTATCGCTGACTATTATGCTGATAATGGGCCTGAGTTATTAAAACCAACTCCAATAACTAGTCGTAATACAGGTGATGCCGAAATTCTCCATCAAGCTACTGGTGTTTTGATGATGGTTGAGCCTTGGAATTTCCCTTATTATCAAATTATGCGTGTCTTTGCGCCAAACTTTATGGTTGGAAATCCAATGATTTTAAAACATGCTTCTAATACACCCGGTTCAGCAGCAGCTTTCGAAAAAATTGTTCAAGAAGCAGGTGCCCCAGAAGGAAGCTTGACCAATCTATTTGCTAGTTATGATCAAGTTAGTGAGATTATTGTCGATCCTAGAGTTCAAGGAGTTGCTTTGACTGGTTCTAAACGTGGCGGTCAATCTGTTGCTGAGACGGCTGGAAGAAACTTGAAGAAGAATTCAATGGAACTAGGTGGTTCCGACGCCTTTGTAGTTTTATCGGACGCTGATGTTGATAAGGCGGTTGATTTGGCATGGCGAGTAAGAATTTATAACGCTGGACAGGTCTGCACCTCTGCAAAAAGATTTATTGTTGCGGATAATTTATACGATGAATTTTTGAAGAAATTAAAAGCTAATTTTGAAAAGTTAGTGCCAGGAGATCCAATGGACCCTAAGACAACAATTGCTCCAATGAACTCCAAGCGAGCTAAAGAGAAGCTTCAAGGTCAAATTGATAAGGCAGTTGCTGGTGGCGCTAAGGTTTATTACGGCAATCAGCCAATCAATTTGCCAGGTCAGTTTATTCAACCAACCATTTTGACAGATATAACTTCTGATAATCCTGAATTTTATAATGAAATGTTTGGACCAGTAGCTCAAGTATTTAAAGTCGATTCAGACCAAGCAGCAATTGACTTGGCTAATGATTCTGAATTGGGTCTAGGAGGCATTGTTGTTTCAGCTGATCCTCAACATGGTAAAACTATTGCTGAGAAGATTGAAACTGGTATGGTTTTTGTTAATTCATTCTTGGTCTCACTACCTGAATTGCCATTTGGTGGCGTTAAAGGTTCAGGTTATGGTCGTGAAATGAGTCAATTAGGATTAACAGCTTTTACGAACGAAAAGTTGGTTGTAACAGCTCAAGAACCTGATTGGAATAATCCTGCCGGTGGATTAGCAATCTTTAAAAAATAAATATAATAGTTTGTGAAAACATTTACATAGAAACATCTCCGTGTTAAAGTTAATTCGATGTTAATCAAATCGAGCTTTATTTGGAGATGTTTTTTTATGGATGAAACTAAGAATATGGTAAATAACGATTTTAAAGATATTATGTTGAATCGACACTCATATCGTAACTTCAAAAAAGACGTAAAAATCTCTCGTGAAGAATTGTCAGAGATGTTAGAAGAGGCAATTACGGCACCCTCAGCTTGCAACTTGCAATCATGGCATTTTGTAGTCTGTGATGATGCTGAAGGCAAACAAAAAGCTCATTCAGTAGTCATGCCCTTTAATTATCCTCAAGTAGATAGTGCTTCAGCCATTATTTTTGTTTTGGGGGATACGCAGTCACATTATAAGTATCGCGATGTTTGGAATAAGGCTTGTGAAAATGGTCAAATCAGTCCTGAAGAACGGGATAAAGTCTTTAAGACATTCTTGCCATTGTATGAGCATGCTGATAGAAGCTTTCTTGAAAAAGATGCTACTATTGACGGCAGCATGGCTGCAATGCAGTTGCTTTTGACTGCTCGGGCTCATGGCTATGAAGCTAACCCAATGTCTGGTTATTATTTTGATAAAGTTGCTTCAACATTAGGACTAGATAGTGAGAGATACATTCCGATTACAGCTGTGGCAATAGGTAAACCTGAGAAAACTTACACTAAATCGGTTCGTTATAACGTTAAAGATGTTTCTGAATTTATATAGGTGAAATGAAAAGACCATAAATCCACTAAGCTGGTGTGGTTGAAATATGCAATCGTCCACAAAAAATCTGTGGGCCATTGGAACGTGGTGGACGCGACTTAGAGCTAAGTAGAATAATCACCACTGAGGGCCCACAGATTTTTTACTACCGATTAAATCCATGGTCCTAACATTATTGAACAAAATAGTAAATAAAAAAAACTGCCACTACTAAGAAATCCAAGCATAGATGTATGTCTGGAATACCTAATGGTGGCAGTTTTTATCTGCTATTTGAATTTTATAATACTAATTGAACAAAGTAGGAGTCAGTCTGGAGCAAAAAGTGGGAATGCGTTCAGCTATGAGACCATAGTTCCAACAGCATTCCCACTTTTTGTGGAGGACGGAAGTTTAAACATACTCACACTACAACCAAACTTGAGTAAGAGCCCTAAGTTTGAATTTACGATTTTTTTTAGTTGCAATTATTTTTTAACGGCAGTTTTACGGTTAGAGCGGTGTTCTTTAAAGAAATAAATTAATGTCATAATAACTAAGAAGACAACGCCAACTAGTAAGGAAACGGTAGTTTCAGGGTTCATGAACATAAATACTAAAATAATTAGTAAAGAAATAATAGCCAAGTAGTTACTAATTGGGAAGAGTGGCATTTTGAAAGGATGATTTTTCATCTTATCTTTGTTGATCTTTCTAAATCGTAGTTCACTCAAAAGGATAACGAACCATGGCACCATTCCAGGTAAAACACTAGAACTATAAACAATAACGAAAATATTGTTTGATGTGTGGAAAAAGACTGGTAATGAATAATTCAAAATTAAGCCTAGTAAGATACCTGTCGAAATTGCTAAAACAGGGATATAAGGAACATTATGTCTAGATAATTTAACGAAAGATTTAGGAAGGTGCTTTTCTAGACCTAGTGTGTATAACATACGACTAGAACTAAAGATACCAGAATTGCAACCAGACATGGCGGCAGTTAACATAACGAAATTAATAATTTCAGCCGCAAAAGTTATACCAACTTTAGCAAAGGTTTCTACAAAAGGAGAGCCAATTGTTCCTAATTTGTCCCATGGATAAATAGAAACGATAACAAAAATAGCACCAATGTAAAAAATTAAAATACGTCCAACAATAGAACGAATAGCTTTCACCATATTTTCTTGAGGATTCTCGGCTTCACCAGCAGTGATACCGATAACTTCAATACCTTGATAGGATGCTACAACGATAGATAGAGCAAAGATAAAGCCCTTTAATCCACCAGTGAAGAAACCTCCATGAGTCCAGAGATTACTGATACCGACTGGGTGACCGCCATTGCCAACTCCAAAAAAGATAACGAAGAAACCAAGAATAATCATCATAATAATTGTTAAAACTTTAATCAAGGCAAACCAGAACTCAAGCTCACCATAAGCTTTAACAGAAGTTAAATTGGCAACACACAGCGTTACAACGACCACAACACCTGCAATCCACTTCGGCATTGTGGGGAACCAAAATTCCAAGTAAGTTCCTACGGCAATAACTTCACTGATACCAACAACTAAGTATTGAAAAACATTGCTCCAAGCTGTCAGGTAACCAACTACCGGATGCAGATATTCAGTCGCATATTTAGCAAATGATCCTGTGGAAGGATCAACGTAAAGCATTTCCCCGAGAGCACGCATAACCATATAAAGGATTAAACCTGCTAAAGCATATGCTAGCAGAACGGAAGGTCCGGTCCATTTAATAGTTGAGGCTGATCCCATAAAGAGACCAACTCCAATTGTTCCTCCTAAGGCAATCATTTGCATTTGTCTTGAAGATAAACTTCGACTTAAATTGTCCTTTGCCATATCAATCCCGCCCTTGGTGTTCACTATTAGTGAACAGTTGTATTTTTAACATGGATTATATAATAACGCAGTCTGATGAAAATGTCATATTTTTTTTCAAATACTCAAAATTTATATATTTGTCGGGTTAATTTATAATAAAAAAAATTATATATCTTGATTCAATATAAATGTTAATATATATATTTACAAAGTATGATATAAATTAGATAATTGTATTGGTACCGGAACTGTTTTAATTTAACGAGGATAATACAATGGATGTAAATATTTTTATTGAACGGAGAAAAGCACTGAAGATATCTCAAGTGAAGTTATGCGAAGGGATTTGTACGCAATCAACATTAAGTAAGTTTGAGAATAACGGTCGAATTCCTTCATTAAGTATTCTTAATAAATTGTGTGGACGATTAGGCCTTTCAGTAGATGATCTATATAAAAATACTACAGCATCAACAACACATATGCGGACAGTTTTAGATCGAATTGAGAGTAAGCTAATGATGAAGGATTATCCTACAGTTAAAGAAAATTTGAATGAAATCAATAGCAATGAGATAAATAATGATGAATTAAAGATGCAATTTTATTATCAAAAGGGATTAGTAAATGTTTTAACTGATGAAAAAATAACTGATTCCTACTATTATTTTTCTCAAATTTTAGATGACTTGGATGATAAACATCAAACAATTTATACGTATCTTTCTTATGCTGGTTTAGGAACGGCTTATTTAAAGAACAATCAAAAAGAAAAAGCTCAATTTTATTTTGAGAAAATCTTGGATTATATTAATTATCATAAGGAAGAAACTTTTCAAAAGAAGAATGTTAATATTTATTTGAGAATTTTGACGATTGTTTATTATACGGCAGAGTTTTATATTGAAGATCACAATTATGAAATTAGTTCAGAATTGGTTAATAGAGGTATCAAACTCTGCTCTGAACAACATATAACCTACTATTTGCCACGTTTGAAACTGTCAGCAGCAAAAGTAGCTATTGGTCAAAATAAATCTAATAAGGTTGTTATAAATCTACTGACAGAATGCGCAGCTTTTGCCAGAATCAATCACAACAAAGCCATCGAGCTAGAGGCTAAGGCTTTGATAAAAGAGTATCAAGATCAAGTGAACAAGGAACATTAGATACATTTGATTAAAATGTATAACAAAAAGGGCAGTAATCCAGTTTTGGACTACTGCTCTTTTGTTGTGAACTATTAAGCATTTTTTCTTCTAAAGATAAATATTGAGGTGAGACCTAAAATAATAAATCCAATGATTGTATAAGCGATGTTAATTGCTTGGGCTCCAGTTTGAGGCAATCTATCGTAATTAGTATCAGGTGTACTTGGAACGAAAGGATTACTTGGGGGATTATCAGAGTTATTAGAGTTACTAGGATTACCAGGGTTAGCGGGTGTCTTAGAAGTATGAATGTTAGTAATAACAATATTATTACTATTGGTGATTTGACTAGTTGTATAGCCTGCAACACTATCTTCTTGAACTGTATAGTTATTGTTCTTATCAAGATTATTCCAAGTATATGACCAGTTATTTTGAGAATTTAAGGAAATAGCATCGCCAAATGCAACACCATTTTTAAATAGATGAACGATAACTTTATTTGGACGGATATTGTCTTCGTTATTATTATCATTCCAAATTTTTGTAACGTGAAGACTAGTTTTGTCGTTGGTTGGAGTAACTGGGGTCTTGGAAGTTTGGGTATTTGTAATAGTAAAATCGGTGTCGCTATTTTTAGTGATATTAGTTGAATAATTGCTTACGGAATCTTCAGAGATGGTATAGATTTTATCTTTATCAAGATCAGTAAAGGAACCTCGCCATTTATTATTAGCGTTTAAAATAACAGATTTGCCAGTATCTTTATTGTCAGCAAATAAATGAACAACAACTTTGTCAGGGCGAAGATTATCTTTATTGTTATTATCAGCCCAAACTTTATTAATGTTTAAATGAGTTTTGTCATCTGATGGAGTAACTGGTGTTTTAGGTGTGTGAGTATTTGTAATAGTAAAATCAGTGTCGCTGTTCTTAGTGATCTTAGTGGAATAGTTATTTACGGAATCTTCGTTGACTGTATAAGCTGGACCTTTATCAAGGTCAGTAAAGGAACCCTTCCAGCTATTGTCAGCAGTTAAAGTAACGGATTTGCCAGTATCTTTATTGTCAGCAAACAAATGAACAACAACTTTGTCAGGACGAAGATTATCTTTATTGTTATTATCATTCCAAATCTTCTGGACGTTTAAAGAAGTTTTGTCACCTGCTGGAGTAGTAGGGGTGTTGGTAATAGTTGCTTGAGTTTGACTGTCATTGTATGTGATGGCTGAAGTATATCCAGCAACTTTAATTTCTTTTACAGAATATTTTATGGCACCATTATCATCAGATTCTGGTAAATTTTCCCAAGTGTGAGACCAAGACGTCTTGTCACTCAAGGTAATTGGAGCACCAGAGGCAACGCCATTGGCTAAAAGTTGTACTTGAACATCAGGGTGATTTTTAACGGTATCATTATCGGCCCAAACTTTTGTGGCCTTAAAACTGGTTGTTTTATCATCGATATTATCCAAAGTATTAGTGATAGTTTCGTTCGTGCCATCAGCATCTATAGTATCTTTTTCGCTGTAGTCAGTGGGAACGGAAACTTCCTTGGCAGAGTACTTAATTTCTTTGTTCTTATCATCGTACTTAGGCAGTTTGTTAGTTGGATCAGCTGGTTTGGTAGGGTCTTCGTCCAAAACAGCACCAAATTTATGACTCCAGTGATTAGCCTCATTTAAAGTAACTGGTTCTCCAAGTGGTTTGTCACCCTCACCATTATCGTTGGCATAAAGTTGTACTTTAACTTCGGTTGGGCGATTCTTATTGTTGTTATCATTCCAATCCTTAGTGACGGTTAGGGATGTGGCTAGTTTGTTATAGATAGTTATATCAGTACGCGCACCATTACTGTTGTCTTTTTGAAGTTCGAAATATTCGGCAGGCATAGAAGACTTATTATCCGCTGTAGCAATACTTCCGGAGTAATACCAATGACCAGTCGGACTGACTGGAACGTTCTTAAAAATTCCTGACCAGTTATTAGAATCATCTAGAGTTAATTGTTTAATACTTGGGTCAATGCTCGATACATTATTATGCTTGTCATCGTACAAATTCACAAAAATTTGTTTGGGTCTATTTGGATTATTATTGTCGACCCAAACTTTCTTAACTTTCATATCTTTACGTATCGATTTAGAAATATTGGTTATATCATAGTTGGTCGAGTCTGATACAGAAACAAACCCGTCAATGGGAACTTCTTGAACGGTATATTTATACGCATTACCATTACTGTCGTATTTTGGTAAATTATTAAAAGCGTATGACCAATTACTGTCTGCGGTAACGGTTTGTTGAGCATAATGTGTAGCAGCGTTACCATTTTGAATTAGGTTGATAGTGACAGAATCAGGTAATTTAGTATCTGGGAGAACCTGCCATAATTTATGTCCCATAATGGAAGTGACTTGGTCACTTGTACGAGCGTCACTTCCTAAAGTTGTATAGGCTTGATTAACAGTGTAATTGGATATTTCATCCTTATTAGATAATAAATCACCGGTATTAGCGTATGAAGATAATTTATTATCAGTGTCAGTGATACTTGTGTAATATTCAATCATTGCTGGTTGAGTTAAAGTACCGAAATTGACAGTGAAACCATTAGCATCGGTAGTTGCTTTAAGATCGGAAAACTTATTGTCAGTTTTATCTTCAGTTAGAGTACCCGCAGTATAATCAGGTGTGGCAGAGTATATTGTTATTGGATGTTCAGCATCGTTTAAAAGCGCTTGATCATGACCAATAGTGTCTTTATAAATGGCATCATTAATTTTTTCACCTTTATAATTGACACGAACGACCCAGTGAATAGTATTTCCATGTATATCCTCGAAAGTTCCATTCTTACCAATAAGTTCTTTTGGATCAAGTGGCTGACCGGGGTCAGGGTTGACCGTAGAGCTGGTAGTTGAATCATTGTCATTGATTGCTTCTCCAGTTACATTCCAATCTATTGGGACTTTAGTATTTTGACTTACTTGAGTTGTATCCCAACGTGTACCAACATAAATAGAACCAGTAACAGTATCATTTTTTGATTTGTTAGCAGCGTATTTGTTAAAGACGACTGTTACTTGTCGCTTTGCTTTACTCAAACTTGCTGTACCAATTTGGTTACCACCAGCAAGTTCGGTAACTGGAACATTTTTTTGATCACCAGTTATTGTGAGCTGTTTTGGAACATCGAATGTCATGGTATCGCCTTCGTTGACACCACCAGTTGGAGTAGCAAATTCCCAATAAGCAGTAATATCTTCATAAAGATTAAAAGAGGATTGAGGTTTTTTATCCGCATTTAGTAGTTGAACTTTAGTAACCAGCTGACTTCCCCAGTCCTTTTTAGTAGTTGGAGTAGTTGCTGCTGTACCAGAACCTCCAGTAGAATCATCAGAATTCGCTTGAGAGGCAACAGGTGTATCTGTTCCCTCTGCAGCATTAACCACATTTATTGAACTAGTCATAAAAATAGATAGAACTATGATTAGCAGATTAAATATGTTATTTCCCTTTTTAAACATATTTAAATCCCCCCTAATTTATATAAAAAAAATTAAAAGTATATATATACCCGTCTATAATGATACTACTTTTATAGATATAGTTATATTTGCCAGGCAACCTTAAATTTTACGTTTACTGTATTATAATTGGGCTATTAGTCAGGTTTTGGAGGAGAATTATGTCCACATTAGAAGTAAAAGATCTTCATGTTGAGGTTGAAGATGAAGAGCGTAAGACAAAAAAAGAGATTCTTAAAGGCGTTAATTTAGAAATGAAAACAGGTGAGATTCATGCAATCATGGGTCCCAATGGGACTGGAAAATCGACGCTGTCTCAGACAATTATGGGACAAAAAAACTACCACGTTACTCAAGGGGATATCTTGCTAAATGGGGAAAGTATTCTCGAGATGCCCGTGGATGAACGTGCTCGCAAGGGGTTATTTTTAGCGATGCAATACCCTGCAGAGATTCAAGGTGTAACAAATGCTGAATTTTTAAGAGCTGCTATCAATGCACGTCGCTCTGAAAATAATCAAATTTCAGTAATGGATTTTCTGAAAGAATTAGATAAAAACTTAGAGATTTTAGATATGAGTCAATCAATGACTGAAAGATATCTTAATGAAGGCTTTTCTGGTGGTGAAAAGAAACGAAATGAAATTTTACAATTATTAATGATTAAACCTAATTTTGCACTACTTGATGAAATTGATTCTGGTTTGGATATTGATGCTCTAAAAGTTGTCTCCAAGGGTGTTAATTCTATGCGTGGAGATAATTTTGGGGCGTTAATTATTACTCACTACCAACGTTTGCTTAATTATATTAAGCCAGATGTGGTTCACGTGATGATGGGTGGTCGGATTGTGAAGACTGGTAAGGCTGATTTGGCTTTGAAGTTAGAGGATGAAGGCTATGCTGGTTTACGTGACGAACTAGGTTTAGATGTTAAATTGGTCGACGAAGATTAGGAGGTAGCGTAATGACACCAGATAAATTAGTGCAACTAGCTACTGAAAATAATGAACCTGATTGGTTTATTCAAAAAAGAATTGAAGCGTTGAAATTAATGGATGAGTTGGAATTTCCTAAGATGCAACGGTTTGATTATCATCGATGGCAATTAACTTCAGAAACTAGTCGAATAATTCGCAATAAATTTGAAGATTCACAAGATTATATTTTGATGGATATTTTTGAGGCAACTAAAAAATATCCAGATTTAATTAAAAAGTATTATATGAACAAAGTAATTAAATCAAATGAGAATAAGCTAACGGCATATCATACAGCCTTTTTAAATCAGGGGCTATTTCTTTATGTACCTAAAAATACCGTACTTGAAAAGCCAATTAAACTTAATTTACAACAAGATTCTGACAGTCCTTTTGTTTCTCATATTTTAATTCTGGCTGGAGAGAATACACAATTTTCATTCATCCAGAAAATGACGACAGTTGGCGATCAAAAAGCCGTTGCTAACTGTGTGGTAGAAATTGTTGCTCAGGCTAATAGTGTAGTTAAGTATGCCGCTGTCGATGAACTGGGAGATAATGTTACTTCATATTTAAGTCGCAGAGCTTATGTTGATCAAAATGCTTATGTCGATTGGTCAATTGGTTTGATGAATTCCGGTAATACGATTGCCGATTTTGATACAGATTTGTATGGCGAAGGTTCACATTCAGAAATCAAAGTCGTTGATATTACTTCCGGCCGTCAACAGGAGGGTGTTAATACGCGTGTGACAAATTATGGTAAACACTCAATTGGCAATATTAATCAGCGTGGAGTCATTATGGACCGTTCAAAATTAATTTTTAATGGAATCGGTCATATTATTCATGGTGCTTCAGGAGCTAATGCTGAACAGCAGAATCGTGTTTTGATGATGTCGAGTAAAGCCCACGGAGATGCCAATCCAATTTTATTGATTGATGAAAATGATGTTTTGGCAGGTCATGCTGCCAGCGTTGGTCAAGTTGATCAAAAGCAACTTTATTATTTGATGAGTCGTGGAATTGATAAGAAAACGGCTCAAAGAATGGTAATCAGAGGATTTTTAGGGGATGTTTTAGTTTCTATTCCATCACAAGAAATTCGAGAACAATTGATTCAAACAATCGAGAGGAAGTTGGAAAATGGACAGCAAATTTCAGAAAATTCGTAATGATTTTCCAATTCTCAATCAAAAAGTTAATGATGAATCTTTAGTATATTTAGATAATGCGGCTACTAGTCAAAAACCGCAGCAAGTGATTGATGCCTTAATCAATTATTATCAAAACGATAATGCTAATACTCGCCGTAGCGTGCATACTCTAGGTGAGAGAGCAACAGAAGAGTTTGAGGCTGCTCGAGAAAAGGTTCAGAAATTTATTAATGCTGAACAGTCGCGTGAAATAGTCTTTACTAAAGGGACAACTGATAGCTTGAATTTAATAGCAAGTACGTATGGTGAGGTAAATATTCAAGCTGGAGATGAAATTGTAATTTCCATTATGGAACATCACAGTAATTTAATACCTTGGCAGCAACTAGCATTGAGAAAAAAGGCCACTTTAAAATATATTGATATTACTTCCGATGGACAATTAGATATGCAA
This sequence comes from Companilactobacillus crustorum JCM 15951, assembly GCF_001434585.1. Lineage (GTDB taxonomy): Bacteria > Bacillota > Bacilli > Lactobacillales > Lactobacillaceae > Companilactobacillus > Companilactobacillus crustorum. Next base: position 21,431 of record NZ_AZDB01000013.1, read on the forward strand.
GATGCCCGGAAGAAAATTACTGACAAAACTAAAGTAGTTTCCATTGCCCATGTTAGCAATGTACTAGGCGTAACTAATGATTTAAAAGAAATAGCCAAATTAGCACATACTCATAACGCCATTATGGTTGCGGACGGAGCACAGGCAGTCCCTCATATGTCAGTTGATGTACAGGATCTTGATGTTGATTTTTATGCCTTTTCAAGTCATAAAATGATTGGTCCCATGGGCGTGGGCGTGCTTTATGGAAAGGCAAATTTATTGAAGCAAATGCCACCTTATCAGTTTGGTGGCGAAATGATTGATTTTGTAAATCAATATGATAGTACTTGGACTGAAATTCCTTGGAAATTTGAGGCAGGTACTCAAAATGTCGCTGGAGCAATTGGCTTAGGAAAAGCTGTTGATTATTTAAATAAAATTGGCATGCAAAATATTGCTAACTATGAACATAATTTAGTAAGTTATGTTCTACCAAAACTTCTAGAAATAGAGGGAATTACTGTCTATGGACCGCATGATAGTAATTATCATAACGGCGTTATATCATTTAATTTGCGGGGATTGCATCCACATGATTTGGCAACAGCTTTAGATATGGATGGCGTTGCTGTCAGAGCGGGACATCATTGCGCCCAGCCACTTATGAAAAAACTCGGAGTAGTTGCTACTGCACGGGCTAGTTTTTATTTTTATAATGATAAAAAAGATGCCTACATGTTAGTCAAGGCAATTTATGATGCAAAGGAGTTCTTTAAAATATGAGTTTAATGGGATTAAATAACCTATATCGTGAAGTTATATTAGATCATTCTGAGCATCCACATCATAAAAGACGTTTAGCTAATGCCACCCAGACGATTACTTTGAAAAATCCAACTTGTGGCGATGTGATTAATTTAGAAATAGAGCTGGATAATAATAGAATTAAGGATATCGGTTTTACTGGCGAAGGCTGCACCATTAGTCAATCTTCATCTAGCATGATGACAGATGCTGTATTGGGTAAGTCAGTTGTCGAGAGTTTAGAAATGGCACAGATCTTTTCTGATATGGTCATGGGTCAGAAACATCCGCAAGCCGATTTAGATAAACTTGGCGATGCAGCAATTTTATCAAGCGTGATGAAGTTTCCAGCTAGAATTAAGTGTGCCACCTTGTGTTGGTGGGCTTTGAGAAAATCATTAGGAGATGAAGAACGATGATTGATTTAAATAATTCCGATTATGAGTATGGATTTCATGATGATATTGAACCCAAATATTCGACCGGACGAGGATTAACTGAAGAGACAGTTAGACAAATTTCAGCGGAAAAAAATGAACCTCAATGGATGCTAGATTATCGTTTGAAATCATATAAACTTTATAAAAAGCTACCAATGCCTAATTTTGGACCAGATCTATCTAAACTAGATCTAAAAAATATGTTGTATTATCAAAAGATGACTGATAGAAAATATCGAGATTGGAATGATGTTCCCGATAAAATGAAAGAGACTTTCGATCGTTTAGGCGTTCCAGAAGCAGAACGGAAGTACTTAGGTGGATCTTCAGCTCAATATGAGTCAGAAGTCGTTTATCATAATATGCGTGACGAGTTTAAAAAATTGGGAATTCTTTTTACCGACACGGATACAGCTTTGAAAGATTATCCGGAATTGTTCAAAAAATGGTTCGGAAAATTGGTCAAGCCAGCCGATAATAAATTTGCGGCTTTGAATGGAGCTGTATGGTCAGGTGGATCTTTCATCTATGTACCTAAAAATGTTCGTTGCGACATTCCAATTCAATCATATTTCCGCTTGAATTCTGAAAACTCCGGTCAATTTGAACGAACTTTAATTATTGTTGATGAAGGAGCCAAAGTTGATTACGTTGAGGGCTGTACGGCTCCTAATTATTCTTCGGATAGCTTACACGCAGCAGTGGTAGAAGTTAATGTTCAAAAAGATGCATACTGTCGTTATACCACCATTCAAAATTGGTCTGACAACGTATATAGTTTGGAAACTAAACGAGCTGCAGCAGCAGAGAATGCAACAATGGAGTGGGTCGACGGTAACTTAGGATCGAAAGTAACAATGAAATATCCGAGCGTTTATTTAAATGGTGAAAATGCCAAAGGAACAATGTTGTCAATTGCTGTAGCAAGCAATGGAATTCATCAGGATTCCGGTGCTCGTATGATCCATAATGCTAAAAATACCTCTAGTTCGATTGTTTCCAAGTCAATTGCCCAAACTGGCGGTTCAGTTGATTATCGAGGAACAGTTAGATTTGGCAAACATTCCGATGGTTCAAAAGCCCACGTTGAGTGCGATACGATAATTATGGATGATCAGGCCTCTTCAGACACGATTCCTTACAATGAGATTGATAACGCCAACGTTTCGATGGAACATGAAGCTCGAGTATCTAAAATTTCTGAAGAACAATTGTATTATTTAATGAGTCGCGGTATTTCTGAAGCTAAGGCCACAGAGATGATTGTAATGGGCTTTGTAGAACCATTTACAAAGAAATTACCTATGGAATATGCAGTTGAATTGAATCGATTGATCAGTTATGAGATGGAAGGATCAATTGGGTAACATTCAAGAAAGGCGAGGATGATAAAATGACAAAAAAAGATCAAATTATGGACGCCTTAGAAAAAGTCATTGATCCGGAATTAAATATCGATATTGTTAATCTAGGCTTAATTTATGAAGTTGAAGTCGGAAATGGCAAGGCCGTTATAACGATGACACTAACTACTATGGGTTGTCCCTTGAGTGATATGTTGAATGATTCCATTAAAAAAGCTGTTGAATCTGTTGAAGGCATCAACAAATGTGAGATTCAATTAGTTTGGTATCCTATTTGGGATATTAGTAAAATGAGTCGCTATGCTCGAGTTTCATTGGGTATTCCTGAAGGCTTTGGTATTTAAAAGGGACGAAAAAGCGCTCAATTTGCTACAATTAATGGTGTAAAAATGTATCGCGTTGCAACTAACGAATGGGTTAAAGCAAGCGATATTAAGTAATCATATATTAATTTAGAAATTTTTATTATTGGAATAATTAAAAAGAGCGAGAGTATGATAGAACTCGTTAGTTTCCGAGGATTAACATAAAAGGCGCAATATTCATATTATGAATATTGCGCCTTTTCGCTGTTAAACAGAAGAAACTGAGTTCTGTTGCACGTTTATGATTAATAAAAAAGTTATGTCACAGCCCTGATTTTTTAGTCTTTAGAAGTATTGAAGCAAATCACTTTCAGTTAATTTATCTTTTTCTGTTTGATTCAAATCGAGAATAATTTCTCCTTTTTTCAAAACAATCAAACGATTCCCATATTTCATGGCATCGGATAAATCGTGAGTGATCATCATGCAAGTAAGCTGTTTTTCTAAAATTATACGATTGGTAAGTTCCATTAAATCTTTACTAGTTTGGGGATCCAGAGCAGCGGTATGTTCATCTAACAATAGTAATTCCGGACGTTGAATGATAGCCATTAAGAAACTCAAAGTTTGTCTTTGACCACCAGACAACTTATCGGTAAAGGTATTAAGACGTTTATCTAAAGTTGGTAGGTTAGAAATTAATTTTTCAAATTCAGGCATATTATCTTTTAATTTACGTAATCTCAATCGTCTAGGTAAGCCACGGCGTTTGGCTAAGAGCAAATTTTCAGCGACAGTCATTCGTGGGGCCGTACCGGATTTAGGATCTTGATAAACACGGCTAATGTGGCGGCTACGTTTCGCAAGGTTTTCGCTAGTTATGTCTTCGCCGTTCAATAGAATTTGTCCAGAGGTCAATTTATTGGTTCCGGTAATGGCATCAAGTAAAGTTGATTTACCAGCACCGTTAGTTCCCAAAACAACCAAAAAATCTTTGGGGTTAATTGTTAAGTTGATATCGTTCAAAATATTTAGCGTTTCATCATCGTTATAGATGGTTTTAACGGCATTTTTAATTTCTAGTAATGGTTTCATTTTGTTTTAACCCCGTTTCTGAGTACTTTTAAGAATTGTGCTCTGATAGTTGGTAAAGCTAAACAGAGGGCCAAGATAATGGCTGAAATGAGTTTCAGATCATTCGTATTAAAGCCTAATTGCAATACAATCATCAAGATTAAACGATAAACAATACTACCAATAACTACTGTGATTAGCCGAATGCTTAATGGCACATCCGGATAAATAACTTCACCAATGATGATGGCTGAGAGTCCAATAACGATTACTCCGATACCCATATTTACATCAGCAAAGCCGTTTTGTTGGGCGATTAAGCCACCGGTGACAGCGACAATTCCGTTGGAGACCATTAAACCAATGAATTTCATAACGGTAGTGTTGATACCGAGTGAAGCTGCCATGGTTTCATTATCACCAGTTGCGATAACAGCTTGTCCTTTTTCGGTATTTAAGAAAAGAATCAATAGGAAAATAATTATAGCGATAATAATAATTCCTAAAATAATTCCGTTAAAGTTAGTAGGAAGTTTATCTAATCCAAATTGGTTAAAGATATTAGCTGATTTAGTCAGCGACATATTAGCTTTACCCAGGATTCTTAAGTTAATTGAATAAAGTGCTGTCATGGTCAAAATTCCTGCCAATAAAATTGGAACATTTAATTTGGCATAGAGAAAGGCTGTAGCAAATCCAGCTAGACAACCGAATACGAAAGCAATTAAAAGTGAATAAATAGTTGAGTGACCACTTTGAATCAAGCTAACAGCAGTAACGGCACCCAAGGGAAAGCTACCTTCGACGGTCATGTCAGGAAAATCCAAAATTCTAAAAGTTATGAATAGCCCAATGGCCATAATGGACCAGATGAAACCTTGACTTATAGTAGATACGATTAAATTCATTTGATGATCTGTCCTTTCTTTTGAGCTTCTTTAACTAGTGAATCTGGAAATTGAATATTTAACTTTTGAGCCATCTTTTGATTAAGAATCAAGTGGCCTTTTTCCATAAAAGTTACCGGTGTAGTGGCAGTTTTTTCTTTGCCTTGGAGAATTCTAACGACATGTTCACCAGTTTTTTCACCTAATTCGTATTGACTTAAACCAATTGTGGCAAGCCCACCATCTTTTACCATTGTAGTAGCAGCTGGGAAGACAGCAATATTTTGTTTGGCAGCAATAGAGGAAAGAAGCTTCATACCTGAGGCAACGGTATTGTCAGTTGGTACATAGATAGTTTGAACATTTTCAGCAAGAGCAGTTCCGACTTGTTGAATATCATTAACAGAATTGATACTTGAAACTTTAACATTGATACCTTCTTTTTTGGCTAAAGTTTGCATCTTTTTCATTTGACTAGTAGCAGAGGCGTCACTAGAAGTGTAAATAATACCGATGGTTTTTAAATTAGGAATAACTTGTTTCATTAAATCGAGCTGGGCTTTTAAAGGTGCCTGGTCAGATACTCCGGTAATATTGCCACCGGGCTTTTTGTTATTACTAATAATTCCGGCGCCTTCAGGATCAGTAACAGCTCCCATGACGATTGGAATTTTATTAGTAGCATTTTTCAAAGATTGGACTGACGGTGTTGCAATACCAACAGCTACGTTAACGTTATCTTGAACAAATTGTTTACTGATAGTTCTTAAGTTGCTTTGATCCCCTTGAGCGTTTTGAAATTCGATTTTGACATTTTTGCCATCGACGTAGCCATTTTTCTTTAAAGTATCATCGATTCCCTTATTGATTTGATCAAGCGCAGGATGCGACATTAATTGTAAGACCCCAACCTTTGGGATGGCGTTCTGTTTTTGATTGTCGGCCCTTCCTGTGTAGAAGTAGGCAAAAATTAAGAACATTGCAAGTGCAATAAGTGTTACATAAAGTCTTCTCGTATGTTTCATCGTTATATTCCCCCAAAATAAAAAGGCAATCCCAGAGTGTGTGGGATTGCCTAAAAAATAAAATACCCACATGGTCAAATTTAAAAAAATTCATCCATGTGGGCTCTGAAATTATTATAGTTTAATAAGCCGATATGGATTCAATCCTCTTCAGACTGAATCCATATCGGACCAATCTGAGTTATCGGCTTTGCCAACGAATATTCACGATGTTTAGAGAGTTAATATTTTTCATAATGTTTTCTCCTAACAAATTGATGTCTCAAATATATTTCAATCGTTAAGGATTGTCAACCATTAATTTTTTATGCAAAAACTATTAATTATTTTCTGAAAAAACATATAATGTAGACATTGGCAGAAATGAGAGGAATTTTTTATGAAGAAAAATATTAAGATACTGCTGATTGTTGGAATGATGATAGCTATATTTAATGGCTTTACTTATTTTGACAGTTTTATGTATCATGATCCCATCGTTAAAGTTGAGACTGTCCGAAACTTACAGAAAAGTACTTCAACCGATGAATATAAAAATACTGATACCCAGATTACACAATTGGTTACCGGTAAATTAATCAACACAGATAAGCGAGGTAAACGAGTTAAGTTTAAAAATACTTATTATAGATCGCAACTGATTGATACGAAGTATTCGATGGGGCAGCAGGTAATACTTACCAAAAACTATTCGCCAAAGAATGTTAAACGAGACACAAGCATTGTTTTTACCTTAGGTTTAGTAGTTTTTTTACTATACTGCATGAAATTTGATCGTCGAAAATTATTTATCAGTATATTGATTAACGTTGTTATTTATTATGGATACATCAGTGTAATTATCAGAACACATAATAGTGTTTTATTGCCATTAGCCGTTATAACGGCACTACTGATATCTGCAACGGCGTTATTAGTGATTTTGGGGCCAACTTATCCAGCTTTAATGGCTTATTCTAGTACAGTTTTGGCTACTACCACAGCATTGTTGCTGAGTACATTTGTCCTCAGCCTTTCAGGATACAGTGGTATTCATTTGGAGCTAAATGATTTTGAATTGCAGCCATATTTAAGCGTATTTTTATCTCAAGTTATTTTTAGTGTTTTAGGAGTTATTTTAGATGAAACGATGGATATTTCATCATCTTTGATTGAAATGAAGAAGGAACTATCAGATGTGGCTGAGAATACTTTATTCAAGTCAGGTATTAACATTGGCCGTGAATTGATTGGACCGCTGATCAATATTTTGTTATTCATTGTTATTGCTGAAAATTTGAATGTAGTACTTTTATATTTGAGCAATGGCAATTCAATAGGTTATACGATGAATATGACTTTGAGTTTAGGAATAGCTCAATTATTAATCAGTGCGATTGGAATTGTTCTAACTGTACCAATTACTAGTTTTATTGCTAGTCGAGTAATAACAAGGAGGATGAAATAATGCTGTATCTATTTTTAACCTTCGTTGTTTTACTGTTAATGGTAACGGGAACGCGTGGTTTAACTTTATTGTTTGGTCTAGGAATCAATATCGTCTCAGTAATTGCCTTATTGATTTTGATTGCTGACGGATTTAATGTATTGATTACAACTGGGATTATTGCCATGGTTATTTTAGTTGTAGCAATTTATATGAATGTTGATAATGCAAATACAGCTAATACAGCTTTTAAAACTTCATTAATAATTATGCTGGTAATTCTGTTGATTACTATCCCATTAGAGTTTTGGGCTAGCGCCCAAGGGATGGGAATTGAAAACCAAGATGAGCTGGAAGGATTTTCATTGGCAGCTGGGTTATCTTATCCAGAATTAGCAATTTCCATTATCGTTATCAACAGTCTTGGTGTGATATCCGAAACAAGTGTTGCTATAACGAGCGGTTTAAATGAAATTGTTGAAAATAAACCAACCCTGACGCCTCAAGAAATCTTTGATGATGGATTCTCAGTAGGAAATAAAATTCTTAATACACAGACGAATACATTGCTGTTTAACTTTTTTGCGACTACTTTTCCATTGTTCTTTGTCATTCATTCATTAGGATATAAATTTTCTGAAATTTTGAACGATAAACTGGTAGTTTCTGAAGTTTTAACGACTTTAATCTGTACAATTGGAGTTATTTTAACAGTCCCTATCACTTCATATTTGGTTTATAGAAAGGCCAATAAAAAAATCTAGCAGTTGAATGTGACCGACAACAGTTTTTGTTGAAACCGTTGTCATAATTCAGAAAGCCTCCTAAAATGAAACTAACGGTTTCTAAGGGAGGCTTTTTTATGGCAAAAAATACTTGGTGGAAAAAATCAGTTGTTTATCAAGTTTATCCAAGAAGTTATCAAGATAGCAATGGTGATGGAATCGGGGATTTACCGGGCTTAACAAGTCGTTTGTCGTATATTAAGGATTTGGGGGCAGATGTAATATGGCTTAATCCAATCTATAAATCACCTGATAGAGATAATGGCTATGACATCAGTGATTATCGAAGCATTCAGCCAGCCTATGGTACTATGGACGATTTTGAAGAATTGCTGCAAAAGGCCCATGTTTTAGGATTAAAAATCATGATGGATTTAGTTGTCAATCATACATCCGATCAAAATAAGTGGTTCCAAGAAAGCAAGAAGTCAAAAGATAATCCTTATCGAGATTTTTATGTTTGGCGGGACCCAGTTGATGGGCACGAACCTAATAATTGGGGCTCTTATTTTAATGGTTCCACTTGGAAATTTGATAAGACAACGGGACAGTATTATTTACATTTATTTGCTGAAGGACAGCCCGATTTAAATTGGGAAAATCCTAAAGTTCGAGATGAAGTTTGGAAGATTATGCGTTATTGGCTAGATAAGGGTGTCGATAGTTTTAGAATGGATGTAATTAATTTGATTTCAAAACCTGCTGGTTTACCTGATGGTCAAAAAGCTCCTGGTGAAAAGTATGCCAATGTAGGTAAAGTAGTAGCTGACGGACCACGTTTAAATGAATTCTTACAAGAAATGAATCAAAAGGTTCTATCAAAATATGATGTGATGACTGTCGGCGAAATGCCTGATTCAACACCGAAAGATGCTATCAAATATACAGGTTTAGATTCGCATGAATTAAATATGGTTTTTCAGTTTGATCACGTGGGACTGGCAGGCAATCCTGATAAACGTTTAGGCAAGTGGAATGATAAACCGGTTAAGTTGGTAGAATTGAAACAATCTTTAAGCAAATGGGAAAAAGAACTAAACGGTAAGGGGTGGAATAGTCTTTACTGGAATAATCACGATCAGCCTCGTGCAGTCTCTCGTTTCGCAACTGATAATCCTAAGTATCGAGTTAAAGCTGCTAAAATGTTGGGAACAACTTTGCATATGATGCAAGGAACGCCTTATGTTTACGAGGGCGAAGAATTAGGTATGACCAATGTTCACTATACAAAACTCTCTCAATATGAAGATTTGGAATCATTGAATGCTTACAGAGAATTTGTCGAAGATGAAAAAATTATCGACAAAACATCGATGTTAAAATATTTAGCTGCCAAGTCACGAGATAACGCTAGAACTCCAATGCAGTGGGATGATAATAAAAACGCTGGTTTTACTAATGGAAAGCCATGGTTTGAACTGAATTCTAATTATCAAGAAATCAATGCGAGAGATCAAATTGAAGATAAAAATTCGGTATTTAGTTATTATAAAAAATTGATTGAATTGCGTCACAATAGTGATTTGATTATTTATGGAGATTACGAGTTATTAGATCTGGAAGATAGTCAAATCTTTGCTTATAAGCGACATTACAATAATCAATCATTGCTTGTTATTAGTAATTTTACCGATAAAAAGTTAACACGAGATTATGGTCAAAAGAAGGGCAATTTATTAATTAGCAATTATCCAGATGATCTTGATATGGAAATTCGTCCTTATGAAAGCAAGGTTTATTTATTTAGATAAATAAAATTTAATCGTTATAACGAAAAAAAACGCTGATTTTTCAGCGTTTTTTTAATGCTTAGAAACTTTGCTAGGCTTTTCAATTATACTGAATTAGTATCAACTCTAGAAAGAAGTGAAGATAATGAAATTTGGTGATCGGTTAAAAAAGGAGAGACAGAAGAAACAAATTACACAACAAAAAGTAGCGGATGAATTGAATGTTTCACGACAAACGATTTCTAGTTGGGAGACGGAAAACAGTTATCCAGATATAGAAAGTCTCTTACGAATAAGCGATTATTATCAAGTTTCTTTAGATACGCTTCTAAAGGAGGATACGGGTATGACTGAATATTTGAAAAAACAGGAAATTTTAAAGAGCATCAAACCGGTAATTCTAGTATTAACAGTAATTGATTTGATATTTCTTGGAGTTATCGGTATGGATTTTTTAGGAATAATCAAATTTAATTCATGGCTGAGTAGATTGCTTTTCGTTATGGGAATTTTGAATGTCATAGCATTAATTTTATTGGCTAGTTTTGGAAATAAGGTAAGTGGCAGAGTAACGAAAATTCAAAAACGAACGCCACTTTATTTAATAATAATGATCGTATCTATTATTTTAGCCATTGTTTTAGGCTATTTAGGTCAACTGGGAGTATCAGGGATTTTTGGTGGTATTGCCTTTGGTGTTGCAATTATTTTGATAATAAGCCATAAAAAATAAATGATTATTCAGCTGCTAATTTTTGAGCCAGTTGCCTATCAGGAGTTACTGTTAAAGTACTCGATTTACCTGTGAATAATACTAGTCCAGGTTTAGCGCCTTTGGATTTGAAGAGTTGGCTAACCTTGAGGACGTCAACTGGGACTTGTTTTAAGCCACGACCTTTACTGTAATAAGCAGTTAAATTAGCTGCTTCTCTAAGCGTTTGCTCACTAGGATTAGTGCTGTGAATGACCACGTGAGAACCAGCTAATTCGCTTACGTGCATCCAATAATAATCTTTTTTAGCGGTCAATGTTAAGTGGTCATTTTGAAGACTATTTTTTCCGACTTCTACTAAGATGTGATCAGTTGTGTAAAAACGTCTGGGATGAGCCGGTTCAGGGACTTTGGATGAATGGAGTACCTTTGTTTTTAAGGCGCCTTCTTCAATTAATTGTTGCTTTATTTGAACTAATTGAGTTTCATCTTTTGGGTTGAATGAATTTTGACGAGCTAATTCTTTTTCCAAAGTAGTTTCAGTTTCGTCAAGATGTTGTTTGATAGTAGCCAAACCACGCTTGTCACGATGGTATTGATGAAAATAGACTTCGGCGTTATCAATGACTGATTTTTTAATATCTAGATAAATTGTTATCTTCTGATCAGGCTGACGATAGTCGGGAAGGATGACGTATCCTTTACTTAAATCTATTTGGTTAGCGTAAGTTTTTAATAGGGTTCCTTTAACTTTTAAGATTTCAGGATCTTTGATCCTTTTAAAAGCTTTATTTAAAGATGATATTTGTTTTTGAGTATGATCAATTTGCCATTTCATGGCCTGACTAATTTGTTCAGGGTTTATTTCTGTGGACATTTTGCTCCTCATTTCTAATTTGTTAATCGTTATAACGATAATCTGGAAATTAAAAAAGAGTTCTAGTGTTGACGACTAGAACTCTTTACCAGCCATTTCGGCTTTAGCGTAGGCTTGGTCCAATATTTCAACAGCATGCATTGGGTCATGATCCATACCTTCAGCGAAAATACCTTGATAATCTTTGATACCCATCAGATTGAGCATCATTCTAAGGTACTTGTCGCCTAAATCTTCAACATGTTCGTTGGTATCACCGTTATGATAAATGCCACCGCTACTTTGTAAGTGGATGATTTTTTTATTATGGAGATCACCGACTGTTTTGCCAGTCTCATCGTAGTGGAAGGTTGCATGAGCTTGCATAACGATATCAATGTAACTTTTCATTTCAGCAGAGATAAAGAGATTGTACATTGGATTGACGAAAACATATTTGTCGGCATTAACAAATTCGTTGATCCACTTTTGACGAGCATCATTAAATCTTATTTCATCAGCATTTAGAGTACTCTTGGCTAAATTTTTATTGTAGATAGATATAGCACAATTTTGTTTAGCGGAAGGGGCATGTATTCAGAAACGTTGTGCATAATAATTTCATCCTGGGGATTCTTTTGGACATATGAATTTATAAAATGTTTATATAATTCATGTGTTGAAGAACCCTTGGCAGTTTCAGGATGGGCATAAATTACAAGTACTTTTGACATAGAAAATTCCTCTTTCTCACAATTTACCTATATTATAAACCCAAATAATTTTCTGCTGAACAAAACATTAAAAAACAATGTGGTAATCAATTGGATGATTACTACATTGTTTTTTCGATTCATTAACTTTAAGGAAGATCATTGCCAGCGGCGAAGTAAATATCGTACCATTCTTGTTTAGTGAGATCTATATCTCCACCTTTAGCACTGTCGGCAATATGTTCAGGATTCATAGTACCGATGATGACCTGAATATTAGCTGGATGTCTAAGAATCCAAGCGGTAGCGATAGCATTCTTACTTACTTTATATTTGTCAGCTAATTCTTGTAACTTTTGATTTAGTTCTGGGAATTTATCATTATTGATAAATGTTCCAGCAAACATACCGTATTGGAATGGCGACCAGGCTTGAATCGTTACGCCCATACGTCTAGAAAATTCAATAATACCACCGTCATGATTGATGGAACGGGGATCAGTCATATTAGTATGCATTCCAAAGTCAATCATACCTGTATGCATGATGCTGAATTGTAATTGATTGATCATTAATCTCTGATCTACAGATTCTTGGACTAACTGATATTGTTGGGGATTAAAGTTAGAAACACCAAAATGGCGAACCTTACCATCTTTTTGGAGCTCATCAAAGGCTTCGGCAACTTCATCTAGCTCCATTAAAGGATCGGGGCGATGCAATAAAAATGAATCTAGGTAATCAACTCCTAAACGTTTTAAAGAGCCATCAACAGCGTCAATTAAATGTTGCTTGGAAAAGTCATATCTTTGACCAGAAATAATGCCACCTTTGGACTGAATATAGAGATCCTCTCTTTTAACAGCAGTTTTTTTGAGTGCTTCACCGAAAACTTTTTCTGAATCTCCATCTCCATAGATATCGGCTGAATCTATGTAATTAATGCCACTGTCATATGCAGTATCAATAGCTTTAGCAGCCTTATCTGGGGTTAGACTGTTCATTCGCATAATACCAAGGGCAACTGCAGAAGCTTGCCAGTTAGTTTCGCCTATGTAAAGTTGTTTCATAAAAATACCTCCAATAATTAAGTATCATATTAATTATTGGAGGTAATTAGAGATAAGTCAATGAAAAAGAACACGCTTACAGCAATTTAATGTTAATTATTGAGCAATATATAAGAAGAAATAGATATGAGAGTATTGTTTATAAAAAATAGTCAATCTATTAATTATTTGATTAAAACAAGTGATTTTATATACCCTAGATTGTATATATATTTTTTAGTTATACAACCTATAAAAAATTAGTATTGTCAACGAAAACGATTTCAAGTTATGCTGAGAATTGAAGAATGTGAATTAAAATACATTGTTTGGGAGGCCATACTGATGGAAGAATATAAGATAATTTACGAGGGTGAATTAAAAGAAGGTATGAGTGGTTCTATTTCCAAAAGAATTACGGAAGAGGACGTCGATACTTTTGCCAAAGTTACTGGAGATTATAATCCCATGCATGTCGATGAGGAATTTGCTGAAAAAACACAATTTCACAAAAGAATTGCCCATGGAATGCTTTCGGCAGGAATGATATCAGCATGTTTAGGTAATAAAATGCCAGGGCCTGGTGCTATTTATCTTAATCAGACTTTAAAATTCGAAAAACCAGTTTATTTTGGAGACGTATTGGTTGCTACTGTAAAAGTAGAAAATATTGAACAAAAGGCCCATTTCCAAATTGCTACATTATCAACTATTGTGACAAATCAGAATGGTGAAGTAGTCACAGAAGGTAAGGCCCAGATAATGCCAGCTAAGCATTAAATAATTTATAAAAAAAGTACCTCGACTGATCTTAAATATAGACCAATCGAGGTACTTATTTGTTACATGAATATTATATGGTTGAGGGTTTATTTGCCACTGAATTTAGCGTGACGTTTTTCTAAGAATGCTGTCATACCTTCAGTTTGATCTTCAGTAGCAAAGGTTTGAGCCCACATTTGTGTTTCAAAGTCGATAGCTGTATCCAATGGTAAGTCAGCTGCACGATCGATGACATATTTAGCCATACCAACAGCGATTAGACCATTCTTCATAATTGTTCCAGCAATTGCTTTAGCTTTGTCCATTAATTCTTCAGGAGCAGTAATTTCGTCAGCAATACCAACACGGTATGCTTCATCAGCATCGATCATTGTACCTGTAGCAATCATTTCTTTAGCTTTGCCACGGCCTACAAGACGAGTTAGACGTTGAGTACCACCGAATCCAGGAACAATACCTAGAGTAACTTCTGGTTGACCAAATTTAGCCTTGTTAGAAACAATACGCATGTCACATGATGAGGCTAATTCAAGTCCACCACCGAGACAATATCCATTAACGGCAGCAATTGTAAATTGTTTTAGATTTTCAATTTTACCGAATGAATTATGAGCTAGTTTTGAAAGTGCAGCGGCTTCAATAGGATTCATATCTCTCATTTGAGAAATATCTGCGCCAGCAACGAATGCCTTTGCGCCTGAACCTGTAACAATCAAAACTTTAATGGCATCTTCATTATTCTTTACTACGTCTAGTGCATCGCCAATGTCTGTTAATGTAGCTGAGTTCAAAGCATTAAGTGATTTAGGACGATTAATAGTTAAAGTAGCAACACCATCTTCAGCTTCTAGTAATACGTTTTCGAAATCTTTCATACCTGTTAATTCTGTCATGTTAGTAACATCCCTTCAAAAGTAGTTACCAGCAAGTACTTTCGAAATTCATATTAGAGTTAAATTTTTAAAATGCAAATTTTCGTTCAAGAAAGTAAAAAGTAAAAAGCCTTGAATACAGTATTTACTCTCGACAAAAAAAATTTTTTATGAGTAGAAGTTTGTGAAAAGATTACATCTTCAAATAATGTAAACGCTATCACGATGGTGATTTAGAGCACATATAACATATAGTTATGAAAAGTATGAATAAATATCAATATTTACGTAGCAAATTTTCTCCGTTATAGTTCAATTTGCTAAGTTGATTCGCCATGAAATGATTAAAGTATTGATCTATATTTTGACTTAGTAAAAAATTGGGGGTGTTTTAAATGAGCGGAACATGGGATGCTCGTTTTGCGGCTGAATTCTTTGGAACTATGATATTGGTATTATTCGGAAATGGTGCGGTTGCGAACTCATTTCTAAAAGACACAACAGGTAATGGAGAGAATGGACAAGCTAATGGTGGTTGGATCTTTATTGCCGTAGGTTACGGTTTAGGTGTAATGATTCCTGCAATGATGTTTGGTTCAATTTCGGGAAATCATTTAAATCCTGCCATCACAATTGCTCAAGCGGCAGCGGGAATTTTTCCTTGGGCAAAAGTTGCGCCATATGTTATTTTTCAATTTTTAGGGGCCATGGTTGGACAATTATTAGTCTTAGTTATTTATTGGCCTTATTACAAGAGGACTCGAGATGAGGGGGCAATATTTGCAACCTTCTCAACCGGCGATACTGCTGGAAGTACTATGAATGGTTTTTGGACTGAAGCAATTGGTACAGGAATTTTAACATTTGCTGCGATGGGACTATATCGTGGAATGTTCTTTAAACAAAGCATTGATATTGCTAATATCGGTGTAGGTTTAGTGATTACAACATTAGTCATGTCAGTTGGTGGACCAACAGGTCCAGCGTTGAATCCGGCCCGTGATTTAGGACCAAGAATTGTCCATGCATTAATGCCAGTACCTAATAAAGGAAATTCTAATTGGAATTATAGTTGGGTTCCAGTAGTGGCTCCAATAGCTGGAGCAGTGATTGGAATTTTTATTTATAAAATGTTCTTTGGATTATAAACTTCTATGGATAAGAACCTTAAGCAATAGAAAATCAGTACGACAATCATCTCAAATGATTATCGTACTGATTTTTTTATAGAAATTTGATACAACAAATGATTTTAAATTTACAAGAGTATTCTAAATAGTCAAATTTAAGATTATAAATAATCGATAAAATAGCAATATTTTATAACATGCAATATCTTGTTGTCTATTTAAAGCCTAACGGGCTGCGATTACTGATAGATCAGGATTATAACTGAATGTTATACGCTTGATAAACAAGTAATATTGGTTTGCTATATTGTAAAGGCTTACATTAGCAAGTGAAGATAGTTATAGATATCACAATGTGATTTAGCTATCGAGGTTTTCAATTCAAATGAGCGGAATCATTTTAAGTTATCAAAAAACATTTGAAAACTCAAACGCCAGCGAGTACTTTCAATCAAATGTTAAAAGATAATAATTGACTTCATTCATTCAATTAATTTATTAACAAAGGTGGAGTTGAATATGTCAGATACTATGGTAAAAATCACTGAAAAGCTCAAAGGAAATGTCGCTCGTTCAGTTAATCCAGAGGGTTGTCGTCAGGAAATACTTAATCAAATCGCCTATGTACAAGGCAAAGGTCATTATGAGGGTGCCAAAAAGGCTTTGATTATTGGGGGGTCATCAAGTTATGGACTTGCTAGTCGAATTACAACAGCTTTTGGTCAAGGAGCTGACACAATCGGAGTATCCTTCGAACGACCACCACGTGATGAAAATATGCTCGGAACTGCCGGTTGGTATAACAACATTTACTTCCGTCAGGAAGCTGAAAAAGCAGGACTGATTGGTAAAAACTTCATTGGGGATGCATTTGCTCAAGATATGAAGGATCAAGTCATTCAGTATATTAAAGATAGTTTTGGTGGCAAGATCGATTTACTAGTCTACTCAGTTGCTGCACCCAAGCGGACTAATCCTGATAACCCGGATGAAACATGGCGCTCAGTTATCAAGAGTGTGGGAAAGCCTGTTACTGGTGAAAACATTAATCTTGAAGAGAATAAATTATTTGAGCAAACTGTTGAACCAGCTACAGACGATGAAGTTGAAGCTACTAAGCATGTTATGGGTGGCGAAGATTGGGAGATTTGGGTTGACGAATTGAAACAAGCCGGCGTATTGGCAGACGGTTTCAAGACAATTCTTTACTCCTACATTGGACCTAAGAGTACCTATGATTTTTACCATGAAGGAACTTTGGGAGCTGCAAAAGATGCTGCTGAAGAATCATCGCATAAAATTCAAGACAAGATCAAGGATATTGATGGTGAAGCTCTAATTTCTGTATCTCGTGCCGTTACTACAAAGGCATCTGTTGTTATTCCTATTTTCCCAATGTATTGTATTGCACTTTATAAAGTTGAAGAAGAGACAGGAACACATGAGACACCAATTATGCATAAGGATCGATTATTCCGTGACATGGTTTATGGGAGCCGTCGCGAAATAGATGATCGAGGTCGTTTGCGTCCTGATGCTTGGGAACAACGCAAAGATATCCAAGAAAAAGTTTCTGAATTAATGACAAAGATCACTCCTGAAAACTTTAATAGTTCACTAACTGGCTACGCTGAATTTAGAAGAGAATTCATGCAGTTAAATGGCTTTGAAGTTCCTGGCGCTGACATTGACGCTGTTGATTTGGATGAATTAATGAAATTGAGACCATAATATTTTTTCGAATAGCATCTTACCTATAACTTTCAAAGCAGTAGGTAGTTGTGATCGATGAGTAAGAAAAGGATGGGGTGTTTTTAATGACTGTACAATTTATTAACAGTGAAAAGGCTGCAGAGCTTATTCCTGATAATGCAACCATTGCTTTGGAAGGATTCTTAGGTTCAGATGTTGCTGAGGAAATTCTGGAAAATATTCGTAAGAGATATGATAAAGAAGGGCATCCAAAGAGCCTAGAAGTATGGCATGCATCAGGTATTGGCGATGGCAAAGAGAGAGGTACAAATAACTTTGCTGCTAAAGGATTATTAAGAAGATTAGTTGGTGGACATTGGGCATTAGCACCACAACTAGAACCACTAGTTGCCGAAAACGACTTTGAAGCTTATAACTTCCCTCAAGGAGTTATGTCCCAAATCTTCCGTGATTCAGCTGCTCATAAGCCTATTCAAATTAGTCGAGTTGGCCTTGGAACATTCGTCGATCCAGACATTGAGGGTGGAAAGCTAAATGAAGCCGCCAAAAAAGACGATTTGGTTTCAAAGATGAAGATTCATGGTGAAGATTACTTAGCCTATGAAGTACCAAAGCCTAATATCGCTATTTTACGTGGTACGTATGCTGATGAAGACGGTAATATTACATTCGATGATGAACCTTTGACACTAGAATCAACTTCGATTGCTATGGCTGCACATAATAATGGCGGTAAGGTTTTCGTTCAGGTTAAACGTGTCTTGAAGAAAGGTTCAATGAAACCTAAAGATATTAGAATTCCTGGATTATTAGTTGATTATGTTGTAGAAACTTCAGACGTAACAATGACACAACAAAGTACTGATACACAATTTAATCCTGATTATGTCAATCAAGCTGTCGTTAAGGCAGCCGGTGCCATTAACGTACCTTTGGATGCTAAGAAAGTTATCGCAAGACGTGCCGCAATGTATAAGAATGAAAATGACAATATTGTTAATTACGGTATCGGTAAATATCCAGAAACAGTTTCTTTGATCTTAAAAGAAGAAGGAGCTGCTGAAAATATTACTACAACTGTTGAGCCCGGAACATTTGGTGGTGTACCAATGGGAGGCGGTGACTTTGGCTGTGCTATCTCACCTGAATCCACAATTGATCAACCATATATGTTTGACTTTTATGATGGTGGCGGTATTGATATTACCTTCTTAGGTTTAGCTGAATTGGATAAACTAGGAAATATTAATGTTTCTAAATTTGGACCTAAGATTGCCGGTACAGGTGGCTTTGTTAATATTACACAAAATACGCCAACTGTTGTCTTTACAGGAACCTTTACTGCCGGTGGTTTAAAAGAAGAAATTAAAGATGGCAAATTACATATTCTTCAAGAAGGTAAATTCAATAAACTTGTTGAAAATGTGGAACAGATTACATTCTCAGGTCCTGTTTCTCACGAAAACAAGCAAAATGTTTACTATATTACAGAACGTGCTGTCTTCCAGTTGGTTGACGGTGGTATTGAGTTGATTGAAATTGCTCCAGGAATGGATCTACAAAAAGATATTTTGGATCATATGGACTTCAAGCCACAAATTAGTGATGATTTGCGTTATATGGATCCACGTATCTTTGCGGAACCATTAATGGGTAACGTAACCAATCATCCTGGTGAAAAAGTGGCACTAACTGTCTAAGAATAAGTTGGTAAAAGTTAAATAAATGTAAGACGATCAAGCAACTTTTTCTGCCGAACTAAACGCAGAGTATTAAAAAGGCCGGTGCGGTGACCATTAAAAATGGTTTCCACACTGGTCTTTTTGGATGAAAGAGGGAATCTTAGTTTTTACTGAAAAAAGATTACTTATTTTGCAATTCTTTAAAGTAATCAATAAACCAATTTTGTGTATATTTAATAGCGGCATTTTGATAGACATCTTTTAAATTACACAGGCTGATACTCCATGGAAATTTGGGGTCAAAGTCGCGATGCTCAATATTTGTACCAGCATAATTTTCACCAATTGGAGAAGCGATAATGCCGACAGTATCGTCCATTTCTTGACAGATGTTCAAAATCAAATCCCAAGAACTAGTTTTGAAAAAGTAATTGGGACTGAGGTCCTTTTGTGAAAATTTTTGGTTGGTTTGAAAAGTAACCATAAAGCTATCGTCCAAAGTAACGATTTTTTCTTTAGCAACTTCTTCAAAGGGAATAGGTCCTTTGATTTTATTGAAACGGTGATTTTTATTGAACCAAACGGCGACGGAATCATTGTAAATGATTTTTTCCTGGATTGATGGATATGTGGCTGGTGAAACTAGGACAGCTAGATCAATTTCTTGAAGAATAAGTTTCTTTTGAAGTTCATAGGCACCTTTTTCAACGATTTGTAAATCAATTTGCGGATTCTCTTGAATGAATTTAGGGATGGCACGATTGAAAACAGTAGAGATGATAACTGGGGCAATCCCAATCTTAACAGTACCTCGTTTTAGATCCGAACGTTCATGGATACTTTTAAGTAAATCATTGTAATCTTGACTGATAGTTCTGCCATGTTTGATTAAATCTTCGCCGGTGGGAGTAAGACCAGTGATCCGACCCTTGCCACGAGTGAAAATCTGAATCTGTTCCACATTTTCTAATTCACTGATAAGTTTACTCAATGCCGGCTGAGAGACATTAAGCACTCTAGCACTTTTAGTAAGATTGAAATCGTTATCCACGATCGTAATTAAATATTGAATTTGATGAATGTCCATATTTAGTTCCTCCCTTTAGTAACTGTCTATTTGTAAGTGGTATAGACATGTAACCGCTTACAATTATGGCGATAATATAGCATAAAAATATAGTAGAAGTTGCGTATATCCAAACTATTCAAATAAATTAAAATCAAAGAAAGTATGAGGTAGTTAAAATGCAATTCATAACAAGCGATGGAGTAAGGCTGGAATATGACGATGTGGGCCAAGGTGAACCAATTCTAATTATGACGGGGTATGCTGGCTACAAAGAAATTTGGCGTTCTCAAGTAGAGCTATTAAGTAAAAAGTACCGAGTTATTAATCTTGATCGTAGAAATCATGGTCGGTCAGAGACAACAACTAAAGGATTAAGGATGAGCCGCCAAGGAAAAGATGTTGCTGAATTATTAGATTATTTAAGAATAAATAAGATCAATATGATGGGTAACTCAATGGGTGCAGCGACGATCTGGGCTTATTGTTCATTGTATGGCGATAAGCGAATTGACAAGATTATAAGTGTGGACCAATCACCTAAAATGATTTCAGATGAAACTTGGCCTTATGGATTATTAGATTTGAATTGGGACAACTTTCCTAATGAAGCTGAAAAAATGTATCAAGTACACACGACCTATCGAAATATTGATGATGAAACGTATAAGTTAGTTAAGACAGTTCAAAACGGAAAAAAATTTGATTATGATTTGAATCGTCCATTATTGTTTGATCATGCATTTCAGGATTGGCGGGATGTGATCAAAGACGTGAAAGCTCCAATATTATTCTTGTCAGGAAAAGAAAGTCCCTTCTGGTCTCCAAAACATGCTAAAGCCTCAGCTGAAATTTGTCAGAATGGAACAGCGATTATCGTTCCAGATTCAGGACACATTATAATGTCCGAACAACAGGAATTATTTAACACCATCATGATGGATTTCTTAGAGCAATAATCCATGAAAATTGTTTTTATATATTCAAACGACTACATCTAAATTATACGATTATTTACATGTAAAATGAGATTCAATATATATACTAATAAAAAACTATAATTTGATATTGAAGACTAATTAATGTAATCGAATGATTTTTTGATAAAATAGACCGATAAGAGTTATATATAGTGTCTATAACTAACAGTTATCGTTAAAATGCCAAAAATCATAAATAAATATTGAATATAATGCAGCATAAAGCAAAATACTTGTTTTATCTTATGATAAAGAAAAAAAGACTTTACTGTTTATCATATTATCCATAATCATAAGTTATATGTCTTAGAAAGCCTTTTGTATCAGTGATTACGGCTATAAAAAATCACTAAAACTTAGCGAAAAGCAGAAAACGCTTACAAAATCAAAATTTAAAAAAAGCTGTCATATCGGCTTTTTTAATAATTTAATAAATAGAAAAAATTTGAAGGTAATTTGCAATTAACGTAATCGATTGTATTATAAATTGTAGGAGCGCTCGAGAGATAGAGAAATGTTTTTCATAAGTAATCGTTTGCATTAATAAAATTATTGTAAGCGTAAATTGATTTTCAATAATTAGCCTAGGTAATGAAAATTAAATTTGACTTCATGAATTTCATTTATGGATTTGGTTTATCAATTTAAATTTATTGGAGGATGTTAAAAATGAATGAGGTATGTAAACTTTTAGGAATCAAGTACCCAGTTGTACAAGGAGCTATGCAAGAAGTTGCCACTGCTGAATTAGCAGCTGCTGTATCAAATGGTGGGGGACTTGGTATTATTGCAGCCGGTGGTAAGACACCTGAACAAGTGAGAGCAGAAATTCAAAAGGCTAAGAAATTAACCAAGAATACATTCGCCGTTAACTTGATGTTGATGGATCCTAACACACCAGAAGTTGTCAAAGTTGTTATTGATGAAGGTGTCAAGGTTGTCACAACTGGTGCAGGTACACCAAAGCCATATATGAAAGATTTGAAGGCTGCTGGAATTAAAGTTTGTCCTGTTATTCCTAACGTTAAAATTGCTAAGAAGATGGAAGAAATGGGCGCTGATGCTGTTATCGCCGAAGGTATGGAAGGTGGAGGTCACATTGGTGTGTTAACTTCACAAACTCTTTGGCCACAAATTGCTGATGCCGTTTCAATTCCATTGATCGCAGCTGGTGGTATTGGTGATGGACGTGGAGTTGTTAATGCCTTTGTTGCCGGTGCTAAAGGTGTTCAATGTGGAACAATCTTCTCAATTGCAAAAGAAAGTCCTGTTGGAGATAACTGGAGAAAGTTAGTTATTGATGCTACTGATACATCTACAGTTGTTGCTGGTGCCACAATCAAAGATGCTTCACGTATTATTAAAAACAACATTGCTAATAAACTAACTGAACTTGAATTGGATCAAGTATCACGTGATGAATTCAACTCAGTTATGAACGAAGGATTGAGAAATGCCGTTCAAAAAGATGATGTTGAAGATGGCTTGGTATTTAGTGGACAAATTTCAGGCTTAATTAAGGAATCATTACCTGCTGGAGAAATCGTAAAGAAATTAATGGATGAAGCACAAGAAGTTCTTAATAAAAAAATTGAATTAGCATAGTTAGATTTAGATTTATGTTAGGAGTTAATAAAAATTAACTTAGTATTTGTTATCAGAGATGGTAGCAATTGTGGGACTACTAAGATAGTCACACCTCTTTCGTAAATCCATATATGGAGAGGTTAAAATGACAGAAAAAAAATATATTTTATCAATCGATGAAGGTACGACGAGTACTCGGGCAGTAATTTTTGATCATGAAGGAAACAAAGTAATAGATTCTCAAAAGGAATTTACACAATATTTCCCAGAACCAGGTTGGGTCGAGCATGATGCTAATGAAATTTGGAATTGTGTACTATCGACAATTGCCGATGCATTTATTGAATCAGGAGTTAAACCTAGTCAAATTAGTGGTATCGGAATTACTAATCAACGTGAAACAAGTATTATTTGGGATAAAGAAACAGGTTTACCTATTTATAATGCGGTTGTTTGGCAATCACGACAGAGTTCAAAGATTGCTAATCAATTAATTGAGAAAGGCTACAAAGATCAAATCCATGAAAAAACTGGTTTGATTGTAGATGCTTATTTCTCAGCAACGAAGATTCGTTGGATCTTAGATCAAGTTCCAGGTGCACAGGAAAGAGCCGAAAAGGGCGAATTATTATTTGGAACTATTGATACGTGGCTAGTTTGGAAACTTACAGGTGGAGTGCAACATGTGACTGATTATTCTAATGCCAGTCGAACAATGTTATTTAACATTCATGACTTGGATTGGGACGAAGACATTTTAAAGATGCTAAATATCCCTAAGGTCATGCTGCCTGAAGTAAAATCTAACTCTGAAATTTATGGACATACTGCAAATTATCATTTTTATGGTAGTGAAGTGCCTATATCTGGTATGGCCGGTGACCAACAAGCTTCATTGTTTGGACAATTGGCGTTTGAACCAGGAATGGTCAAGAACACATATGGTACAGGTGCTTTCGTTGTGATGAATACCGGTGATACTCCAAAATTATCAGCTAACAACTTATTAACAACGATAGGCTACTGTGTAGATGGAAAGATGCATTATGCACTAGAAGGTAGTATTTACGTGGCAGGTTCAGCTATTCAGTGGTTACGTGACGGAATGAGGTTATTTGAACACGCTTCAGAATCACAAGCAGCTGCTGAAAAATCGACTAATGAAAATGAGGTTTATGTAGTACCTGCATTTACGGGACTAGGTGCTCCATATTGGGACTCAGATGTAAGAGGCTCAGTCTTTGGCCTAACTCGTGGAACAACCAGAGAAGATTTTATTAAAGCAACCTTGCAGTCATTGGCCTATCAAAGTCGTGATGTAATCGACACAATGAAATTAGATTCCGGCATCGATATTGCCAAACTAAAAGTTGATGGCGGTGCCGCAAATAACGATTATTTGATGCAATTCCAAGCTGATATTTTGAATACTGAAATTGATCGTTCAGCTAACTTAGAGACAACCGCTTTAGGAGCAGCATTCTTAGCAGGTTTGAGTGTCGGCTATTGGAAGAGTGTTGATGATTTAAAGAATATTCATGCAACAGGCAAGATATTTAAACCAGCTATGGGTGCAGATGAACGTGAACACCTTTACACAGGTTGGCAAAGTGCAATTAAAGCTGCACAAAGTTTTAAAAATTAAAATGCATTACAGATGATCAAATTGATTATCTTTTGCGTAGTAACGAGGGACGAACTATGACATTTTCAATTAAAAGTAGAGCAGAAGAAATAAAAAAACTAAAAACTAGAAGACTTGATTTACTAATCATTGGTGGAGGTATTACCGGAGCAGGTGTTGCTCTACAAGCCAGTGCTGCTGGCATGAGAACAGCTTTGATTGATATGCAAGACTTTGGAGCTGGTACATCATCCAGATCAACACGACTAGTTCATGGTGGAATCAGATATCTCAAGAGTTTCGACGTTGAGGTTGTTTCTGATACGGTTCAAGAACGTGCAGTTATCCAACATGT
Organism: Companilactobacillus crustorum JCM 15951; assembly: GCF_001434585.1. GTDB lineage: Bacteria > Bacillota > Bacilli > Lactobacillales > Lactobacillaceae > Companilactobacillus > Companilactobacillus crustorum. The sequence goes on from NZ_AZDB01000013.1 coordinate 46,375, forward strand.
TGCACCACACGTAACTAGACCGGATCCAATGTTGCTACCAATATACGACGAACCAGGAACAACTTTCTCAATGTTTTCAGTAAAGGTAGCTATGGATCTTTACGATCGTTTAGCTGGAATAAATGAATCAGAACATTTGAAAAAGTATGCTAACTATACCTTGGATAAAGATCAAGTTTTGAAGCTAGAGCCACAATTGAATCCTGAGAATTTAGCAGGTGGTGGCATTTATCTAGATTACTTGAACAATGATTCACGTTTAGTTATTGAAAACATTAAAAAGGCCCATGAATTGGGTGGTCTAATGGTTAGTCGTATGAAAGCCGTTAAGGTTATTCATAATCAATTCGGCAATGCATGTGGTGTAACTGTTAAAGATATGCTTAGTGGCGAAGAATTTGATGTCAAAGCTAAGATTGTACTCAATGCTTCAGGTCCATGGTCAGACTTTGTTAAAGACTTGGATGACAAGCATGATAAAGCTAAGACACAAATGCGTCCAACCAAAGGTGTACATTTAGTTGTTGATCAATCTAAGCTAAATGTTCCTAAGCCAACATACTTCGGTTCAGGTACTAATGATGGTCGAATGATCTTTACTATTCCAAGAGACGGCAAGACTTACTTTGGTACAACAGATACTGACTTTAAGGGCGACTTAACTCATCCTAAAGTTGAACAAAGTGACGTAGACTATTTGCTTAAGATCATCAATAAAAAGTATCCAGAAGCTCACATTACATTAGATGATGTTGAATCTAGTTGGGCTGGTGTCAGACCACTTGTTGCCGAAGAACCTGCTCCGGTTGATGATAAAAAAGAAGAGGAAAAACCAGATGTAGTTTCTGGTGCTAGTGATTCGGGAAGTCATAAATTAACAGCTTCTCAAGTTTCTAGAGGAAGTTCTTTGAAACGTGCTGATGATGGCTTAATTACCTTAGCTGGTGGTAAGTTGACTGACTATCGTAAGATGGCTGACGGTGCTATGAAGATGATTATTGAAATCATGAACTCACAGTATGCCCGTGATTATAAGCCAGTTGATTCAGCTAATATCAAAGTTTCCGGTGGTGATTTTGATTCAGATCATGCTGAAGAAGAATTGAAGAAATACGCACAAGAGGCAGTTGCTGCAGGGGTAGATCCTGTTGGCGCTGAAAAGATGGCCAACATTTTTGGTTCAAATACTGAAGCTGTGATTGCTGATGCCAAAAATGTCAAAGCTATTCCGGGATTGAGCTTGGCAGAAACATTGAGTTTACATTATTCAATGGAAAATGAAATGACTCTAACCCCAGAAGATTATCTCTTCCGTCGTACGAACAATCTATTGTTCAATCATGATGAAATTAAGAGCATCAAAGATGGCGTTATTAGTGAAATGGCCAGATATTATGATTGGTCTGACGATCAAATCAAAGATTACACCGAAAAAACTAACGAATTGATCAGTGAAGCAGAATTGGATTATTTAAAGGACGCTAAAACAGTTCAAGCATAAAAAGTTAGTTACTGAATAAGAAATTTTGCGATTGGGAGTTTTACTATGTCGAATTTTACTAATACCTATCACGCATTAGGTACAGAGATAAAATTAACCGTATTTCAAGAAGGGCAAGTACCAGCTCTTGATAAAGCATATGATTTGATTCAATATTGTGAGGATTTGTTGACTGTTAATCGAACCAAATCAGAAATTATGTCGATAAATCAGGCTTCTGGTAAATATGCTGTGCCAGTATCACAGATTAGTTATGATCTGGTAAAAGAAGCAGTAAGAGTAAGCCAAGAGAATCATGGCTTTAACGCAGCTATTGGACCGTTAGTAAAATTATGGCATATAGGATTTTCAGACGCAGAGGTTCCTAGTGAAAATGAGATAGATCATCGTTTAAAACTAACCAATCCTGGACGGATTATGTTAAATGATCGAGAGAGATCAGTCTACTTATTGGATGAAGGAATGGAATTGGATTTAGGCGGCATTGCCAAGGGATATATTGCTGATGCTATAAAAAAGCTATGGCTAGAAAATGGCATTGATCAAGGAATCATCGATTTAGGAGGGAATGTTCTCCTAGTGGGTAAGAGTGATCATGAAAGCGGACTTTGGAATGTTGGTGTACAATCGCCATTCGATACCAGGGATGATTATTTAGGTGTTTTAAAGACAATGGATTATTCCATAGTTACTTCTGGAATATACGAAAGATTTTTGAATAAAAAAGGACACAGCTATCATCATATTATGGATCCTAAAACAGGCTATCCAGTAAAAACAGATTTACTGGGTGTCACCGTAGTCAGTCCGCGATCGATTGATGGCGAGATATGGTCAAGTTTAGGGTTTTATAATAACTACGCAGGTACTTTAAAATTATTAGATAATAATTCAATAGGTTTGATTTTTGTTTACAAAGATAGAACTATTCGCTTAACTGATAACTTAAAAAAGAAGTTTACGCTTACAGATACATCTTTTACATTGGTTTAGCGGGTAATTAAAAAAAGAAGCTAGAAAATCCCAAGTGTATTGGGATTTTTTAGCTTCTTTTAATTAAGACAATTTCTTGCTACTTTCTCTTAAAGTTAATGTAGTTCCGATGGTAAGTTTTACTGAATGTTTTAAACTTTTATCTTTAATTTTCAATAGTAAGTCAACAGCATCACTGCCCATTTCCTGTTTATCTACTTCAATAGTGCTGAGGCTGGGTGAAAGATAGTTATCAATTGCAGAACCATTGAATCCTACAATACTAACCCGATCAGGGATGCTTATGTGTTGTTCTTCTAAGGCTCTTATTGCACCAACAGCTAGTTCATCACTGGCAATGAAAAAAGCAGTTGGTAAATTTCTTCCAAGCTTTTTAATTGCCTTATTCATTAAGGCATAACCACTATCAATGTTAAATGGTCCTTTAAAAATATAATTTTGGTTGAAGAGATTACTAATTGACATATATTTAATAAAAGCCATTTCCCTAGGATCATAAAGCTTTTGGTTATCCGTGGTTTCTTCTTGTCCAGCTATCATACCAATCTTAGAATGTTTGTTTTTTGTAAAGTGATTAATAATTTTAAATACGGAACTATCAAAATCCGTAGTCACACAACTTACTTCATAACGCATCGTATCTGAATCTACAACTACTATTGGAACATCCAAAGATTTTAATTGTTTAATTTGGTCCGGGCTATATTTACCAATAGCAACAATGCCATCAGTATTTTTAATATTATCAAATTCTTCAAAAGAAAAAATATTCTTTATTTTGTAGTTATTTTCACGTAAACGTTTTTCAACGCCCCAACGAATGGAAAGATAGTAAAGATCATTAATTTCCTGTTCCCTTGTATACCACTGGATAACTGAAATAGTTCCAATGGCAGTTGGAATTTTCTTTTTATATTTTGTGTAATTTAAGGAATCTGCAACGTCAAATATTTTTTTTCTAGTTTCAGAGCTGACTTGGAGTTTTTGATCGTTGTTTAGAACTCTAGAAACAGTCGCATTCGAAACACCAGCTGCTTTGGCTATATCGTTAATAGTACTCATAATGAACACACACCTAATCAATTAATGATAATAGAAATATTAGTTTAGTTTTAGTAGATATTCAAATATTTTTACTTAACATTTCTTTTTTTTACTAAATTTTTATTGATTTTTAGTAATATTTGCGATATAAATTTAAGCGAAAGGTAAACGCTTTCATACATATGAATTTGGAGGATTGGAAAATGGCATCTAATATTTCTGTTATACAAATTATTTTATTGACTGTTTTAGCGACCTTATGTGCGTTAGATGCGTATATGTTTGCAGGTTTTCAACTAAGTAAACCTATTATTGCCGGGTTCCTTGCCGGAATTATTATGGGTGATATGAAAACTGGTTTAGTTGTTGGGGCAACCTTACAATTAATGGTTCTTGGAATTGGTACTTTCGGTGGTGCTTCAATACCTGATTTTGCTTCGGGAGCAATTATTGGTACTGCACTGGGAGTTGTAAGTGGAAAAGGTATTGAATTTGCAATTGGTGTTTCAGTTCCCGTTGGTTTGTTATTAGTTCAATTGGATATTTTAGCAAGATTTATTGCTATTTACTTTACACATAGAGCTGATAGACATGTTGAACGTGGCGAGTACAACAAGATGAGTATGGATGCGTGGTTAACCTTAATTCCATATGGTCTTTCTCGTGCTTTACCAGTTGGTTTATCTCTAGCCTTTGGTAATAGTGTTGTAAAGCTTGTTCTAGACTATGCTCCTGATTGGTTGATGGGTGGCTTGAAGTTAGCTGGAGCTGTTCTTCCAGTTGTTGGTATCGCTATTCTATTGCATTACTTACCAATTAAGAAATTTGCCCCATATTTAATTGCTGGTTATTTCCTAGCAGCATACTTGAAGATTCCAATGATGGGAATTGCGATTGTCGGTGTTATTGCTGCAATGATCTATTAGAGAGCGTAAAATATCTTGTGTAAATGC
>NZ_AZDB01000014.1 GCF_001434585.1 Companilactobacillus crustorum JCM 15951
CCTATCAACTCTATTTATCGTACAGCCATTAAAAAGGATTGGGGAAACCTAATCCTTTTTTTCTGTCAATTTTTTAGAAGTTTATTACTGTGTTGAAATGTGATTTTAATTTTAGTTAACAATTTTTAAAAGATTTCATGCCAACAGAACATTTTCTTAAGAAAATGTTATTATTTAAGAAAGTGAGGTTTATAAAATGACAAATATTGGGATAAATGCCATAATTACGCTTATAAGTCATGTTATATTTATATGGATAAGTTTTAATGTATTGCAGGTTGTAGATTGGAAAAAGATATATAACAAAACTAACCCTAAAATGTTACAATTACTTGTAGCGTTTCTCGCAATCGCTCTTGGTTATACAGTAAGCTCTTTTTTTATGAGCATTTTCAGTCTATTTCAAAATATAACCTTGCTTTTTAAATGATTCCAGGTTTTGGAGGAGAATATTGTGCAACAAATAATCGTTAATGGACCTACGCAATTAAAGGGAACTGTCAGAATTGAAGGAGCAAAAAATGCCGCTTTGCCAATTTTAGCAGCGACTATTTTAGCCGCAAAAGGTAAAACTTTTTTAACTAATATTCCTCCGTTATCAGATGTAATAACAATGTCCAAAGTTTTAAAAGCTTTGAATGCTAAGGTTTCATATGATGAAGCTGATGAAGTGTTAACTGTTGATACAAGCGAAGGGACTACAACCACAGCCCCTGAGGATTTAGTTGATAAAATGCGTGCTTCTATTGTTGTATTAGGACCTCTATTGGCCAGAAATAAGGAAGCACATGTTGCCATGCCTGGTGGATGTGCAATAGGTTCTAGACCGATAGATTTGCATATTAAGGGTCTAGAAGCTATGGGAGCAAAGTTCAGTCAAAATGGTGGCTTTATTGATGCCAAGACTGATGGTTTACATGGTGCTAATATCTATTTAGATTTTCCAAGCGTAGGTGCAACTCAAAATATTATGATGGCTGCAGTGTTGGCTGATGGTGAAACAGTTATCGATAACGCTGCTAGAGAGCCTGAAATTGTTGACCTTGCCAATATTTTGAGCAAAATGGGTGCTGATGTGACTGGAGCCGGTACTAATACCGTTAGAATTAATGGTGTTGAAAGCTTACATGGTTGTGAACATTCCATTATGCAAGATAGAATTGAAGCTGGTACTTTTATGGTTGCTGCTGCAGTAACTAATGGCGATATTTTCATTAAAGATGCAGTTGCTGCTCATAATCGTCCTTTAATTTCAAAATTGATCGAAATGGGCGTTACAATTGATGAAAACGATGAAGGAATTCGCGTGGTTGGTTCAAATCAATTGAAACCCGTTGATGTAAAGACAATGCCTCATCCAGGTTTTCCAACAGACATGCAAGCTCAAATGACCTTAGCACAATTATTAAGCGTTGGAACTACCGTTATGACGGAGACTGTATTTGAAAATAGATTTATGCATTTTCCAGAATTTGGTAAGATGAAGGCTGATTTTAAGATCGAAGGTAATTCTGTTATTATGTTTGGTCCAGCTCAATTAAGTGGTGCTAATGTTGCTGCTACTGATTTACGTGCTGCCGCAGCACTAGTAATTGCAGGGTTGGTTGCTGAAGGTGAAACAAGAGTTTCTAACCTTCAATATTTGGATCGTGGATATTATCATTTCACTGAAAAGTTAAGAAATTTAGGTGCTAAGATCAGACGAGTTTCAATTGATGAGTCTGGTAGAGAAAGTTTAGTATTGAATACAATACCAAGTGTTACAAAATTAGCTTAAAAATTAGCTTAAGGAAGTGGGATTTCCACTTTCTTTTTTTATTGGTAATTTAATGATTAGGCTGGTTATGATATACTTTTTGTGTTTAGATTTTGGAGGATATAGTATGTCGAAATATCTAGGAATTGATTTGGGTACAGCAAATGTGCTTATTGATGTAAAAGGCGAAGGAATTGTTTTAAATGAACCTTCAGTCGTAGCAATTAATACGAATAATAATGATGTCGTTGCCGTAGGTAAGGACGCCTATCTAATGGTTGGTAGAACACCGGCTAATATTAAAGCTATTCGTCCTTTGAAGGATGGAGTTATTGCCGACTTTGATATTACTGAAAAAATGCTTCAATATTTTATTGAAAAATTAAATGTCGGTGGTCGTTTTTCAAAGCCAACTATTATGATCTGTGCGCCTACAAACGTGACGCCTGTGGAACAGAAGTCTATTATTGAGGCTGCTGAGCAGGCTGGTGGCGGCAAGGTTTATCTACAACTTGAACCTAAAGTTGCTGCCGTAGGTGCTGGGTTAGATATCTTTAAACCACAAGGAAATATGGTAATTGATATCGGTGGCGGTACAAGTGATATCGCTGTGATTTCAATGGGCGATATCGTTACAAGTCGTTCATTGCGCTTTGCTGGTGATAAGATGACTGGTGCTATTCAAGCTTATATTAAGCAGCATCATAGCCTAATTATTGGTGAAAGAACTGCTGAACAGATTAAAATGGAAATTGGCTGCGTTATGGATGCCGACGAAGAAAAGACTTTTTCAGCTAGTGGTATTGATATTGTTAGTGGTTTACCTAAGGAAATCACAACTAATGAAGTAGAAATACAAGATGCTTTAGCAGATGGCGTAGAACAAATTGTTAACGCCGCTAGAAACGTTTTGGAGCAAACACCTCCCGAACTATCTGGTGACATTATTGATCGTGGTATCATGCTTACAGGTGGTGGAGCCTTGTTAAAGAATTTGGATAAATTATTATCTGAAAAATTACAAGTTCCAGTTCTATTAACTGATAGTCCTTTAGATTCAGTTGCTTTAGGTACAGGTGTATTATTAGATAATATTGAAAAACATAAAAAATACTAGGATGAAAAATGAAAAGAGACTTTGGTAAGGAATATCGTCGTGATATTTTTAAAAAGATCGGTTGGGTATTATTGTTAATGCTAATTTTCTTAGTTTTGGGTATGTTGATTGGATCAGGTTTAGGTGGTTCTAATCCACTGGCAGTATTGTGGCCTGGTACATGGATACATATGTTCGATTTTCTAAGGTAGTTTAATGCTCAAGAAAATTTTAATTGGAATCGTGAGGTTCTATCAAAAATTTATTTCTCCAGTGTTGCCGCCTAGTTGTCGATATTACCCAACGTGTTCGGCCTACTTTATTGATGCGGTCAAAAAGCACGGTGGAATTTTAGGTACAATTATGGGGATTGCCAGAATTTTACGATGCAATCCGTTTGTGCGTGGTGGAGTTGATCCAGTACCAGATAATTTCACCATCTTTAGAAATCCTCATCCAGAAAAATATGAAGATGAAATTATAGCAAAAAAATTTCATAACAAAGAATAGGGAAGATTTAATGTCTAGCAGAAAAAAATCAATTGAAATCAGCTTAAAAGATATTAGTAGTGATCCTGAAACATATGAATTGTGGGATCGCAAAAAATATATTGGAACTATAAAAAAAGATGGAGAACGCTATCTTTCATATGTAGAAAGTAACGAAACTCCATTTAAATCGGTAAAATTGGACGATGCAATTAATGAGTTGCTAATGCAATATAATTTACATAATCATTAGCAGGTGTAAATATGCAAATAAGAGAAAATAGAAAAAATAATGATGTAGATTCTAGGATTGATTATGGGATTATCTTTTCCGTAATGATGTTGGCAATAATTGGCTTGATGTCTATTTACGTAGCGACAATTCAAGATTCACAAAATCCTTTGAAAAATGTCGTTTCACAGGTGGCTTGGTATGCCATTGGTGCAGTGATAATTGCAGTTATTATGCAGTTTGATGCAGAGCAGCTGTGGCAAGTGGCCAATTATGCTTATTATGGAGGCTTGGCCTTACTGTTCTTGGTTTTAATCTTCTATAGTCGAAGCTATGCTGCTAGTACTGGTGCCAAGAGTTGGTTTGCAGTCGGATCGTTTACGTTTCAGCCATCTGAAGTTATGAAACCGGCGTTCATACTGATGTTGGGGAAAGTTATTACTAATCATAATAGCGAGTATCAAGTGCATACTTTACGAAGCGACTTTCTCCTAATTGGTAAGTTGATTTTATGGACATTGCCAGTAATGGTACTTTTAAAATTACAGAATGATTTTGGTACTATCTTAGTTTTCGTTGCTATCTTAGTTGGAATGATTTTAGTTTCAGGGATAGATTGGCGGATATTGTTGATAGGATTTCTAATTGTGGCTGTAGTTGGTGGAACAGCTCTATTGTTTGCAACAACCGACTGGGGTCGCCAAATTTTAGGACATTTTGGTTTTAGATCTTATCAATTTGCTCGTATTGATAGTTGGCGTGATCCGTCAGCTGATACTTCCGAAAATGGGTATCAGATCTGGCAGAATATGAAAGCTATTGGTTCAGGTCAATTATTTGGTAAAGGTTTTAATGTTTCTAACGTTTATGTTCCAGTGCGTGAATCAGATATGATTTTCTCAGTTATTGGCGAAAATTTTGGTTTTATTGGTTCATGTGTTTTGATTCTTCTATACTTTTTATTAATTTATCAAATGGTTCAAGTTACTTTTGATACTAAAAATGAATTTTATGCTTACGTATCAACAGGTGTTATTATGATGATTTTATTCCATGTTTTTGAAAACATCGGTATGAGTATCGGTCTGCTTCCATTAACTGGTATTCCGTTGCCATTCATATCGCAAGGTGGTTCTGCATTACTTGGTAATATGATAGGAATCGGTTTGGTTATGTCAATGAGATTTCATCATAAGAGTTACATGTTTGAAAATGGAACATTTAATCAGAGGTAGGAATTATTATGAATGATAAAAAAAATTATTTTTGGGTTAAAAAGGGTGAGCATACAACACGTATTGGTTTGACGAAAGAGGCTCAAGAAGCTTTAGGTGATGTCAAATATGTTGAATTACCTGATATAAATAGTGAAATTAAAAAAGGTGAGTCAAGTGGTGAAATTGAGGCTCAAAAAGCCGTGGTTGAGCTAGAATCACCAGTAGACGGGAAAATCGTTAAAGTTAATGATAAATTAAATGATAATCCTGAATTATTAAATGGTACACAAAATGATGCCTGGTTCTTCGAAGTAAATAATTAAATTTTTAAAATTTATCTTTTTATTGTTGCATATTTCTTGCAACATTTTTTAATAACTGTTTAAATTATCCTTGGAATTAATAAATGAATGGGGATAGTTTAGAATGAAAATCTTAGGTGATAAAATCCGTCATTACAGAAAACTCAGAGGCATTTCTCAATCTGAGTTAGCTGATGGCATATGTACGCAGGCAACTATCAGCCTGATTGAAAAAAAAGATAAGATTCCAAGTATGGAAATATTGGTTCGAATTTGTGAAAGACTGGGTATCACAATGAACCTTGTAATCGTCAATGACGATAGTCAAATCTATTCAATTATTAGTGACATTAAGAAATCATTTTATCAAGATGATTTTGATGGGATTAACGATAAACTGGGTAAACTTAAGAACATCAATGTCAATAATAAGCAAGAAATCAAATTGATTCATTTCTTTAATGGTTTGATGGAATATGAAACTAGCAAGAATTATGACAAGGCTATCTTCGATTTCAACCGTGCAATGAACGTTAATATTGCTAACGTTGATATGTATGATATTCTAATTGATATCTTTACTGCTAAGGCATATATCAATAAGAAGTCAGTTGATGAAGCAAAGGTTTATTATGACCAGGCTAAAGATTTAATTAAATCGAGTCTCGATAAAATTGGCGATGAAAATTATCATGATAGTATTTTGATTTATGATAATATGGCTGATTTATCCTTGAAGTTAGATGACAATCAAAAGGCAGCTGAGTATGCTAATGAAGGTATTTTGATTGCTCGAAGAGAACAAACGCTCTTCAAGCTAGATGAAATGTACTATTACTTAGCTAATGCTGGCACTCGTGAAGGTCAAAAAACTGATGAAGACTACATCAAGGCTTATGTTATTTCAAGCATTAGTGAGAACAAGCCTGTCTTTGAAAAGTTAAAAGCTAAAGTAAAAGATATGCAACTTAATATCTTTTAATAAAAAATAAAACAAATTTATTAATTTCAATTAAAAAAGAGGATCGATTTTAATCGACCCTCTTTTTGCTTTTCTCTTAATTATTTCTTTTGTTTCTTAATAGTCTTATTATCCAAATCAGTTCTAACAACGAGAACATCGCAAGCAGCAGTTCTTGTTACATATTCAGTAACTGATCCGATAAGCAATCTTTCCATAGCATTTAATCCAGTAGCACCAATCATAATTAAATCAACGCCTAACTTCTTAGGGAAGTCAGTAGCGATGATAGCTTTAGGTGCACCATATTCAATACTGTAATCAATATCTTCTAGACCAGCATCTTTAGCAGTCTGAACATAGCCCTTAACTGTTTCTTTAGCTTTTTCAGTAATCTGCTCGACCATTGTTGAATCAAAACTTGAAACGTTTTGGAAAGCTCTGGTATCAATTACGTGAATTAGATGAATAGTAGCCTTATTTCTTTTAGCTACTTCGACAGCTTTCTTAAATGCTAACTCTGCCTCAAATGAACCATCAATTGGTACGAGAATGTTTTTATATTGTTGTAACATAAGTATCACCCCGTTAATGTAATATTACTGCTTTTATATCTTTATTTTAGTTGATTTAGATTAATAAATACAGTCATCAGCTGACATTTAGCGGATATTTGCTAAATAAATAGAAAAACCAGCGGCAATTAGACTGCCCAGTAGCAATGTAATGAAGTTTGCTTCTTTGTTGCCGATGAAAGCGATGACGATTCCCAAAATTGCTACTAAAATTAACAGCACAGATGTAAAACGCATGACGTTTTTCAAGGTTAGATTTTCATCTGGTGAATAAATCAAGAATTTCTTATTACTGTGTGACCAAAGAATATAAGCTAAGGCTAGCAAAAATATAACAAAGAAGATCATTAAAATTTTAATTATCATAATTATTCTGACTCCGTTTTGAATTCATTTTCCATTGTTGAATTTGTTGGATCCGTAAATTGAGAGCTTGTTCATATTTACCAGTATCCTTGGGTTGATAATAAGTTTGATTGACTAAATTATCTGGTAAATATTGTTGATCTACCCAAGAGTGGGGATAATTGTGAGGATATTTGTAACTGACGCCATGTCCTAACTTCTTGGCACCTGAATAGTGGGCATCTTTTAAGTCATCAGGAATAGAATTAGCTTTACCGCTACGAACATCGGCTAAGGCGCTGTCGATTGCTGTTATTCCAGAATTTGACTTAGGACAAAGACATAGATCGATTACGGCGTCAGCCAAAGGAATTCGTGCCTCTGGCAAACCAACCATTTGAGCCACTTGAGCTGCTTGAACAGCCCGAGCGCAGGCTTGAGGATTGGCTAAACCAACATCTTCATAGGCACAAACAATGAGACGTCTGATGGCTGAAGTTAAATCGCCGGCTTCTAATAATCTAGCTAAATAAAGAATAGCGGCATTAGGATCGCTGCCTCGAATTGATTTTTGAAAGGCTGACATAACGTCATAATGACTATCGCCATCTTTATCAGAAGAAATAGCTTTTTTTTGAACTGATTCTTCAATTGACTGTAGATTAATTTGGATAATTCCATCAGCATCTGGTTGGGTCGATAAAACTGATAGTTCCAGGCCATTTAGAATACTTCTTAAATCACCATTAGTAGAACTAACTAAAAGATCCAAAGCATTTTCATCTAGTTGAACGTTATACTTGCCTAATCCGTTCTGATCATCGTTTAGAGCTCTCTTAACGGCCTTTTTTAGATCATCGCTTTCAAGTGGCTTTAATTCAAAAATCTGAACTCTTGAGCGAATGGCGGGGCTTATATTGATATAGGGATTTTCGGTCGTGGCACCAATTAAAATAATCGAGCCACTTTCTAATAATGGCAATAAAAAATCTTGCTTAGTTTTATCAAGCCGATGGATCTCATCGAGCATTAAAACAACAGTGCCACTCATTTTGGCCTCTTCAGCAACAATCTGTAGATCTTTTTTTGTATCTGTAGCTGCGTTTAACATTCTAAAGGCATACTTGGTACTACCAGCGATAGCACTAGCAATACTTGTTTTACCAATCCCTGGTGGTCCATAAAGGATCATTGAGGATAACATTTTGGCCTCAACCATACGACGAATAATTTTATGAGGGCCGACAAGATGCTGCTGACCGACGACTTCATCGATATTAGTTGGACGCATTCGATATGCTAATGGTTTTTGCATGGTACCTCCTATATAATTAACATGTATATTTTACAACAAAGGATTGAGAACATGTTTGATAAAAATGATTTTAAAGTTTTTGATGATATGACTCTTTCTGGACGTTTAAATTTAATAAAGCTCAATTTAGATCCAAAGTTTGAAGATTTTGGAGCTGAATTAATGCAACGTTTGGAAAAAGAATATCAACAACAGTTTTATATGAAAATTGCTAAGCATCAACGTCGGACTAAGAATCCGCCTCCCGATACTTGGTTAGCAATTAACCAAGATAAAAAAGGTTATAAAAAGACGCCTCATTTGGAATTTGGTTTATGGCCAGACTGCTATTTTATCACATTCAGCTTGTTAGCTGATATTCGTAACCGTTCAGATTACTATCCAATTTTAAAAAAATATCAACAACAGATTGAAAAAGAAGGTTGGGGCGTGTCTAATGATCATACTTCAAGTATCTTAAAACCTTCGACAGAGTTGGGTGAAGTAATCGATCATTATCAACGAGTCAAATCAAGTGATCTGGTTATTGGATTTGAATTAAAAAGTGATGATCCAATAGTAAATTCGGCGAATTATGATGAACTTTTAGCCGATAAGTTTCTTAAATTAAGTAAATACTTAGTTTTATTCAATCAAGAAATTAGCAAATTGTAAATATATATTTATTTTAGTTAACGATTAAATTATAATAATATTGAAATCAACAGAGGATAAAACTAAAAGGGATGATTTAAATGGAATGGTATAAATCAATTGAATTTTGGATTGGAACTTTAGTTACGTTAGCATTTTTTCAAATGTTTTTTGATAAAACTTTTGGAGCAATGTGGTGGGGAAGTTTGATTTTCACTATTGTAGGAATGTTATTTGTTCTCAGATCATTTAAAAATTTAGTGATTAAGTAAGATTATTTAATCTTGATATATGTTGCCTTTCAAAAAGGTTGAAGTTTAGTCAATTTTTATGGAGGGTTAGTGACACCGTTGTATGATTTTCTATTTTATGTATTTAAATATCAAAAGAACTAATGACTTTTTATTTCATAGTCATTAGTTCTTTTTTTAAATATTGCTGCAGTAACAATATCAGCTGACAGATTGAGAACAAAAAAAATACACCCACCAATAGGTGAATGTATTCTGCCAAAATATTAAAGAATTTGGTTGTAGTATTCAACAATCAATGATTCATCAACATTTGGTTCTAGTTCGTCACGTTCTGGGTTACGTACTAGTGAACCAGTCAATGTGTTGTCATCGAAGGTAACGAAACCAGGACGACCAACAACATTTTCAAGGTTATCCTTAACAATTGCAAGGTCCTTTGACTTTTCACGAAGGCTGATCTTTTGACCAATCTTAACTTCGTATGAAGGAATATCAACACGTTTGCCATCAACTGTGACGTGACCGTGGTTTACAAGTTGACGAGCTTGTGGACGTGAACTTGCAAGGCCTAGACGATAAACCATGTTATCCAATCTTGTTTCAAGAAGGATCATCAAGTTAATACCATGGATACCTTCCATCTTACCGGCACGGTTGAACAAGTTACGGAATTGACGTTCGTTAACATCATACATGAAACGTAACTTTTGCTTTTCAGCTAATTGTTGACCGTATTCTGAAACCTTACGACGACCACCATTTGGACCATGTTGTCCTGGGGCATAGTTTCTACGAGCAATTTCCTTACCAGTACCTGAAAGTGAGATACCTAAACGACGTGATAATTTCCAACGTGGACCTGTATATCTAGACATATATTAATTCCTCCAAAATGTTTGTATGGAGTAAAATAATTAACTAGAGCTTAGCATTCGTGCAGTTGTCGTTACAAGTTTCACCTTGTGCAGCCACAGGTTACTAATTGAACTAAATCGTCGATAACTGTTGACGTTCTTGCCGCTCTTTGCTGCATATTTTACACGAAGGCTAGTATACCGTGATAAAGGGTGCTTGTCAAAGTTATTTTTAAATTCAATAGTTTAAAACTTTATTATGAAAAGTAGACAGTGATAATAATTGGGATAATATTTGTTATAATTTTTTAAAGATAAGACTGAATCGTCATTAGGGGTGTAAATGTGTTTGTAATTATTATTGGAATAATCTTAATTGTCTTGTTCGCTCTTTGGTATATGTGGTTTTTACAAAAACGTAATGCTTCAACGCTTAATAAGTACAAAGATCGAACTGATGAATTGAAAAAAGCTCAGTTAGATGACAAGATTAAAAAATTGGAAGAAATGAAATTAACCGGAGCTAGTGATGACCGTTTCAATCAGCTAAAGATTGAATATCATAAGCAAAGCGATGACATTTTTTCTGATATTTTAAAGGATATGCGAGCGGCTGAGTATAAGAATACTGAGTTTAAAGTTTTTGGATGCGCTAGTGACCTGAAAAAAATAAATACTGAGTTGGATGACTATCAAAATAAGATCAGTGAAGTATCTCAAGGTTTTGATAAGTTGTTAGCTAGTAACGAACTAAATGCTACGCATAGTGAAGAATTGCAACATTCATATCAAGCTTTGCGTAAACAAGTTTTAACGCAGTCATTTAGTTATGGCCCAGCAACTGACAAATTAGAAGATGAGTTGTCAGAAATTGCTAGTCTCTTAGATAGCGAGAAACAATTGACAACTAAGGGTGATCACTTAGAAGCAAGTCAGTATTTAGATGATGTAAAAATCAAATTAGGCTTAATAACAGATCAATTAAAAATTATAGAGCCTCTGTATCACGATTTAAATGAAGTATTTCCAGGTCAAATTGATGAAATTAAATTTGTCTATCAAAAGTTAGATAAACAACACTTTAAGTTTGTTGATGACATTGTTCAATTAATTTCTGATGTTCAGCGCGAAGTAGATGAATCAGGTGAAAAATTAGGCGAACTAAATTTTGATGCGGTCAATGCTAATAATGAAGATATTAAACAACGTATTGATGACTTATATGAAACTTTGACCTTGGAAATTGATGGCAAAAGAGATGTTCTTAAAGAACAAAAGCCAGTCTTGGATTATTTAAATCATGCGGTTTATCAACATAATCGTTTGGATAAACGAATTCAAAAGTTGCAAGAAGGATATATTTTAGCTGACAAAACGCTTGATACTTTTAAGAATAATTTTGATGCTTTAAATGAGATTCGTCGTCAATATGATGCTGATGTGCAAAGTATTGCTGATAAAAATGTGATCTTTTCTCAAGTCAGACAAGATTTTAAAGATATTGTTAAGCAACTGGATGAAATTGAGGCTAGTGAAAAAACAATTAATGATGATTTAAATCAAATGCTTTCTAGTGAAAGAATTGCCAGAAATAGCGTTGATGATTATGCCAAACGTTTAGAGATTCAAAAAAAGATGATGGAACAGTTACGTTTGAACGGTTTACCTGAGGATTATTTGGATTATTTCTACATGGTTTATGATGAAATTAACAAGTTATATGATGAATTAGATGCCGAACAGATTAATATGGAAGATATTAGTAAACAAGTTATTGTTACTCAAGAAGATTTGGATAATTTAATTGAGAAGACGTCGAAGCTGAAGTATAACGTTGAGTTGGCGGAAAAATTATTGCAATATGCTAATCGATATGCCAATAAGAATTCTGATTTCAACGATCAATTAGTTAAAGCAAGAGCATTGTTCGATGACGATTATAACTATAATGATGCAGTTGAAGTAATATCTAAAGCTTTAGAGGAAGTTGAGTCTGGTTCCGTTGAACGAATAAAAGAGACAATAAACTCTTAATTTGCTGAAAAGTGTGTTAAGTTATAATAGATAAAATTTTGGGCCGGTGAGGCCTTTTTATTTTGGTGAGGCAAAAATGATATATTTTGATAATAGTGCAACAACTAAAGTTAATGATTCGGTTCTGAAAACTTATAATGCTGCTAGTGAAGAATACTTTGGTAATCCTTCTAGTTTGCATAAGTTAGGACTGAAAGCTTACGAATTATTGGAAACTTCTCGTAAACAAATTGCTAGTTTGATGGGATTCAAACAAGATGAAGTTGTTTTTACCAGTGGTGGTACTGAGGGGAATAATTGGATTATCAAGGGAACCGCTTTTAAGAAGCGTGAATTTGGTAAACATATTATTACTACTGAGATAGAACATCCTTCAGTCTTGAATACTATGCATCAACTAGAAGAATTAGGATTTGAAGTAACCTATTTACCTGTAGATAAAACAGGTCATATTAGCGCCGATGATTTGAAGAAGGCTATCCGTGACGATACTATCCTAGTTTCAACTATGGCTGTTAATAATGAGATTGGAGCAATTCAACCAATTCATGAAATTGCAGCTGTTTTGAAGGATTATCCAAGCATCAGTTATCACGTGGACTCTGTTCAAGCAATTGGTAAGAACTTACAAGATAAGTTCATGGATCCTCGCGTTGATTACTATACTTTTTCAGGTCATAAATTCCATGCCCCACGTGGAATTGGCTTTATTTATATGAAAGAAGGCAAGCAGTTAGAGCCTTTAATGGCCGGCGGTGGTCAAGAATCTAACTTACGTAGCGGAACTGAAAATACACCTGCAATTGCGGGAATGGCTAAAGCTATTCGCTTGTTAAAAGAAAATGAAGCTCAAAAAGCTGACAAGATGGAACAATTAAAGGAAAAGCTTGTTAATCATTTGAAGACTTTGGATAATGTCCATGTCTTTTCACAAGTTGGCGATAACTTTGCACCCCATATTATTTGTTTCACAATTGACGGCGTTCGTGGCGAAACAATTGTCCATACTTTTGAACAACGTGATATTTATATTTCGACTACTAGTGCTTGTTCTTCTAAGAAAGGCCTAGAATCAGGTACACTTAAAGCAATGAATGTACAAGAAAAGGTTGCTACTAGTGCCGTGCGTGTGAGTTTAGATGAAAGTAATACAGAAGCTGAAATGGATGAATTTATTAAGAATTTGGATGAAATTCATGATCATTTCCAAATTTTGAATTAGGAGATTTAAATGGAATATACTGAAATTATGGTTCGCTATGGTGAACTATCAACCAAGGGTAAGAACAGAAAGAGCTTTATTGACCGCCTTCATGGTAACGTTGCTAAAGTTTTGAAGGATTATCCTGACCTAAAAATGCGACCACATCGTGATCGTTTACATATTCAACTAAATGGTGTTGATGCCAAGCCAGTTATGGAAAAGCTTAAGAATGTCTTTGGTATTCAAACTTTTTCATTAAGTGTGAAAGTTTCACGTAATTTTGAAGATGTGAAACAAAAAGCTGTTGAAATGATGCATGAAGCTTATAAGCCCGGCATGAGTTTCAAAGTAGGTACTAAACGCTCAGATCATACTTATGAACTTGATACTAATCAAATCAATTTACAGCTTGGGGATGCTATCTGTGATGCCTTTCCAGGAATTGATGTTGAGATGAAAAAACCTGATATCAAGATTTCCGTCGAAGTTAGACAAGATGGAATCTATCTTTCATATTTAACTGTTAAAGGTGCAGGTGGCTTGCCTGTTGGTACAGCCGGTAAAGCCATGTTGATGCTGTCAGGTGGGATTGATTCTCCAGTAGCTGGTTACTTAGCTATGAAACGTGGAGTAGATATTGAAATGGTGCATTTCTTCAGTCCTCCATATACCTCAGAACAAGCTTTGAATAAGGCTAAGGAATTAACTTCTAAATTGACTGCTTTTGGTGGCAATATTAAATTTATCGAAGTTCCTTTTGCTGAAATTCAAGAGACAATTAAGGCTGGGGTACCTGAAGGCTACTTGATGACCATTCAACGTCGTTTTATGTTGCGTTTGACTGACTTGATTCGTGAGCAAGAGAATGGTTTAGCAATTTTTAACGGTGAAGCTGTAGGACAAGTTGCTTCGCAAACACTAGAAAGTATGGCCGCAATTAATGATGTGACAACTACACCTATCTTGCGTCCCGTTGCAACAATGGACAAAACAGAGATTATTCGATTAGCTGAAAAGATTGATACCTTTAACTTATCAATCCAACCATTCGAAGATTGCTGTACCGTCTTTGCACCACCAGCACCAAAGACACGTCCTAATATTGAAAAAACACGTAAGTTTGAAAGTTCACTTGATGTAGATGGATTGATTCAAAGATCAATGGCTGGAATTAAGATTACAACCATTGAACATGGTGATAAATTTATGGAAAGTGATCAAGAAAATATCAGTAGTTTACTTTAAAATTAATTGACGTTTATTTGATTATGATTTATTATCAGAATATCAGCTTTGAGCAGGAGGGTTGATTAGCTAGATTTCAGAGAAGGCATGTAGCTGAAAATTGCCGAATCGAACTAGTCAATTGTAGCCTGTGAGCTATCTATAAATGATCGGGCCACCGTTATCTGTTGAGTGAAGAGTCCTTTAGACTCTTAATTTAGGTGGTACCGCGAGCATTCGTCCTATTAGGGATGAGTGCTCTTTTTTTACAGACTCTTAGTGGCTTTGCCACGTAGAGTCTGTTATGGGGACGTCGAAAGACGTCTGTATTTTTATGAAATTATAATTAGTGATTTTTTATGGAGGAAAACATATGAGAGAAATTGACATGGATACAAAATATAACCCCCAAGAAGTTGAAGCGGGACGTTATCAAACTTGGTTAGATGAGGAAGATTTTAAACCATCTGGCGATAAAAAAGCTAAGCCTTATTCAATCGTTATTCCACCACCCAATATTACTGGTAAATTGCATTTGGGACATGCTTGGGATACAACAATTCAAGATACCTTAATTCGTTATAAGCGAATGCAAGGTTATGACACATTATATCTGCCTGGTATGGATCATGCCGGAATTGCTACACAGGCTAAGGTTGAAGCTAAATTACGTGAACAAGGTGTAACTCGTTATGACCTTGGACGTGAAAAGTTCGTTGACGAAGTTTGGAAATGGAAGGATGAATTTGCTTCTATTATCAAGTCACAGTGGGGTAAATTAGGTTTATCACTTGATTATTCACGTGAAAGATTTACCTTAGATGAAGGTTTGTCAAAGGCTGTACGTAAAGTTTTCGTGAAGTTATATAACGAAGGCCTTATCTATCGTGGCGAATATATTATTAACTGGGATCCACAACTACAAACGGCTTTATCTGATATTGAAGTTATCCACAAGGATGACCAAGGTGCTTTCTATCATGTTAAATATCCATTTGCTGATGGTTCAGGTTTTATTGAAATTGCGACAACTCGTCCTGAAACTATGTTTGGTGATGTTGCTATTGCTGTTGCACCCGACGATGACCGTTATAAAGATATTGTTGGAAAAGAAGTTGTTGTACCATTAGTAAATCGTAAGATTCCAATTATTACTGATCACTATGTTGATAAGAGTTTTGGTACTGGTATGGTTAAAATTACTCCAGCTCACGATCCTAATGATTTTGCTGTCGGTAATCGTCATGACTTGAAACGTATCAACACGATGAACGCTGATGGAACAATGAATGAAAATGCTGGCAAATATAATGGTATGGACCGTTTTGATGCCCGTAAAGCTATCGTTAAAGACTTACAAGATGATGGCGATATGATCAAGATTGAACCATATGTTCATAGTGTTGGTCATTCAGAACGTTCTGGCGTTCAAGTTGAACCAAGACTTTCTACACAATGGTTCGTTAAGATGAAACCATTGGCTGAAATGGCCTTGAAGAATCAGCAAGGCAATGACAAAGTTAATTTTGTACCGGATCGATTTGAAGATACTTTCACACAGTGGATGGATAACGTTCATGATTGGGTTATTTCTCGTCAATTGTGGTGGGGACACCAAATTCCAGCTTGGTATAACAAACAAACTGGCGAAACATATGTTGGTGAAGAAGCTCCTAAAGATATTGAAAATTGGGAACAAGAATCAGATGTGTTAGATACATGGTTCTCTAGTGCTTTATGGCCATTTTCTACTATGGGTTGGCCTGATACTGATGCGGAAGATTATAAGCGCTATTTCCCAACTGATACATTGGTTACTGGTTATGATATTATTTTCTTCTGGGTTTCAAGAATGATTTTCCAAAGTTTGAAATTCACTGGTAAGAAACCGTTTGACCATGTTGTTATTCATGGGTTAATCCGTGATGAACAAGGTCGAAAGATGAGTAAGTCACTTGGTAACGGAATTGATCCAATGGACGTTATTCAAAAGTATGGTGCAGATGCCCTACGTTGGTTCTTGATGAATGGCTCAACACCTGGTCAAGATACGAGATTCAGTTATGACAAGATGGATTCAGCTTGGAACTTTATTAATAAGATTTGGAATGCTTCACGATATGTCATCATGAATTTGGATGATGATACTCCAGCTATGGATGATTTATCGCAAGTTACAGATTACGACTTATCAGATAAGTGGATTTTGGCTAAATTGAACCATACTGTAAAAGAAGTTAATCGTTTAATGGATAACTTTGAGTTTGGCGAAGTTGGTCGTAATATGTATAACTTTATCTGGAATGATCTTTGTGACTGGTACATCGAAATGAGTAAGGCAACACTAACAGGTGACGATGAAGCTGCTAAGAAACAAAAGAAAATGATTTTGACATACGTTCTTGATCAAACTCTTCGTTTGATGCATCCAATCATGCCATTCGTTACTGAAAAAATTTGGTTAACTATGCCTCATAATGGCAAAACAATCATGCAAGCTAAGTATCCAGAATATCAAGCTAAATTAGATAATGACGAAGCTATGAATCAAATGGATGTTTTGATTGACCTAATCAAGTCATTGAGAAAGATTCGTTTGGAGGCTAATGCCCCAATGTCTAAGGCCGTTGATATTATGATCAAGCCTCAGGATGAAAGTGTTAAGACAATTATTTTGAATAATAAAGAATATATTGATCGCTTTATGCATCCTAAGGAATTGAATGTGGCGACTGATTTGGTTGCTCCAGCATTAGCTATGACTGCTGTTACAACTAAGGCTGATCTCTATGTTCCTTTGGCTGAATTGATAGATATTGACGAAGAAATTGCTCGTCAAAATGAAGAAATCGCTAAATTGGATAAAGAAATCATGCGAATTGACAAGAAGCTATCTAATGAAAACTTTGTTAAGAAAGCACCTGAAAAAGTTGTTAATGAACAAAAAGAAAAATTAGCTGACTATAAGTCACGTCAAGCTAAGGTTCAACAAAGAATTGAACAACTAAAAGACAACAAATAATATTTGAGTATATAATGATGAGGGTTGGCAATAGTCCAGCCCTTTTGTTTAAGAAAAAATGGAGTGTTAAAAATTGTTAGAAAATTATCAGGCGGCAATTCAATATATTCACTCGTTACCGAAGTTCCATCGAACGAATGATTTAACTAATATTAAACAAGCACTGCATCGTTTAGGTGATCCACAAGATAGCTATGAAACAATTCATATTACGGGTACTAATGGCAAAGGTTCAACAACTAATTTTTTGGCGAATCTTTTGGAAGCTACTGGCCAACGTGTAGGGATGTTTACTTCACCCTTTATTAAAGAATTTAATGAACGGATTCAAATTAATCACAAATATATTTCAAATGCTGATTTATTGGATGACGTCAACTTTATTAAGGAAAAAGTCGATGGTATTCCTTTGGCTGAGTTTGAATTTGTAACTATTTTGGGTTATTTTTATTTCCGTGGGCGTGTCGATGTCGCAGTTATTGAAGCGGGAATTGGTGCTAAACACGATAAAACGAATGTGATAATTCCGGAGCTTTCAATTATTACCTCAATTGATTTGGATCATGAACAGTTGATTGGGCCAACAATTCAAGACATTGCAAAGGAAAAATCAGGGATCATTAAACTTCATAAACCAATTGTGACGGGAGTGCTACAAGATTCAGTTCGTGAGATTATTGAAACAATGGCTATTAAAAAAAACAGTCCTTTATTTGAATTTGGTAAAAGTTTCGGTATAAGAAATTATAAAAATAACGATTTTAATTTATCGTTTACTTATTATGATGATAAAGTGGTCCTTGAGGACATTTCTTGCCAGGGATTTGAAGAAACGACGGCAATGAATGCTTCAATTGCTATTCGAGCATTTCGATATTTTCAAGAGCAGCATCAGATGTTAAGCTCAAGTGAACTAATTTATCAAAATTTAGACAAGAATCATTTACCTGGAAGGGCTCAGATTGTTCAAAAGAACCCACTCATTTTAATGGATGGTGCTCATAATATTTCAGCAGTGCATAATTTAATTAATTCTTTAGCAATAAATCATGAAAATAAGGATATAATTGTTTTATACGCAGGAATGAAAGATAAAGATCGTCATAAAATTATTGAAGAATTAGCTCCTAAAGTATCGCATGTTTATATCACAAAGCTTGATATGCCAAGGTCTGCTGTGGCTAGTGATTATAATTTAGATGATTATACTAATGTTTCCTTTATTGAAAATTATCGAAGTCAATTACAGAAAATAGTTGCAAAAATGAATTCAAAGCAATTATTAGTTATTACTGGTTCATTTTACTTAGTTTCGGACTTAGAAAACTATTTCTCGTAATTTGAGATATGATGATAAATATAAGGGAAAGAATTTTAGCGTATGGTGTTAATAGTTTAAAAGATGAGGAACTATTGGCAGTAATTCTAGGTAATGGAACTCAAGGGAATCCTGTCATAGATCTATCGAAAAAAATCGTTTGTAATTCTAATGGTTTAGATTTGAGTTTAGAGCAATTAATGTCGTTTAATGGTATTGGTGTAGCTCAGGCTTGTAAAATCTTGGCTGCTATCGAATTGGGAACTAGAAAAATTCAAGCTGATAGTCTATCGGAAACAGTTGTTTCAGTAGATGAAATTGGTCAGCATTTAATAAAAAAAATTGGAAACGCTCCACAAGAAAAACTAGTAACTGTTTATTTGAATAATAGTTATCATGTAATAGATGAAAAAGTTGTTTTTATAAGAACAGTCGATCAGGCTACGGTTCATCCGCGAGATATTTTAAGAGAGGCCATTGGGATGTCAGCGACGCAGATAGTTGTTGCTCATAATCATCCTAATGGATCATTGATGTTTTCTAAGAATGATCAAGAGTTCTCTTTAAGACTGAAAAAGTGCTGTCATTTAATAGGAATAAACTTAATCGATCATTTAATTATTACAAAAAAAACCTTTTCTAGTCTAAAGACTTTAAATTTAATTTAGGATATGATTTCGTCGTACTTTAAATCGTCGTTTTCTATGATATAATTTTGTTTAGCGTAAAATGTGGTGTGTACTTTAAAGGAGAGAAAATAAATTGTTTGGTATTGGATCAAAGAAGCTCGGCATAGACTTGGGAACTGCAAATACTCTAGTTTATGCTGAAGGAAAAGGTATAGTTTTAAATGAACCTTCAGTTGTTGCAAAAAATAATAACACTGGAGAAATCGTTGCAGTCGGTTCTGATGCACGAGAAATGATCGGTCGTACACCTGGTAGTATTTCTGCTATTCGTCCAATGCGTGACGGTGTGATTGCTGATTATGATACAACAGCAGCGATGATGAAATATTTCATCGAAAAAACAGCTAATAATTCAAAACCTTCAGTTATGGTTTGTGTGCCAAGTGGCGTTACTGAAGTTGAAAAGAGAGCTGTTATTGAAGCTACTCAACATGCTGGAGCTCGTGAAGCATATGTGATTGAAGAACCATTTGCAGCTGCTATTGGTGCTGGACTTCCTGTTATGGATCCAACTGGTAACATGGTTGTTGATATTGGTGGTGGTACAACTGATGTTGCTACTATTTCATTAGGTGGTATCGTTTCATCACGTTCAATCCGTGTAGCCGGCGATAAGTTTGACGAGTCGATCTCTGCATATATTAAGTCAAACTTTAATCTTCAAATTGGTGAAAGAACAGCTGAGGATGTTAAAATTCAAATTGGTTCTGCATCAATTGAAAAAGCAAAAGAAATCGAATCAATGCAAATTCGTGGTAGAGATTTGGTAACTGGTCTACCTAAGACAGTTCAATTGTCTGGTGAAGATATTGCTACTGCTATTCATGAAAATGTTGAAGAGATTATTGAAACAATTAAGGAAACTCTTGAGGAGACATCTCCTGAAATTGCAGCCGATGTTATCGATCATGGTATCGTACTTACTGGTGGTGGAGCATTGTTGCATCATTTGCCAGAAGTTATTTCTGAAGCTACTGGAGTTCCCGTATTCATTGCTCAAGACCCATTAGATTGTGTGGCTATCGGTACTGGAGAATCATTGAAAAATATCGATGTGATGCGTCGCCAAAAATAAGCGGGTTAATCCCGTTTTTTTTATTTGATCTACTAGGAGGAAGCAATGCAAAAGTTTTTTTCAAATAAAAAATTGATTATTTTAATGATACTTATTATTGTTACTTTTGGTCTTTTGGCGGTTACAGTCAATATTCGAGATAAAAAGAATACCCCACCATTCGTTCAACAAGTAGGTAATGATGTCGTCAGTGTAGTAGGGGGAGTTTTTGCTTACCCAACTAATGCTGTTAAAAATGCTACCTCAGAATTTTCTGATTTATATAACACTTATTCCGAGAATAAGCGACTTAAATCGAGAATTGGTGAATTAGCTCAAAATCAAGCTAAGCTAGAAGTAGTTCAAGATGAGAATAAAAAGTTAAAGCAAGAGCTTAAACTAAATGGAACTTTGACAGACTATACGACTGTCAATGCTTCAGTTTTGTCGCGGTCACCAAGCAGTTGGCAAAGTTATTTAACGATTAATCGTGGACAAACTAGCGGAATTAAGAAGAATATGCCCGTTATGTCTGGTAAGGGTTTGATTGGTCGAGTTATTGAAGTCGACAAGATCAGTTCTAAAGTAGAATTAATTTCTACTGATAATGAATTGAATGATAAATTTGCAGCTGAAATTTCTGGAAGCAACAATAAAAACATTACAGGGGTTGTTAGTCGTTATGATAGTTCGACTGGCGATTTAGTAATGGAAAACGTTAATTCAACGAAAGACATTAAAAAAGGCCAAAGTGTTATCACATCCGGTTTAGGTGGTTTGACACCTCGTGGATTGTATATCGGTAAAGTTTACGGAATTAAGAAGGATAATTACGGAATGACAAATTCTGTTTATATTACTCCAGCCGCTGAATTACGTAACTTTACGGTTGTTACTGTTATTAAATCATCTGTTAGTGGTGAAAATTAATGAACATTAAAACTCGTAAGATTGTTGGACAAGTATTATTCATTTTATTTACATTTTACCTAGATGGTTTAATGAAGTGGGCCTTTTTGAATAATATGAATCATAGCGTAGTGATAATTTTGCCACAAATAATGTTGATGGCCATTATCATGTTAACAATGCGTATTGACGATCGCAGACAGTTGATTATTTATGGGATTGTTTTTGGAGTGATGTATGATTCCTACTACTATGGGATTATTGGATTGTATACAATTCTTTTACCATTGGTAATGGTGGGAATAGATCACTTTAAATTTTTGTTAGTTAAAAATAATATGGGTTATGAACTTTCAGTTTATTTTTTGTCGTTGACATTTTTACAGTCAGGAATTTATTTGTTAGAGCGACTGTTACAACAGACAGATACAAATGTTTTAAATTTCATCACTTATACTTTAGGTCCAACGCTACTCTGGAATGTGGTTGTTTTCTTCATTCTCTTCATTCCGTTGGCTAATTTGTCTGAGTGGCTGATGAAATATCGGAGGGATAGTAAATGAGTGACATCATTTTAAAAGGTGATAAAAATGGCTTTTCAGTCATCATAGATGCTAAAGCCAACTATGATAGCGCGTTTAAGGAGCTAAAAGAATTAATTATGCGTCAAAACGTGAAATCTACCACTGAAGATGATGATGTTATTAAATTTACTATCAAAACTGGTAATCGGCTGTTAAATGATGATCAGAAAAATTCAATTCGTGATTTTTTTGATAAATTTCCACAATTAGAGCTAAAGGATATTCAAGCTGACGTCGAGTCTAAACAAAAAGTCGCTGAAATTTTAAAAGAAAATAAAACTAATGTTGAGTCAGGAATTGTTCGTAGTGGTCAAAAATTGGACTATGAAGGTGATTTGATCTTCTTAGGTAATCTGCATCGAGATGCTCAAATATGTGCAACTGGTTCGGTTTACGTTTTAGGTCAAGTTAATGGAATTGTTCAAGCCGGGTACCCTGATAAGACTGATGCGGTTGTTTTTGGCAATTTAAAAGATGTTGATCAGTTGAGAATTGCTGATGTCATAGAAATTGTAACGGATGATAATAAAGATGATTTTCAAGCTGGAAAGTATGCTTATATTGATGATTTACATTCAATTAGCGTGGATGATTTACAAAATTATAAACGATAGTTTAAGTGAATTAGGAAAAAGGACAGGTTAACTATGGGGATATCAATAGTTGTGACTTCCGGAAAAGGCGGAGTTGGTAAGACCACCACTACAGCAAATGTCAGTACAGTTTTAGCGAGCCTTGGAAAAAAAGTCTGTATGGTTGATTTGGACATTGGTTTGAGAAATTTGGATGCGGTTATGGGATTGACCAATCGAATTGTCTATAATATTGTCGATGTGGCCCAGCATCGAGTAGTTGTTTCTCAAGCTTTGGTCAGAGATCCACATTTCGAAGACAATTTATATCTGCTGGCTGCTTCACAGTTTGCTGATAAGTACGTTTTGGACAAAGCTTCGGTCGGAAATATTGTCAATGAATTGAAACAACGATTTGATTTTGTGATGATCGATTGCCCAGCTGGAATTGAATATGGCTTTCAAAATGCTGTTTCTATTGCTGATGGTGCTTTAGTGGTTACTAATCCAGAGGTGGCTTCAGTAAGTGATGCTGATCGTGTAGTAGGTATTTTAGAAAATATGAATATGCCAATTACGCCACATTTGATTATTAACCGAATTCGTAAAAATATGATTAATGATGGAACTTCTATGAAAATTGATGATATCGTCAATCACTTAGGAATTCCCCTCCTGGGAATTGTAATTGATGAGGATAAAGTCATTGCAGCTTCTAATTCAGGCCGTACCGTGGCATTTGATTCTTACAGTGATGCTGGCAAGAGCTATCAGAATATTGCTCGGCGAATGTTGGGAGAAAGCATACCTTTGGATTTATTTAATCATACGAAAAAGGTTGGGTTTTGGGGCAAGGTGTTTGGAAGAAAATAAGCCTTGTGCTATAATCCGTTTGTAAATGAATAAGTCAACACAGGGGGAGCCATTGGCTGAGAGTGAACAAAATGTTCAGACCCTTTAAACCTGTTATGTTAATACATGCGTAGGAATAGTGTTGTTCAAGCAGAAGCTCGAACTCTCTTGTGACGACTAAAAATCAGAAGGGAGTTTTTTTATGACCAATATTAGTAAAAGCAGTGATTTAATTGTCATTACTGAAGGAGCTTTGATCACTGCTTTAGCATTAGTTTTATCATTCGTTCCACATTCAACTGGAGTATCATCGATTGAGTTTATGTATGGTTTAATACCTATGGCAATTTTTGCTTTACGTCGAGGCCTTAAAGCTGGGTTAATGGCTGGATTAGTATGGGGAATTTTAGATTTAGTCCTACGAGGCTTTAGTAATGGTGGCTTTTTAAATCCATTGCAGGGGTTTGTGGAGTATCCGCTGGCTTTTGGGGTAGTTGGTCTAATTGGATTAGGTAGTTCAAGAGTTAAACAAGCTATTAAAAATGGTAAGAGTGCTTTGGGATTAATTATCTTTTATTCAGCTATAGGCTTCTTCGCTAAATATTTTTTCCATTTTATTGCTGGTGGTATTTATTGGGGAAGCTATGCTCCTAAAACAATGAATCCTTGGATTTATTCGTTGGTAATTAATGGTGGTAGCTTTATTGCTAATATGATTATGATGTTAGTTTTAGCAGTGATTTTGAATCGGGTATTTAAACGATTGATAGTTATTAGGGATTAATGATTTTATTGAATTTAAATTTGTAGAGGAAGAACCAATGACTATAATATGAAAAGTCATTGGTTCTTTTGGTTTTTAAAAGCTTAAATTAAACAACAGTTACCTTTTAGCTTAGAACAAAGATTGAAATTGATTCAGCTATGAATAACTGTGTTATATTTCAAGTCGCACTTACAGCCTCCAGAAAAATTGTAAAACAAAAGGAAGTCATAAACCTATCCAGGCTATGACTTCCTTTTTTGTTTTAAATAAAACTCATTACAGCACCTAAAACTACACCGCCGATTGTTACTAAAATCATTAACCAAACGACAATTTGTGTAATTTTAGTCAAAGTGCTTTTAGGTTTCTTATCGTTCAAAACTTCCACCACCAAATTAATATATAGTGAAATACTACTTCACAAAGGCAATTTATGCAATCTTTGTAAGTGGTTATTTCGAGATTTGAAAAATCCCCCCACCGTTAGAACTGTATAATTAGTAAATGCTTTCACATTTATTAACAGATTGTTTAATATCGTGTGGTTAAAAGTGGGGATTTGTGGTAAATTAGGAAGTGTTAAAGAATCGGGGTGAGCCTTCCATGTTTATGGGTGAATTTCATCACACACTTGATACTAAGGGACGGATTATAGTTCCCGCTAAGTTTAGAAAGTTGCTGGGTGATAGTTTTGTAATTACTCGAGGCATGGATGGTTGCCTTTTTGGGTATCCGTTGGAACAATGGAATAAATTAGAGGCACAATTAGATAAGTTGCCACTAACTAAGAAGGATGCTCGTGCTTTTACTCGATTCTTTTATTCTGCAGCAGCAGAGGTTGAATTTGACAAACAAGGTCGAATTAATATATCGACTTCATTAGTTGAATTTGCTAAGTTAAATAAGAATTGCGTAGTTGTAGGCGTTTCTGACCGAATTGAAATTTGGGATGAGGAACGCTGGAATAAATTTAGCCAAGAGGCTGAAGATAATTTTGAAGAAATATCGGAGAAAATGACAGACTTTGACTTCTAATGTATATAAACATAAAACAGTACTTTTAAAAGAAACTATTGATGAAATTAATCCGCATGACAATGGGATTTATGTAGACGCTACCTTTGGACGTGGTGGACACACCAAGGAACTATTAAGCCGAGTTCACAATAGTCATCTTTATGTTTTTGATCGAGATGAAGCTGCTATTGAAGTCGGTGAGAGTATTCAAAATAATGCTGAAATAATTGGCGATAATTCATTAACATTGATTCGTGATAACTTTGAGAATATGCAAGCACGTCTGAATGAATTAGGAATTGAAAAGGTTGATGGAATTGTTTACGATTTAGGAGTTTCATCGCCACAATTTGATGATGCTGTTCGAGGATTCAGTTATAAAAAAGAAGCTCGTTTGGATATGAGAATGGATCAAAGACAAGATCTGGACGCTGAAAAAATTGTTAATGATTGGTCATATAATGAATTAGTCAGTATTTTTTATAAATATAGTGATGAAAAGTTTGCTAAACAAATTGCTCGAGCAATTGAGCGAATTAGAGCTGACCATCGGATTACTTCAACGCTGGAATTAGCTGATATTATAAAAAATGCGATTCCAGCTGCTGCCAGAAGAACTGGTGGACATCCAGCAAAAAGAGTATTTCAAGCAATTAGAATTGCCGTTAATGATGAACTTGGTTCTTTAGAAAGATCACTAGAACAAGCCATTGATCTCTTAGCTCCCAAGGGCAGAATTAGCGTTATAACTTTTCAGTCAAAAGAAGATCGGATTGTTAAACACATTTTCAAGGATAATTCTCATGTCGATATTCCCAGAGGATTACCAGTTATTCCAGATGATCTAAAACCAATACTTAAACAGATAACTAGGAAACCTATTTTGCCCGATGATGAAGAATTATCTGAAAATAATCGGGCTCATAGTGCCAAACTACGTGTTGTTGAAAAGATATAATGGAGAATTAATAATATGAGAGAAGAAAGTACTGCTAGAAATTTAGAAGACTATCAAGTTGCTGAACAGCCCAAACAAGTCGTTCAAGCAGCTCCTAAAACAAATAGCGTTGCGTTGTCCAAATTTGAAATTTGTTCAATCGTTGGGCTAGCTATTTTAACGTTGGCTTTAATGGTTACGTTAGTTAGTATCAAAGTTTCGATGACTTCTTCTCAAAATAAATTGGATAGTCTCACTACCCAAATATCTAAAACAAATACAAGTAATGTTAATTTAAGACAAGAGGTTTCTGAATTAACTAGTTTTGATCGTTTATCTTCTTTTGCAAAAAAGCATAATTTGAAAATGAATGACAACAATGTAAGGAATATTTCAAAATGAGTAAGTTCAGAAAATTATTTAAAAATAAGGCAAGACGCAATCACTATATTGTTGGTATGGTAATTTTGATTGCGACTGCCTTTTCTTTTATCCTTTTTATTCAAAGGTTCACGTATATTTCAATTAGTAAGAGATATGATGGTGTTAACCTAGTTCAAAGAACTAAACAAAAATATGAAAATGTTACCAAGGTCAACGCTAAACGTGGCGATATTCTTAATGTTAATGGCGATATGATTGCTGGAGATTCAACGATTTATAATTTGTATGCTATTACAAGTCATAAGTCTAAGACTGTAGCAGGTAAACCTGATTATGTAGTTGATAAAGAAAAGACAGCTCGAATTTTAAGCAAATATCTGCCATTATCAGCTAAGCAGCTTCGAAAGTATTTAACTCCGAAAAATAAAAAACAATATCAAGTTGAATTTGGACAAGCAGGTCGAGGCCTGTCAATTGAAATCAAGAGGAAAATTGCTGCCCAAAAGTTACCAGGACTACATTTTGTAGAATTACCTTCAAGATCATATCCTAATGGTGTTTTTGCCACTAATTTAGTAGGGATTACTAAGTCCGATAATGCTAATGATGTTAACAGCAATATTAGTGGTGTTATGGGAATAGAGAAATATTTCAATAAGCTTTTGGCTGGTCGCGATGGTAAAAAAGTTACTAAAGTCGATAATAGCGGTAATGAATTGCCTAATTCGCAAGTGGTTGAAAAGAGTACCTCTGACGGTTCTAATATTTATTTAACTTTGAATAGTCGAATCCAGCAATATAGTGAGATTTTAGCTCAAGAAGTTGAAGAAAAATATGCACCTAAAGATTTACAAATCTTAGTGATGAATGCTAAGACTGGTGCGATTGAGGCTGCTACACAGAGACCAACCTTTAATCCAACAACTGGTAAGGGTTTGAGCGATAGTTGGCGAGATACATTGGTAGAAGATCAATTTGAACCTGGTTCAGTAATGAAAATTTTAACTTTGTCAGCTTCAATTGATTCGGGAAATTATAATCCTGATCAATTGTATAAATCTGGAACAGTTGAAGTTGGTGGTCGAACAATTGGCGATTGGAATACAGCTGGTTGGGGATATATTCCACTATCTGAAGCCTTTACGCGATCTTCAAACGTTGGTATGGTCAAGCTAGAGCAAGAAATGGGCGCAAAAACTTGGATGAAATACATGAAGAAATTCAATATTGGCAAAAAAACTGGGATTGAACTTCCTGGTGAAGTTGCTGGTAGCATTTCTTACGAGCATTTGAGTGATCAAGCTATGACATCATTTGGACAGAGTGTCAATGTAAATACCATGCAAATGTTACAGGCTTTTTCAGCAATTGCTAATGGCGGGACGATGATCAAGCCTCAAATTATTCAAAAAGTAGTGGATGCTAATACTGGTAAAACGACGAAGAGTTTTAAACGTCAAGTAGTAGGACAACCAATTAAGGCAAGTACAGCTAAACAAGTTCAAAAGGCTATGCGCCAAGTAGTAACTAAAAACTATGGTACCGGAATCGTTTACAATGTTCCTGGGGTTAAAGTTGGTGTTAAAACTGGTACTGCCCAGATTGCTTCGCCTGAGGGTGGCTATTTAACAGGATCGAATAATTATATTTTCTCAGTTGCAGGGATGATTCCTTACAATGATCCTAACTACATTGTTTATGTAACAATGAAGCAGCCACAGAAGATGACTGAAGCACCAGAAAAAATTCTTTCAGAAATCTTTAATCCATTGGTTAAGAGATTGGTTAATCAAGGTAAGTCGCCAACTGACACCACTGAGGCTGGCAGTCAATATGTCAGCATTCCTAGTTTGTTAGATAAATCAACTAATGATGCCCTTAGTCAAATTAAGGATCTGAAATTACAATCCGGTGTAATTGGAACTGGAAATAAAATTGTTCAACAATTACCAGCTAGTGGTGAAAAAGTTATGCCAGATCAAAGAATTGTTCTGTTAACAAACGGAGCAATGACAATGCCTAATTTAACTGGTTGGTCGAAGAATGATGTTTTGAAGTTCGCTGAGATAACCGGAAAGCAAATCACGACAAAAGGTGACGGATATGTTGTGAAACAATCGGTCAAATCTGGTCATGTGATAAATGAGAGTGGTAAAATTATAGTTACATTGAAAAATAAATAATTAAGGGGATTTTCATGGAAATTAGTCATATTATTTTCGTTATAGTTAGCTCGTTTGCTATCGTAGCTATCTTAATGCCTTTTTTGATCGGATATTTGGTTGCTCACAAAGAGGGTCAATCAATTCGTGAGGAAGGTCCAAAATGGCATGAAAAGAAATCAGGTACTCCAACGATGGGTGGATTACTGATTATCTTAGCTACTTTTGTAACTGATATTTGGGTAGGTCTTTGGCAAGGACAATTAGATCGGTCACTTTTGATCACTACCTTTGTTATTGTTTTATACGGATGCATTGGTTTTATTGATGATTTTATCAAAGTATTCAAGAAGAGAAATCTTGGCTTGCGTGCATATCAAAAAGCCTTATTACAAGTTGTTGTTGGGATAATTTTCTTGTATGTTTACAATGACGATCAATTGCCAATGAACTTTACAATCCCAGGTTTATTGTCAGTTAATTCAGCTGTGATTTTTATTTTATTTACAATTTTCTGGTTGGTTGGTTTTTCAAATGCTACCAATTTAACTGATGGCTTAGATGGTTTGCTAGGTGGATTGGGTGCCATTTCTTATGCTACTTATGGAATTATTTCACTTAATCAAAATCGAGTAGATTTAGCTATTGTCTGTTTCTCAGTTGTTGGTGCTTTATTGGCATTCTTAATATACAATCACAAGCCTGCTAAAATATTCATGGGTGATGTTGGTTCATTGGCATTAGGTGCTGGTTTAGCTGCCATTTCAATTTTATTAGGTCGTTACTGGTCACTGTTGCTGATTGGTTTGGTTTATGTCATTGAAACATTGAGCGTTATGCTACAGGTTTTCTCATTCAAAGTGTTCCATCGTCGAATTTTCAAGATGACGCCAATTCATCACCATTTTGAAATGATGGGCTGGAGTGAATGGAAAATTGATATTACATTTTGGATTGTCGGTGCTATTTGTTCAGCAATTTATTTAATTTTATTCGTATAGGAAGTAATTGATCGCAATGAAAACAGAGAGTAATTATTCAAACAAAAAATTCTTAGTATTAGGATTAGCCAAGAGTGGCTTTGCTGTTGCTAAACTCTTGAAGAAAATGGGGTCAGATGTCACTGTTGTTGATTCCAATCCCTTGGAAGGCAACACTGAGGCCCAGGCTCTGATGGATGCTGGCTTTAAGGTAATTACTGGTAGCAATGATGCCAGTTTGATTGATGAATCATTTGATTATTTGGTTAAAAATCCTGGAATCGTTTATTCCAATGATTTGGTTCAACGGGCTGAAAAGTTAAAAATACCTGTAATAACAGAGCCTGAAATAGCTTATAGTTTCTCTGACGCTACTATGGTTGCAGTGACTGGAACTAACGGTAAGACTACAGTGACAACTTTAATTCAATTGATGTTGAAGCATTCACCAAAATTCAAGAATTCTTATTATGCGGGTAATATTGGCATTCCTATTTCCGATGTTATTCAAAAAGCTACTAAAGATGATGTTGTTGTTACAGAACTTTCCAGTTTCCAGTTGCAGGGAACAATTGATTTGCATCCTCGAGTAGCGGTTTTAAATAATATTTATTCAACCCATCTTGATTTTCATAAAACGCGTGAAAATTATATTAAAGCTAAGATGCATATTACTAAGAACCAAACTAAGAATGATTACTTTGTTGTTAATTGGAATACTGAAGAATGGCGAGGATTGGCTCAACAGTCTCAAGCTCAAATTTTACCTTTCTCCGATAATCAAGAGCTAGATCATGGCTCATATGTTAAGGATGATAAAATTTATTGTAACGGCGAACGCATTATGGACGTAAACGAAATTCAGATTCCTGGAGAGCATAATGTTCAAAATGCATTAGCTGCTATTAGCGTAGCTAAACTTTATAATGTTAAGAATGAAGATATTATAGAAGTCTTATCTTCATTTAAAGGTGTTAAACATAGAATTCAATATGTCGATACATTCGGTGGTCATAAATTTTATAATGATTCAAAAGCCACTAATGTTGAGGCAACTATCGTAGCTTTGAGTGCATTTAAAGATCCCATTACGTTGATTGCTGGGGGACTTGATCGAGGCAATGGCTTCGATGAATTAATTCCTTCACTTAAGGGTAAGGTAAGCAATTTGGTTGTTTATGGTCAAACAGCTAATAAGGTTATTGAGTCGGCTGAGAAGGCAGATGTTAGCAATATCGTTAAGGTAAACAATTTACAAGAGGCTGTTCCTGAAGCGTATAAACAGAGTAATGATGGCGATGTAATCTTACTTTCCCCAGCGGCAGCTAGTTGGGATCAATTCCATACCTTTGAGGAACGTGGCGATTTGTTTATCCAAACGGTGGAAACTTTAAAGGGAGAAGTAAAATAGATGGCGAAAATGCGCATAATTGTTTCCGGTGGTGGCACTGGAGGACATATATACCCTGCAATGGCGTTAATTAAGCGACTCAAGGAAAGAAATTTAATTGAGGATGTTTTATACGTCGGCACGGAAAAAGGCTTAGAAAGCAAAATTGTTAAGAACGCTGGCTTGAATTTTAAAACAATTGAAATTCAAGGTTTTAAACGTCGCTTAACATTAGAAAATGCCAAGACAATTAAATTGTTTTTATCTAGTATTCGTAAGTCACGCAAAATTATTAAAGAGTTCAAACCAGATGTAGTCATTGGTACTGGGGGGTATGTATCAAGTGCAATTGTTTACGCAGCCCATACTATGCATATACCTACGGTTATTCATGAACAAAATACTATTGCTGGCGTAACTAATAAATTCTTAGCACATTTTGTCGATAAGATTGCAATTGCTTTTACTGAAGCGACGGACCAGTTTAGTGAAAAGAAAAAAATTGTCTTTACGGGCAATCCTCGTGCTCAAGAGGTTATTGATATTAAGAAAAATGATCGTTTAAAAGAATTTGATTTAGCGCCTGATAAGGATACTGTAATGATTTTTGGCGGTTCGCGAGGAGCTAAACCAATTAATCAAGCAACTATTGATACAATGGACAAATTTGTAGCTGCAAATTATCAAATTTTGTTTGTTACAGGACGAGTTCATTATGACAATGTTGTTAAATTGATTGATGATAAGTACCTAAAGAGTGCAAATGTTTCCGTATTGCCATATATTGATAATATGCCGGAGATTTTACCGGATATTAAGTTGATTGTTGGACGCAGTGGTGCAACAAGTATTGCTGAAATAACCGCTTTAGGTATTCCGGCTATCTTTATACCTAGTCCATACGTTACCCATGATCACCAGACTAAGAATGCCATGTCGGTTGCAAAAGTTAATGCAGCTAAAGTAATTGCTGAATCTGAGTTGACTTCTGAAAAGTTATTCAATGAAATCAATCAGATCATGAGTGATGAGACGCTTCAAAAATCAATGTCAGACAATTCTAAAAAAATTGGTGTTCCTGATGCGGCTGATCGTTTGATAAAAGTATTAACGGACTTAGTAAATAAGTAATGTATGAGGACTAATAGTGTTGAAGAGAAGAATTAAGATAAGTAAAAATGGGTTGATTTTTATAATAGTTTTTATCATCGTTTTAATTGCTTATTTTGGCTCACCTTTGAGCAAAGTTAGAGATATCAATGTAAAAGGTGTAAACGATCTTGGAGCGCAACAAGTAATTAATGCTACTAAGATTGATGAAAATTCGACATTATTGGATGTTTTGTTACACCACGGTTCAATTTCAAAAAAAACTGCAAAAAAATTATCATCTATAAAGTCTGTGACGTTTCGTACATATAATCTTCGAGACTTAGTTATTAATGTCAAAGAGTATCCAACACTAGGTTATATCAATAAGGACGGTGGCTATTATCGAATCATTGATAATGGACGCGTTTTAAATCAGAAATTGAATTCTCCGATTGGCAATTATCCCATTTATAGTAATTTCAATTCTGGTAGGTTGCGGGAAATAGCGAATATTTATGCTGATTTACCAAGTAATGTTCAGACAAATATTTCTGAATTTTATAATTCGCCCACTAAATTGAATCCTTATCGGATTAAAATTGATATGAATGATGGAAATAAGGTTATTGCCGATATGAGGACAGTCAAGACCAAGTTGAAATATTATCCAGGTATGGCTGCTCAGATGAAGAAAAGGGGCGTTATAGATTTAGAGATTGGTGCTTATTCTTATCCGTTTAATGTTAAGAAAT
Source organism: Companilactobacillus crustorum JCM 15951 (assembly GCF_001434585.1). Taxonomy (GTDB): domain Bacteria; phylum Bacillota; class Bacilli; order Lactobacillales; family Lactobacillaceae; genus Companilactobacillus; species Companilactobacillus crustorum. Next base: position 32,972 of record NZ_AZDB01000014.1, read on the forward strand.
AGGTTTAATATAATCATATTTGTGTTAAAATTTTTTAGTGAATAGATTTTTTTAGGTTAGGGAGGCTGCCACGATTAATGGATAATTCTGAATTTTTTGTAGGTCTTGATATTGGTACAAATTCAATAAAAGTAGTGGTTGCGGAATCTTCTGACGATAGATTAAGTATCGTTGGAGTTGGAAGCGAAAGATCCGAGGGTGTCAGTCGTGGCGTTATAGTCGATATAGATAAAGCTGCGAGTGCCATTCAGAGAGCTATTAAGAAGGCCGAAACGCAGGCAAATATTTCAATTCGTGACGTTGTGGTCGGTATATCGGCCAATATGTTGCAGATTGAAAAATGTCGAGGAATGATAGCAGTTGGATCAGAGTCAAAAGAAATTAATGAAAATGACGTTAGACAGGTAATGCTAGCCGCTATGGTTCAAAATCTACCTAGTGAACGTGAAGTGGTTTCATTGATTCCTAAGCAATTTTCTGTTGACGGGTTCAATAATATTCGTGATCCTCGAGGAATGATTGGTGTTCGTTTGGAAATGTCTGGAATTATTTATACGGCACCCAAGACGATTGTTCATAATACAAAGAAGGCTATTCAAAAGGCCGGTTTAAACATTATTCATAAAGTTATTTCTCCAATGGCATTGAGTCAAGTCGTTTTAGACGATGGTGAGAGTGACTTTGGTGCTGTAATTATTGATATGGGAGCAGGACAAACGACTGCTTCAGTTGTACATGATCATAATTTGAAGTTATCGACAGTTGATTTCGAAGGTGGAGATTATGTTACGCATGATATTTCAGTTGTTTTGAATACAACGGTTGAAAATGCTAACCAATTGAAACTTTATTATGGTAATGCTGCAGCTGATAAGGCATCAACTGATGAAAATATCAGTGTTGAGGTTGTTGGTAAAAATGAGCCTACAATGGTTTCAGAAGAGTATTTAGCTGAAATTATCGAAGCTCGCTTGAATCAAATTTTTACCAGACTTCAAGCACCACTAGAGGATGCTGGGGCCTTATCGTTGCCTGGCGGTATTGTTTTAACTGGTGGTGTCGCCGCTACTCCAAATATTGAGGATTTAGCAAAGAAAATTTTTGACGTCAAAGTAAGAAGTTACGTTCCTACTCAAATGGGTATGCGCTATCCTTCATATTCATTGGGGTTAGGTTTAGTAATTTATGCTTCTCGACTGAATGATATTGGAGTGATTGCTGATAATGTTGTTAACGGTGCGACCGTTGAACGTAACAGTAGACCACAGACTCGTGTTGTTCCTGAACCACAGCCACAACCTGAGCAACCTAAAAAAGTAATGCCTACTCAAGCTCAAGAAACTCAGCCAGATGAAGCCAGCGAAGAACAGACAAGTCCTAATAAGGACAAAAAAATGTCTAAATTCAAGGATTTCTGGAGTAGATTTTTTGATTAAAATTAATATAAAATAAATTAGATTTAATAGGAGGAACTCCTTAATGGAATATACTTTAGACTCATCCGAAAATAAGGGAGCGGTAATCAAAGTTATCGGTGTCGGTGGCGCTGGTGGCAATGCTGTTAACCGCATGGTAGAAGCTGGAATTAAAGGTGTTCAATTTATCGCAGCTAATACAGATGTTCAAGCTCTAGAAAACTCAAATGCTGAAACAAAAATTCAGTTAGGACCTAAATTGACTCGTGGATTAGGTGCTGGTTCAAACCCTGAAGTTGGACAAAAGGCCGCTCAAGAGAGTGAAGAAGCCATTAAAGAAGCCCTCGAAGGCGCAGATATGATTTTTGTAACCGCCGGAATGGGTGGTGGTACCGGAACAGGTGCTGCTCCTATCGTTGCTAATATTGCTAAAGAAAGTGGCGCATTGACTGTTGGTGTCGTTACGCGTCCATTTGCTTTTGAAGGTGAAAAACGTTCACGTTTTGCAGCAGACGGTATTACAGAATTGAAGAAAGACGTCGATACATTAGTTTTGATTTCTAATAGCAAATTATTGGAAATCGTTGATAAGAAGACACCAATGAGCGAAGCCTTTAGCATAGCTGATGATGTTTTACGTCAAGGTGTACAAAGTATTTCTGATCTTATTACATCTCCAGGATTCGTTAACTTGGATTTTGCTGATGTTAAAACAGTTATGTCTGATCAAGGTTCTGCTCTAATGGGTATTGGTCAAGCTAATGGCGAAAATAGAATTACTGAAGCAACTAAGAAGGCTATCTCATCACCATTGCTTGAAGTTTCAATTGATGGTGCTAAACAAGTTCTTCTTAATATTACTGGTGGCCCTGACTTGTCATTGTTTGAAGCTCAAGATGCAGCGCAAATTGTTTCCGAACAAGCTACTTCAGATGTTAATATTATCTTTGGTACTTCTATCGATGACACACTTGGTGATCAAGTTAAAGTTACAGTTATTGCGACTGGAGTTGAAAGTGGCGAAGACAGTAAGAAGAGGGAACCAGCTAGACGTCCTTTAAATAATCCTCGTGCTACTTTGGATAACAATAATAAGAATAACAACAAGCCAAGTGACAATGCACAAACAAAGCCACAACAGCCACAAACATCTAATGACCCATTGGCCGATTGGGACATTAATCGTGACGCTTCTAAGCAAAAAAATGTCTCTGGTGAAAAAGGCGATTTTGAAATCTTCCAAAAACCAGAAACAATTGATTTAAGCGATGACGATGATGACTCAACTCCTCCAATTTTTAAACGTCGTAATAACAAGTAAAAGGAGATTTTCTTATGGCATTTGAAAAATTAGGCAGTTTCTTTGGTATCAATGACGATGAAGAAACATCAGATACAAAAGTTGTCGCTGATACTGATACTAAGCCTCAAAAAAATTATTCAAATAATGAAAAGGTAGTATCAATGAGTACAGCTAGTGAAGCAAGAACTAAAGCAAATAGTAAAATTGCGATTTATCAACCTAGAGTTTACTCAGATGCAAAAGTTATTGCTAAACAACTTTTGAATAGTAAGGCTGTGATCGTTAATTTTAATAATGTCAATGACGAACAATCAAAGAGAATCGTAGACTTTTTAACTGGTACTATCTTTGCTCTAAATGGTGAGATCAAACGTGTTGGAGAAAAGATCTTTCTTTGCACACCACCAAAGTTTGAAATTGATGGAAGCATACCTGATATAAACGAATAAAGTCGAGGAAAGATATGGATCGAATTTTAAGTGGGCTGCCATTTATTATTAGTACAGCCTTTCAACTGTATGAATTTATTATTTTTGTATTTTGTCTGTTGTCTTTTATACCGTCACTATACAATTCTGCATTTGGAAGATTTATCGTAGCAATGGTAGCGCCATTCTTAAATCTGATTAAGAAAATTATACCGACAAGTATTGGTTTTCTTGATTTTTCTCCAATAATTGCACTTATATTAATTCAATTATTGCAGAAAGCGGTATTTTTAATAATATAAATATGGATGATAAAAAAACAATCATAGGCGGTGGCTTTTTCCGTCCTGAGGAAAAAATATTCATTGATAAGATAAGCGATATTCTTTTAAAAGCTCAAACAATGTATACGCCTCAGCTAACTGATTTTTTGAATCTTCGCGAACAGACAATTTTAAATAATCTCATAAATAAATATGATGACTTATATGTACATTATTTTGGCGGTTACGAAAATGCTGAAAGAGTCAGGGGAATAATAGCTCCTGACTATTTTGTACCCAATGAGTCTGATTATAAAATTGCGATGTATGAAATACGCTATCCGGAAAAATTTGCTAACTTGCACCATGGACAAATATTAGGTTCATTGACTGGATCGGGTGTTGAACGTGATCGTTTTGGCGATATTATTACTGATGGCGAAAATTGGCAGTTTTTTGTCTTTGACTCAATGAGTGATTACATTGAAGAACAGGTCAAAAAGATTGGACCATATAAGATTCATTTAATCGAAAAAAGTTTCAAGGATCTATTATTACCTAAAGATGAATCGACGGACGAAACGATTAATGTTCAGTCATTGCGATTGGATACAATTATTGCAACCGTTTATGATTTGTCTAGGCAGAGTGCTAAGGCACTTGTGGATCATGGTAAAGTACAAATTAATTGGGTCGTGAGCAAAAACGCTAGTTCTTTTATTACAATTACTGATACACTAAGTGTTAGAAGTTTCGGCCGAATAAGGATTAATGATATTATGGGAAAATCAAAGAATAATAAATACATTTTATTCGTCAATATCATTAAGAAATAATAGGGGCGTGAAGTTATGGTATTATCACCAGTAGAAATACATGATAAAGAATTTGACAATAAATTTCGAGGCTATGACCGCGACCAAGTTGACAGCTTTTTAAAACAAGTAGCGCAGGATTACAATTTAGCTTTACAAAAGAATGATCAATTGGAGAAGGAGTTAAAAGAAACTTCTGAACAGTTGAAATATTTCACTGATATGAAAGATGCTTTGAATCAGTCGATTTTGGTAGCTCAAGAAGCTGCTGAAAAGGTTAAGAATGAATCTGAACAAGAAGCTCAGATTATTGTCGAAGAATCGCAGAAAAAAGCACGAGATTTATTGAATCAATCAACTGAAAAATCTAATCAAATATTGCAAGATGCCTCAGATCGAGCTCGTCAGGTTACTATTGAAACTGACAATTTGAAACGAAGCGTCAATTCGTTCCGTCAAGGTTTGCAAGGAATGTTAAAGCAACAATTGGATATGGTTGATAGTCCGGAATGGTCAAAACTTAATGACAGTACATCTACTGACAAACTTAAACAAGAAGTTGGTGGCCAAACAGGTAATGATTCAACTCAAGATTATCAAGATAATTCGACAGGTAATCAACAAGATTATGAAAATGAGCAAGATTCAGTTTTCAATTCAGAGCAAATGAACTATAATAACAATATTCAGGATGATCAACCGGATGAATCGTATACAATCAGTCATCAACAAAATGAACCTACGTTCAATTTTAAAGATGAAGAGACCGATGATGATCCTAAGAAATAATTAAAAGAACAAGTGCCACTAATAATATTTTTTCAGCGAGCTAGTGTATGGTGTGAGACTAGTAAAAATAATTTCTGGTATATCAACTTTTAGACAATTTATTTGATTTACCAATAGGTGGTATAGCGAGAACTCGTCCTAAATTGGATGGGTTCTTTTTATTTTTAGAAGGGGTGAAAGAATGCGAGTAAAAGATACTTTAAATTTAGGTAAAACTAAATTCCCTATGCGTGGAAACTTGCCAAACAAAGAAGCAGAGTGGCAAAAAGCATGGGAAGATAATAAGCTTTATGAACAACGACAAAAATTAAATGAGGGTAAACCAACCTTTGAATTATTGGATGGACCTCCATTTGCAAATGGCGATATCCATATGGGTCACGCTTTGAATAAAATCTCTAAGGATATTATCGTTCGTTATAAATCTATGAACGGTTTCCGTGCACCTTATGTTCCTGGTTGGGATACTCATGGTCTACCAATTGAACAACAATTGGCTAAAAAGGGTGTTAAACGTAAGGAAATGAGTCTTTCTGATTACCGTAAGTTGTGTTATGAATTTGCTCAAGGTGAAATCAAGAAACAAATGGCTGGTTTCAAACGTTTAGGAATTTCAGCTGATTGGGACAATCCTTACATTACTTATCAACCAGAATTTGAAGAAGAAGAAGTTAAAGTATTCGGAGAAATGGTTGATAAAGGTTACATCTATCGTGGTAAAAAACCAGTTTACTGGTCACCATCATCAGAATCAACTCTAGCTGAAGCTGAAGTTGAATATAAGGATGTTAAATCACCATCAATCTTTGTTGCCTTTAAAGTACGTAACGGTAAAGATGTAATTGACAGCGATGCTTCCTTCATTATTTGGACGACAACGCCATGGACAATTCCATCAAATGAGGCTATTTGTGTCAATCCTAAGTTCCTTTATGTGGAAGTTAATGCTGACGGCAAGAAATATGTTGTTGCCCAAGAGAGACTTTCATATGTACAAGAACAATTGGATTGGAAGAATGTTGAAATTCTCAAGACTGTTAAGGGTAAGGATCTTGAGGGATTAACAGCTACTCATCCACTTTATGATCGTGAATCACCATTAATTCTTGGTAATCATGTTACTTTGGATGATGGTACTGGCCTAGTTCATACAGCTCCTGGATTTGGTGCTGATGACTTTGTTGTCGGTATGAAATATAAATTGCCAGTCTTTTCACCAATTGATGCACAAGGTAGATTTACTGATGAAGTACCTGAATATGAAGGCGTCTTCTATGATGATGCTAATAAGATGATCAGTGAGAGAATGAAAGATAATGGTTCACTCTTGAAGTTGAGCTTTTTCACTCACAGTTATCCACATGATTGGCGTACTAAGAAACCCGTTATTTTCCGTGCTACACCACAATGGTTTGCTTCAATTGATAAGTTTAGACAACAAATTCTTGATGAGATTGAAAAGATTGATTTTATGCCTGATTGGGGTAAAACACGTCTTTACAATATGATTCGTGACCGTGGAGATTGGGTAATCTCCAGACAACGTGCTTGGGGTGTTCCGCTACCAATTTTCTATGCTGAAAATGGCGATCCTATTATGACTAAAGAAACAATCGATCATGTAGCAGAATTGTTTGGTAAGTATGGTTCTAATGTATGGGCTGAACGTGATGCTAAAGATCTTCTACCTGATGGCTTTACATATCCAGGTAGTCCCAACGGTAAATTTACTAAGGAAACTGACATCCTTGATGTTTGGTTCGACTCTGGGACAGCTCATGCTGGTGTGGCTAAGAAACGCGACAATCTTAAATTCCCAGCTGATTTAATTCTTGAAGGTTCTGATCAATATCGTGGTTGGTTCAACTCAATGCTAGTTACTTCTGTAGCCGCCTTTGGTGTTGCTCCATATAAGGCTATCCTTTCACAAGGATTCACGTTGGATAAGAATGGAGTTAAGATGAGTAAATCACTTGGAAATGTTATTGCTCCTAGTGACATCGAAAGACAATTCGGAGCTGAAATTATTCGTCTCTGGGTTGCATCGGTTGACTCTAGCTCGGATGTTTCAGTTTCAGTTGATTCATTCAAGCAAGTTTCTGAAACATATCGTAAGATCAGAAATACTATTAGATTTATGTTAGCTAATACAACTGATTTTGATCCTAAGACTAATGCTGTAGCATATGCAGATCTTCGCCCAGAGGATAAGTATGTTGTCGTTAAGTTGAATGATTTGGTTAAAGATGTTTTGGCTGATTATGATAAGTATGATTTTGCCGACGTGGCTAAGTCTGTAGTTAGTTTTATTGTTAATGAAATGTCAACATTCTATCTTGATTTTGCTAAAGACGTCGTTTATATTGATGCTGAAGATTCACATGCACGTCGTTCAATGCAAACAGTTATCTATAGTGTAGCTGTTAAATTGGCTAAGTTATTGACGCCAATTTTGCCACATACTATGGAACAAGTTTGGGAATATCTTAAGGAACCAGAAGATTACATTCAATTAGCAGAAATGCCAAAGGTTGAAGAGATCGCCGATCAAGCAGAAATTGAAAAAGATTGGTCTGTCTTCATGGACTTTAGAGATAATGTCTTAAAATCTCTAGAAGTTGCTCGTAGCAACAAGTTAATTGGTAAGTCTTTGGAAGCTAAAGTAACAATTCATCCAAATGCTGAATTGAAAGCTGTTCTTGACAAAATTGATAGTAATTTCGGTCAATTATTGATTGTTTCACAATTTGAAATTAGCGATCAAGAGTTACCTGAAACTGCTGATAAATATGAACTTGCAAGTGTTCTTGTAGAAAAAGCTGAAGGAAAAGTTTGTCAAAGATGTCGAATGATTAAGACTGATGTTGGTAGTGACTCAAATTATCCTACCTTCTGTGCTAGATGTGCTAAGATCGTGTCTGAAGAATATCCTCAGACTATGACTGATGGCTTTGACGAATAGGATGGATAAAATGTTTACTGGAAAAATCGTTAGATTTAATAAGAATCGTGGATTTGGTTTTATAAACAATGGTGAAGAAGATGTTTTCTTTTTCGCTGATTCTGTTCTTAATCGTGAGGATTTCTTTATTAAAGATGGATTGAACGTAAACTTTGAGATTGCTCCCGGATATAAAGGTCCACAAGCAGTCAATATTAAGATCATTGATGATGAAGAAGTAGAATAGAGTCAATTTGAAACTTTATTTGATAATTAAAGAATGGTAAATTCATGAAGATGAATTTACCATTTTTGTTATTTGAACCATAGAATTTTAGTGTTGCTAATATTTTTATGAATGATATGCGTGTTACAATAACACTTGCAGTTGTAATTTGTTTAATTGCAATCGTTATGTCGGTCTTTAGATTAGTAAAAATGAGAGGATCCAGTAATGAGTAAAGAAGATTCAAGATATTATGAGGCAGTAGTAGCAAAAAAGAGAATGTTTGGTGGCAAAATATTCAATGTTGACGTTGAACAAGTTGTTTTGCCCAATGGAATTCCTGATATTCGAGAAGTAGTGGAACATCATGGTGCCGTGGCAATCATGCCCTTTACAGATAATGATAAGATGATTTTTGTCAGACAATGGCGTACACCTTTGGATCAAGAAACCTTGGAAATTCCTGCTGGTAAAATTGATCCTGATGAAGGCAGCGACTTAAAGGAAGTTGCTTTACGTGAAATGGACGAAGAATTAGGTATGACAACTGACAAGCTAGAGAAAGTTACAGCTTTCTTTGCAAGTCCGGGATATTCTAATGAAAAGTTAACTATGTTTAAGGCAACTGATTTGACAAAAGTTGAGTTCAAACGTCCGCTCGATCCAGATGAATTTTTGAACGTGGAAGAATTGACGCTAGATGAAGCTAAAGAACAGATTAAACAGGGTGTAATTTGTGACTCAAAAACAATTTATGCCATTACTTATTGGGAATTGTTAAAAGCAAAGGAAAAATAAATGTTTTCTAAAATTAAAGACTTTTATAATACAAAAGTAAAAAAGGAGACCCAACCGCAGACAGTCGTTCGAGCAGATCAGATTGAAGAACAGCAACGAAAGATTCGTGAACAAGAGCGACAACGTGCAGAATCAGAGTATCAACAAGAACATCCAGAACAAATTATTCAAGAAAATTTGCAATCTTTTGAGAATAAGACAAATAAATTGAAAAAAAAGTTAAATATTGCCATCATTACAATATTCGGCTTAATTGTGCTAGTGTTTTTGATATTATTTTACATTTAAGGAGTTAGAGTATGAAAATTGGCGTAATCGTCCCTATGGAAGAAGAAATTAAATTGATGAAGGAATCATTGACTGATATTCATCAAGAATCAGTTGCAGGTGTAGATATTACCATCGGTAATTATAAAAACCATGAAGTATATCTAGCCCAAAGTGGTATTGGCAAGGTACAAGCAGGTATGACAACAACTTTAATCAATGATCGTTATCAACCAGATTTTGTTGTTAATACAGGATCAGCTGGTGGTATTGGAGAAGGTTTGCATATCGGTGATGTTGTTATTTCTGATAAAATGGCTTATCACGATGTTGACGCAACTGGTTTTGGCTACAAAGTTGGTCAATTGCCACAACAAGAGCTATATTTCAATGCCGATGCTGATTATGTTAAGGAAATTGCTGCTGCTGCCAAAAGAACAGGATTAACTTCTCGTGTTGGTTTAATTGTTACCGGAGACCAATTTGTTGACGCAAAAGAAAAAATTGCTACAATTAAAAAGTCGTTCCCAGATGCATTAGCAGCTGAAATGGAGGGTGCCGCTGTGGCTCAGGTTTGTACCCAATTCCATACATCATTTGTTGTTATTCGTTCAATGAGTGATGTTGGTGACGAAAATGCTAGTGTAAACTTTGACGAATTTGTTTTACAAGCCGGACGCAAATCAGTAACTATGTTGCTGAACTTTTTAGACCAAGAATAGAGGGGATTTATTGTGGCATTTATTTATCTAGATAATGCTGCCACCACACCGATGGCTACACCTGTAGTCGACGTAATTCACGATCAAATGGCTCACAATTTTGGTAATGCTTCTGCTACCAATTATTTTGGACGCCAAGCTCGGAAGGTTTTAGATGAAAGCCGTCATACGATTGCTCAAAGTCTTAATGCTAAAGACACGGAAATTGTCTTTACCAGTGGCGGGACTGAAAGCGACAATACGGCTGTCATTGAAACAGCGTTATCTAGACAAAAATTAGGTAAACATATCATAACGACTGCGATTGAACATGAAGCAATTCTAAAACCAATGGCATATTTGGAATCGTTAGGGTTTGAAGTAACTTATTTGAAACCTAATGAACGTGGTGAAGTTACAGCCCAACAAGTTAAAGCTGCCTTGAGGGATGATACGATTTTGGTATCAATTATGTATGGCAATAATGAAGTTGGTTCAATGAATCCAATTAAAGAAATTGGGGAAGTTTTAAAAGATCATCAAGCTTTCTTCCATACCGACGCTGTGCAGGCTTTTGGAATGGAAGACATTGATGTTAAAAAAGAACACATTGATATGCTATCCACATCAGCTCATAAAATAAATGGGCCAAAATTCATTGGCTTTCTTTATATAGATGATCGTATTCATATACCATCATTTATTAAAGGTGGAGATCAGGAAACCAAACGTCGTGCTGGAACAGAAAATGTTCCCGCTATCGCCGGTTTTGCTAAAGCTGTTGAGTTGATTACTCCGGAAGTTAAACAAGCTCGACAAAATCGTTATTTTGGATTTAAACAGACAATTCAAAAAATTTTAACTGAGAATCAGATTGATTTTGGTGTTAATGGACCAACTGATAATCATGCTTTGAATCATGTGATGAATCTTTATTTGCCAGGAGTAGATCGGGGAGTTTTGCTAACTAGATTAGATCTAGAAGGTTTTGCTATTTCTGGTGGCTCAGCTTGTACAGCAGGTAGTCTAGAACCATCACATGTATTGGTAGCTATGTTTGGCGAAGACAGTCCTAAAATCAATGATTCCGTTCGTATCAGTTTTGGTAAAGATAATACCGAAGCGGAAATTATTAAGTTTACTAATAGGCTCGTTGAGATCGTACGTGACTTGACTAATTAGTGTTTTTTATTCAAACTTATAATTAATAGAAAATAATTTATAAGGGATGATTAAAATGGATAAACGTCAAGCTCAGGTACAAGGGGATCAAGAGATCTACGAACTCAACCCGGATATTAAAAAATATTCACTGATGGATGCAGGTTTCATGGAAAGTAATAAGGGTAGTTTTCGTTTGGAACACCCAATCAATGGTTCGTCTCCTTATGCGGCTAGATATTACTTGCGTGCTACTGTTTCCAAAGATTTGGACAGTTTAAAATTAGCAATCACTGATAAAAGTGGTTTACATAATATTAATATGTTCAAAGTAAAAAATACTGATGTAGAAGTCAGTGATTACAGATACTTGATGAACTTTTTGAAAGAAAAAAATGTATTAGTTAAATAAAATGAGGTTTTAAAAATGGATAATAAGAAGAAGCGTGTTGTTGTAGGTATGAGTGGTGGCGTTGACTCGTCAGTTAGTGCACTTCTTTTGAAACAACAAGGCTATGAGGTTATTGGAGTTTTCATGAAGAACTGGGATGACTCTGATGATGCTGGCGTATGTACAGCGACAGAAGACTACGAGGATGTAGCTAAGGTTGCTAATAAGATTGGTATTCCTTACTATTCAGTTAACTTTGAGAAGGAATATTGGGATCGTGTTTTTGAGTATTTCTTGGATGAGTATCGTAAGGGAAGAACTCCAAATCCTGATGTTATGTGTAACAAAGAGGTTAAGTTCAAGGCTTTCCTTGACTATGCCAACAAGTTAAATGCTGATTACATTGCTATGGGTCACTATGCTCAGACATTCCGTGACGATAATGGCGTGGTTCATTTGCTACGTGGTGGCGATGCTAACAAGGATCAGACTTATTTCTTGAGTACTGTTCAACAAGATCAATTGCAAAATGCTTTGTTCCCAATTGGCGGTATGCAAAAGTCAGAGGTACGTCGTATCGCTGAAGAGGCTGGACTTGCAACTGCTAAGAAGAAGGATTCAACTGGTGTTTGTTTCATCGGTGAGAGAAACTTCCGTAAGTTCCTTAGTGAGTTCTTGCCTGCACAAGCTGGAACAATGATGACACCTGATGGTGTTGTTAAGGGTAAGCATGCTGGTTTGATGTACTACACAATTGGTCAAAGATCAGGTCTTGGAATTGGTGGAAATGGTAAGTCAAACGAGCCTTGGTTTGTTGTTGGTAAGGATATGTCTAAGAACATTCTTTACGTTGATCAAGGATATGATAACGAGAGATTGTATGCAGACCATTTGGATGCTTCAGATCTTTCCTTTATCACTGGTTTGAATTACGGCGACACATTCCATGCCACAGCTAAGTTCAGATATCGTCAACAAGATACAGGCGTTACAGTTCATGTTTTAGATGACGGTAAGGTTAATGTTGAGTTTGACAATCCTGTACGTGCTATTACACCAGGACAAGAAGTTGTCTTTTACGATGGTGAGGAGTGCTTAGGTGGAGCAACAATCGATGCTGCTTATATGGCAGAGAAGAAGTTGCAATACATCTAGGAAAAAGAGTACAGCAAGAATTTATCCTTGCAAAGCTCGTTTGAGATATAATGAATTAGTAAAAAAGCTTAACTAAATTTCAGCAAGTAAGAAGCTCTTGATAATGGCGAGTAAAAAGTCATTTATCAAGAGCTTTTTCTATATATAATTAATATTTTCTGTAAACTGATGGCCGAACTTGAAAAAATCTGTCAAAAAATCCATAATTGTATTTAACTAACTTGGTAAGGTGAGAAAAATGGAATTGTATTTTGTCAGACACGGAAAAACTGAATGGAATTTAGAAGGTAAATATCAAGGAGGGCATGGTGACTCTCCACTTTTGCCTGAAAGTTTGCATGATATTAGTTTGTTGGCAAAAAGACTTCAGGATACAGCAATTGATCACATGTATTCAAGTCCATTACCTCGTGCAAAAACGACCGCAGAAACATTGATTAAAAATTTAAATCGTAAAATACCTTTAACAATTGTTAGGGATTTACGTGAATTTGACTTGGGTATTATGGAAGGTCGAAAATTTTCGGAATTAGAGAATGAAATGCCAGAAGTAATTTATGCTTTTAGACATCAGCCAACTGATTATGATTATGACTTAATTCGTGGCGAATCATTTGAACGAGTGGCTCAAAGAACTACAAAGGCAGTTAAACAGATCGTAGCTGAGAATAATGCTCAAAGCAATGTAGTGATTGTTAGTCATGGAGCGGCTTTAGTAACGATGATTCAATCACTATTAGGTACTAAAATAGCTGACATTAGAAAAAATGGCGGCTTGTCGAATACAAGTTTGACGCACTTACGATATGAAGATGGTGAATTTAAATTAATTAAATGGAATGAGACAGGATATCTGAATAAGAAATTAGAGAGTTCAGATACGATTTGAGGTACTTATGAACAAGCAAGCAGAACAATTATTTAAAAAGGGCGATAAAGAAGCAGCCATTAAACTGATTGTGGCTGATTTAAATAAAGATCCTAAACAATTGCCTGAGATATTACAATTATCAACTTATTTAGTTCAAGCAGGCGATTTGGAACAAGCTGAGGAATTGCTAGCTCGATCATTGGAAATGTTTAAAAATAATCGAGATTTATTGTATAACTTAGGAAATGTATACTATTTAGCTGATAAATTCGATAAGGCAAATGAGATTTTTCAACAGTTGATCAATGATGACTATGCATTTGAAGCTTATTTTATGATGGCTAAAACTTTAGATCAACAGGGAAAAAGACAATTGGCGATTATGTACGCTTTGACTGCCACAGAAAAAGCCCCTCATGATTTAGGAGCTAATGAATTATTAGCCGATTTATTGCTAGCTAACGGCAATTTTGAAGAGTCATTAGGGTTTTATAAGAAAGCCAACAAAATCCAGCCACAGGCGAAATTTTACTTTAATATGGCCTTATGTGCGATGAACTTAAAAGAAGATTATCAAACTTACCTAGCTGAATCTAAAAAAATTGATGAAAAATACTATTTGAAGAATGAAAAAAAGCTCGCAGAGTTGCAGAAATTTATAAAACAAGGAGATAGCGATGACGGAGAATAACGAGAAACCATATTTCTTGGGTACTGTCAAAGCCATCTTTTTTGAAAATCCTGAAAACCTCTATAAGATCTTTACAATCAAAGTTAAAAAAACCAATACTGATTGGGATGCTGGAGATATTGTAGTAACTGGGAGTTTCGGCGAAATATCAGAGGAAGAAGAATATCGTTTCGAAGGTAAAATTGTTGATCATCCTAAATATGGCAAGCAATTCCAAGCTACATCTTACAAACGTAGTCGTCCCAATGGTCGAAAGGAATTGATAAGCTTTTTCTCAAGTGAAGAATTTCCGGGTATTGGCAAGAAAAAAGCTGAGAAAATTGTTGATGAATTGGGAAATGATGCAATCGATAAAATTCTACAAGACCCTCATGCTTTAGATTTTTTAAAATTGGGTGAAGAAAAAACTCAAAATATCATTGAACAAATTTCTAGCAATCATCAAACTGAGCAAGCTTTGTATCAATTGAACAATTATGGTTTTGGACCAACTCTAAGTGCCCGTATCTATCAAAAGTATGGTCCTCAGACTTTGGATAAAATCACAGAGGACCCTTACCAACTAGTGCTTGATGTTAAAGGAGTCGGTTTTAAAAGGGCTGATGAATTAGCTAAGAGACTTGGTATTACAGGTGATGATCTCAGAAGAATCAAGGGCGCTTTGATACAGATGGTGACTTTGAGCGTCAATGAAACTGGAGACACTTTTGTTGATGGGCAAAATTTGGTTAAGCGAGTAACCGGGGTTTTACGTGCTAGTTCTACACCTGATTTAACTAAAAAGTTAGTCGATGGTTTGCGTGGCTTAGTTAAAGATGGAGTTCTTTTGGTTGAAGATGGCAATGTTTATGAGAAAGATTTGTCTGACAGCGAATGGTCTATAGCACAATCTCTCAAGATGATTGATGATACTTTCAAAGGAGTTTCTTGGAGCCAACATGCTTTGAAAAAAGAACTTAAGCAAATTGAGACTGATTTTAAAGTTAAATATGATGAATCGCAAGAAAAGGCTATCAAACAGTCATTGACGCATCCTGTGTTCTTGCTGACTGGTGGTCCCGGAACTGGAAAAACTACAATTATCAATGCAATTGTAGCGGCATACGCCAAGTTAAACGATATGCCTCTAGATCCTGCAGCAGATGACTATGCGATTGCTTTAGCGGCTCCTACTGGTCGTGCTGCTAAACACATGGGGGAATCAACTGGATTGCCTGCAATGACAATTCATCGTTTGCTGGGATTAACTGGAACAGAGGATGATGAATTTGCAGAGCCCAGTTTGGACTGTAAATTGTTGATCATTGATGAAATGTCGATGGTTGACACTAAACTATTCAAATTACTCATTTCCGCAGTTCAACCAGGTACTCAAGTTGTTTTAGTGGGAGATCGTGATCAGCTGCCATCAGTTGGTCCTGGTCAAATATTTGCCGACTTAATCAATAGTGAGGTTTTTCCAACAATGGTTTTGAAAAATATCCACCGTCAAGATGGCGATTCAACTATCATTCAATTGGCACATGATATTAATGAGGGACTGATTGAGGACGATGTTTTTCAAAATAAATCCGATCGAAGTTTTATTAATTGTAGTAGTCGCGAAGTTCCAAGTGTTTTGTCGCAAATTATTAGCAAATCAAATGATCGTGGTTTTGATATTGCTGATGTTCAAGTGTTAGCTCCAATGTATCGAGGTCAAGCGGGAATTGATAATTTGAACTTCGTGATTCAAAATGTGGTTAATCCTATGACCCCCAAGCGTAAAGAAGTTTCTATGGGAAATACGAAGTATCGGATTAATGATAAAGTCGTTTATTTAGTCAATACGCCGGAAGATAATGTTTTCAATGGCGAGATTGGCAAAATTGTGGGAATTATTTTAGCTAAAGAGAATACAGACCATGTTGATCAATTGGTTATTGATTTTGATGGCAATGAAGTAACGTTGGATCGAAAAGATTGGACTAATATAGCTTTAGCTTATTGTACGTCGATTCATAAATCACAAGGTTCTGAATTTGAAATGGTTATCTTGCCATTAGTTAACGAAGAATCACGAATGTTAAGACGTAATTTGCTTTATACGGCAGTTACTCGAGCCAAGCGTTTGTTGATTATGGTAGGCGATCGCTCAGCTTTTGAACGATCAATTAGGGATCAATCGAGCGAACGTCAAACCACCTTAAAGGAACGTATTTTTACTACCTTTAAAATTAAGCCTAAACAAACTGATGATGCTCCAGAGATTGTGGAAGAAGAGCAACCGAGGGATTATCGATTAACGATGGATTTAATTATGAATAATTCGATCAATCCAATGATTGGGATGGATCAAATAACACCAGCCGATTTTTTAGAAAAGGAAGCTAGCAAATAAAAAAGCTCTGGTGATAATTGTTTTGGTTCTTACTCAAGTTTGGTTATAGCGTAAATGTGTTTAACTTCCCGTCCTCCACAAAAAGTGGGAATGCTGTTGGAACGCTATGGGCCGGTTCGAAACTAATTATTTTACACTTCGTGCAAAATAATGGATTTCCAAACTCGGCCTCATTGTAACCGGCAAAGCCGCTAACAATGATCTCATAGCTGAACGCATTCCCACTTTTTGTTCCGGACTGACTCCTA
>NZ_AZDB01000015.1 GCF_001434585.1 Companilactobacillus crustorum JCM 15951
TTGTGGAGGACGGGAATTTAAAATACTCATGATATAACCAAACTTTAGTAAGAACCTTTTTATCAGTCATTGGGTCCTTTTGTATTTGTCAGATTCAGGAGAAAATTTTGTTGCCTAGTTTTAAAGGGAGCTATCGATAACTGAAACCAGTTTATTTTTGGATATATGATAGTAAGTTCTGTTGCTGAAATCATCTTGACTGCCAATTACGTAAACATGACCTTGAGGAACTTCTTTTGATAACTGTTTAGCTTGAGAATCATATAGGTGTGCTTTAGGAACAGTAACTTTTAGAAGAAAATCATTAGCTTCAAGCGTTGCTATCATATTAGGGTCTTCCTTGTTGTCGTTAGTAATGATCTTGACATCACTGGCCTTAATATATTTATTTGAAGCAATTTTATAAAGAAAGCCGTCAGAGTTCATTTCTTTTAGATCAATTATTGTAGCGGCATCCACGACTGTAGGTGGGATTGCTAGACCGATGCCGATTAGAAAGATTGAAAGGCTCAAAAAAACTCTTTGATTTAATTTCATAATATTAATCTCCTTGGAAGAATATTGATAACTGCACTGCATAAATATCCTGTTATCAAGAAAGATAATAACTTATTGAATTATAAAAAGAATCTTTTTTGTGTAGCCATTGTGTATAAAAAAATCCTCCTAAAAATAATCTTTAGAAGGATTGAAAATTTTACTAAGCATTCAATTTTTTGATTAGGTGTTTAAAGATAAGGAACAAAATAATGAAGAAACCACTAATCATAATGAATAGTTGATTATTTTCACCGGTTTGAGGTAGCTTACCTTTTTGAGATCCTGAACCTGTTTCAGGAAGTGTGACATTTCCAGTAATAGTGCCAGGTAATTTAGGTAGGGTTGAAATTCCACTGCCAGGATTTTCTGGTCCAATGCCACCAGGAACACTAGGTAAAGTTATTGGTGGTGTAATGCCAGGTTTAGAAGGTTCTTCAGGGCCAGTGGTAGGAGGTTCAGTACCACCAGGATTACCGGGCTCTTCAGGACCAGTAGTAGGAGGTTTAGTGCCACCATGATTACCAGGTTCTTCAGGGTTAGTAATAGGAGGCTTAGTGCCACCAGGATTACCAGGTTCTTCAGGGTTAGTAATAGGAGGTTTAGTGCCACCAGGATTGCCAGGTTCTTCAGGGTTAGTAATAGGAGGCTTAGTGCCACCAGGATTACCAGGTTCTTCAGGGTTAGTAATAGGAGGTTTAGTGCCACCAGGATTGCCAGGTTCTTCAGGGTTAGTAATAGGAGGCTTAGTACCGCCAGGATTACCGGGCTCTTCAGGGTTGGTAGTAGGAGGTTCAGTGCCGCCAGGTTCATCAGGATTACCAGGCTCTTCTAAAATAGGCTGATCTTTGGCTTCAAGATTACTACTAATGTCTTTGACAATGGTAAATTTTATTGGCGTCTTGTTAATCATGAAGTTTTCAGGAGCTTTAGTTTCTACAAAGGCGTAGTCGCCAGCTTCCAAATTCGTAACGGTAATTTGACCGTTTTTGTCAGTGATTAAATTACTTTGAATTATATTGCCTTCGCTATCTAATAAATCATAAACAGCGCCGGGGAGTAATTCGTTGGTTGTAACGTCGGTTTTCGTTAGAGTTACGTTACCAGTATTATTGACAACAGTTGTTGCTACGTTAAATTTGTCTAATTCGACAGGAGTTGTTTGACCAGCAATTACTGTGAAATTAATTGGAGTAGGATTTAATTCATAGCCAGCTGGAGGCTGAGTTTCAACGAATGAATAGTCGCCAGCAGGAAGTTCATCAACAGAGATTTCACCATTTTCGCTGGTTACTAATCCTTCTTTGATAACGTTCCCATTACTATCTAATAAATTAAAAGTAGCACCGGAAAGGTTTACTTTAGAATCAGGGTCAATCTTTTTAAGAATAACTGCCCCTGTCTCTGGAGTATCAGGCTGAGTTAATTCAAGATCAATCACGTTGTCGTCAGGAATCGTAAAAGTGATAGGATTGGGATTAATTTGATAGCCGTCTGGTGCTTTTACCTCTGTTAAAGTATAGGTGCCGTAAGGTAAATTATGAACATTTAAGATACCATTCTCATCTGTGACGCCATTGGTAAAGAGAACAGATCCCTTACTGTCTTCTAGCTGATATTCAGCACCGGCTAAACTAATTTTTCCGGTTGGATCAGTCTTAGTTAGTTTAACTGAGCCAACTTTTTGATCACCAGTACCAGTACCAGCACCTCCCCAAGAAGTAGAAGAATCAACATTATGCTCGCCCTCGCTAGAAATCATAGTAGCATGATCGGTCCAAGTTGTTGTTCCATCAGGATTGGTGTTGATTAACTTAACCCGATAATAAATATCAACAGCTGATGTTACATTGCCAGGGAAGGTAATAATAACTTTGTTGCCATCAGTAGTTACAACAGGGTGTAGTTGTTCGCCATTGTTGATGAATCCACTAGGTCCATAGGATCCGGCAATGGCATTCAAAGAACTAGGTATATATTCTTGGTTAGGACCAAGAGTATCGGTAATAACAACATTGTTAAGGTTATGTTGGTTAGGGTTAAAGGCAATGTTCCAAGTAATTTCGTTGGGAACATCGTTATTATCATATCCAGCAACCCAGCCATTTTTGTTGAAGATCCAATTTTCGCCTTCATTGCTATCGCCTGTATTAGTTCCTTTAGAAATGAGCGAAAGGGTTCCTTTACGGTTAGCTTCAGTATTCTCTAAAGCATCATTGAAAGTAATAGTACCGGAGGCTTCACCATTTCTAATAGTGGCGATACCAATTTCTTTGCCATTATTATCATAAATTGGGAAAGATAAATTTCCTGAGGCTACTAAACCTTCAGGAAGATAAAAGCTCACTGTGTCTCCACTTTTAATTGGAACTCCATCAGGAATACTCCAATTGTAGTCAACGTGATAATTTGACCACGTGTATAAGTTATCCGAAGGAGTAATAGGATTCCCTAGAATATCAGTTACTTTAGCATCCGTTCCGTTTAACCCAGATACAGAGATTTCAACTTTGGTGCTTGGTGTATTGGAACTTGGTATATTAGTAGTTGCCTTAGTAGTTGTCGAAGTCGTTGGAGGAGTGTCGACAGTTGCCGGGGTACTTGCTGTTGTTTTGGGAACACCAGGTGGATTATTTTCGGTTGATATCGATGAAGAAACTGTTGCAGCATAGGCCGTTCGAGCTTGAGGTATCAACATGAATAAAACTGCTAAAAATAATCCAATCGTGGATATAGCAATTAATAATTTTTTCTTTTTCATATTAAGATCCCCATTTAGTGCTTTTTTATAAATTTGTTACGACCAGAGTATATGGCGTAAAAAATAATAAGTAAATCAAATAGACCACTTAGTATATTATATGTATACACCGAGGTCTATATGTATACCAATTTTTGATTTATCAAGAAAAAAGGCTTGAATTTAGTAGACAAAATATCTGATGAAATTAAATACTTTTTATTTCTAGAGAATACAAAAAAGTAGAATTTTAGAAAAATAATTTTTTTGATAATAAATACAAATCAATAAAAAGCGCTATCATTAAGTCAGTAATTATATGAAAACGTTTTAAAACTAAATGAATTGGTTGATGTTTTCTAATTTATTAATTGACTAATAGAGGGGAGGGAACCTGATGGAACTTAAACAGAATTTAAATCAGAAACAAGTTCAAGGGTTGTCCTTAACACAAGGAATGCGACAATCAATTTTGATTTTACAGTCGGATGCGATTGATTTGGCTGATTATTTAAATGAGCAGAGTTTGGAGAATCCTTTATTTGATGTTCGAGTTAATTTGGATATGCCATTTATTGATAATGGAGATAGTAAATCTTATCAAATTAAGGATGATCAACAATCGTTATTTGAGTATTTATTAGATCAAGTTCAATTGACAATGAGGCAGACTCCTTTGCGGGATTTGGTAGTTTATCTAATTGAGCAGTTAGATCCAAATGGTTATTTAACAATGACTGATGAGGAAATTTATTCCGAACTACCAGATATAACGCCAATTATGTTGCTAGATGCTAAGACTTTGTTGCATCGTTTAGATCCCCCAGGGATAGGAGCTAAAAATTTGCAAGAATGCTTGTATCTTCAAGCTGAGGCAGATCATGCAGATAAAGCTGTTTTGTCAATGTTGAGCGATAACTTTGAATTGTTTACAAAGCATGAATGGAAAAAATTAAGACATGCTTTAAAACTATCAAATGTTGAATTGCAAAAAGATGTTGATTTTATTCAGTCATTGACAGCTAATCCAGGTCAACGCTACAATTCGCAAGATGAACAGTACGTTGTTCCGGAATTACAGGTAAAGAAGAATCAAGATAAATTAACGCTGTCTGTGACTAAGTATGGTCAACCGCAATTAGTATTTGCTGAAGAAACTTATGATCGTTTGAATAAGTCTACGGATGAGGCCGTTGAAAAATATATTCGGGATAAATATAGTCAATACAAGACTTTGGAATATAATTTGCAGCGTCGGATAGAAACAATTTCTATTATTGGTAAATGTATCGTTAAAGCTCAGTACAAGTTTTTTATGCAAGAAACTCAAGCATTGGAGCCATTATTGATTCGGGATGTTGCTCAGAAACTGCAACTAAGTGAATCGACAGTTAGTCGAACAATCAACGGAAAATACATTCAGACTGATTTTGGGATTTTTGAATTGAAAAACTTCTTCTCACGTCGGAGTAAAGTAACGTTTGGAGAGGATAAATCAGTCGATCAAGTTAAAGCTAAAATTAAGCAAATTTTGACTGATGAAGATAGAAGCAAACCATACAGTGATCAAAAAATTTCAGAGCTGTTAGTTGACGATGGATTTAAAGTTGCCCGTAGAACGGTTGCTAAATATCGTGAACAATTAGGATTTCCATCGACTAGCCGTCGAAGAGTTTAAAAAATGATTGATTCAGTAGTAATTTTATTACTGAACCAATCATTTTTTTATTTCAAATTGGAAAATATCTATTGTCTTCTTTTTGGCATAAAATATTTGTATAATAATATAGTAACTAAAGGGGAATGCATATTATGAATATTGGACAGTTGATCAATCAAATTATTTTAATGTTTGGCTTAATGTTGATTGGAGTTTTAATCAATAAATTAAAATTTATGCATTCGCAAACCTCTAGCGATCTGACAAATGTTTTGCTATATATCGTCTCGCCATGTTTGATTGTCAATGCTTTTGAACAGCCATATTCAGGCAATCGAATTCAGCAATTTTTATTGGCAGTTTTAGGAGTTTTTATTCTTTATTTAGTAGAAATTCTTATAGCTAAATTATTGTTTGGACATTTAAAAAATCAAAATTTACGGCGGATAACTCAATATGGCAGTATTTATTCTAATGCAGGATTTATGGGTATACCGTTGATCAGTGCCTTGTTTGGTTCAGAAGGAGTTTTCTTTGCAGTTGTCTCGTTAGCAGCTTTTAATATTTTCAGTTGGACACAAGGTGTTGCTTTGTTTCGGGATAATGATAATGGCACAGTCGAAAAGACAGATTGGCGCCAAGTCTTATTAAATCCTAATATTATCGCTATTTTTGTTGGTATTTTTATTTTTATGTTTTCAATAAAAATACCCAGTATTCCTAACCAAATTATTAAATATGTTGGATCTGTCAATACGCCTTTATCGATGATTGTAATTGGAAATAGTTTGGCTAATATTCAATTTAGTCGGGATATGTTAAATAAAGAAATTGGTTTGACCATCTTATTACGTAATTTACTTTTTCCTATCATAGGTATTTTTATTTTAAAATTGGTCGGCGTAACTGGAATAGCCTTCTATACGACCATTGTTATGGCAGCGTGTCCTGCTGCAGGGTTAGTCGTGCTTTTTACTTTGCAAGTTGATGGCGATACGGCCCCAGCGATTTCTTTAATGAGTTTATCAACAATATTAAGCTTGATAACAATTCCATTAGTATTCGCTGTAGGAAATCTCTTTTAAAGCTTTTTATAGAATTATATATTAAATGTAACAGAGTAATTATTCCCCATGTTTTTTGCCGCGAATAACATGGTCAGCATGTTCTAACATCTCGTTAATGACGTCTAAAATATGTGGATCATCTAAACGATAATAATTGTATTTGCCTTTTTTCTCTGAATTGACTAACTGATGCTGTTTAAGAATTGATAGTTGATGTGAAACGACCGATTGTTCAATATTTAAAGTTTGACCAATTTCACTGACACTAAGAGTGTTATTTTCCAAAAGCTTTAGCATTTGGAGACGATTGGGATTACTTAATAATTTAAAAATCCTTTCGGATTCAATTAGTTGTTTAGAGTTAAGTAAATTTTCTGAAGTTTGTTTATTCATGTCTGATCCTTCTATAATAATCTGCAATTATTCTTATTATAGTATAGATGTTTTTAAATGAGTGCTAGTAGATGATGAATTAAGCCGCTATCCCAGAAAACGTACAATCCAATCAAGACATAACAAACTTTCATCAATTTTTCGCCATGTTTGGTCATAACGTTAGCTACAGCAGGTATATCAGAAATAAAATTGATTACAAAGACAATTATAATTGTAAGAAGACCTATGAAACCTAGGGTGATGATAAAGTTAGTGATGGTTTCGCCAACTAGAACAGGTAAGAAAATTGAGAGATTGCAACCAGCACAGACCGATAGGTAAGTAATTAGAGTGTTAGTGATTTCTGATTGATGCTCGGCCTTGTCATTGTCGCTATCGTTTTCTTTTCGAAAGGCCAGATAAATCGGCAAGATTCCTAAAATACCTAAGAGCCATTCTGGTAAAAAACTAGCTAGAGCTTTGCCTATTAAAAAACTGGCCGTTAAAAGAATGAAATTACCCAATAAATAACCAAGCAAAACTTTTGATAAAAGATATTTTTTGAGTAAAAAAATCAGCATGAAGAAAAAATCTAAGTTTACACTGAGAAATGTTAATAATAAAAGCCAATAGTTCAAAAGAAATGCCTCCAAAACATATGTAATTTATAACATATGTTAAATGTAACATATATGCTTAATAAAAATAAGCTTTAATGACTGTTTAATTCTTGTCATTAGAGCTTATTTTTATAAGTTTAAATATTTACTTTCGATATAGTAGCCATCTTTTAGCTCAGCCCAAACGCTGTAGTTGTCGAGTTGAACAATCTTATTAACAAAAACAGACTGACCACCACGGAAACGGGTATTATCCATATCTCCGTAAGGCGTTTTCCAAGCGGTAATAAATTGATCTTTGTAATAAAGAATTCTGACAGACTTATTGATATCCATACTATCAATTACGGAATAAGTGTAACTGATATTGTTAGCTGTTTCAGCTAAAGGACTATTTAATAAATCCTGACGGGGTGAAGTCTGTTTAATAACTTTTGTAGTGATGCTCTCAGTACTAGGAATCCAAGTATTGCCACCTAAATTGTACCAAATAGTACCATTATAAGTTTCCTTCATGGCTTTATATATTTTCCAAGAGGTTCCATAAGGAAGTGTCTTGTCAAGCGGAGCATTACTTAATGGTTGGTTATAAACATTGACATTATTTTGAGTTTCAATAAAAAGATCTTTATTGATATGATAATTTTTTAATGGCAAAACATTATAAACATATTCTTGTTCCTGAACTTGTGAAGTAAATTGACCATTATGATCCTTAGGAGCGTGAACCAAAAAATGATCGGCTTCCTCTAAGGGTTTAGTTTCAAATTTACGATTTAAGTCGCCAACCAAATATTGAGGATCAGAAATCAAATTGCCATCAAGATTGCGGTGGTAGACAATAACTGGTGCTGATAGTTGGTTAGCATAAACTAGATAAATGCCATCGGAATTAGGAATAAAAGTTTGTTGAAAATTTGTTACTGAAGACAAAACATACCCAGGGATTTCTTTCCAAGGAATTTCTAATTTATCTAGATAATGTCCCTTGATAGTAGTTGATTGGGTAATTTCATTGCCTATAGAATCAACGTAATAGACCTTAATTTCAACATCATCACGAGCTATTTTTTTAATTTTAGATGTGAGTACATCGTTTCCCATAGTTCTTTCCCCGTTATGGGAAAGATGCTTTTTACTGTGTTTCATTCCCATAATAATTCCCTTCTAACATTTAATTAATGTAATTCTAACATGAAAAATTTGGGATTATCTGTCTTATAGATGTATCTTAAAGATATTTAATGGAAAAATAAAAGAATTTTAAACTTTGTTTCAATTACTGATATTTGTGGGTTTGTAAAAACCATCAATCAATTTATGGACAATTTGATTCTAATTATAGTTCATTTTAATAAAATAAATATTGTCAAATATGAATAATACCGTTATCATAACATGATATAATTTTTATGTTGATAAATATGGAAAGGGGTTTCATCATGAAAAAAAGAAATGTTAAATGGACATTAATTATAGCTATGTTAACACTTTTGGCCGGCTGTCTTTTTACTGATACATTACATCGTGAAGTAAGAGCCGATGATGAAATTTCCGTTGAAGATATAAAACCATATAAAACTCCGACAGGAGACGTTAAAAAGTTCTTAGGTATTTGGATGACTTCTGGATATTCATTGCAGCCACAGGCTAATAATTATACTGTGGTTGATTCGCCAGTAACATTACGGACAGATCAAGCAAGATCTTTTGTGACGGCTCTTCTGACTTTTTCATCATGGGCTCACTATCAATGGTATGAAACAACTGATGGTAAAAAATGGACTAAAGTTAAAAATGGTGGAGATAAAAAGAATTTAACGGTAACGCCATCCGAAATTGGAACTAAGTACTATCAACAAATGACCTCTTGGTATATGGTTGTTTCAGCATTTTCACCAACTGTTTATTCTAAGGTAGCTGCTGTTCATGCATTGGATAAACACGTTGCAGCAACAGACATTAAAGTTACAACTGACGATAATTATTTATATAATTATGATTCAGAGATAACAACAACGACCACATATGCTCACGCTACAGTAACACCTAAGAATTTTACTGGTGATATTAAGTGGAGCATTGATAATACGGACCTAGCGACAATTGATGAAGATTCAGGATTGATAACAGCTAATGGACGGAATAAATCAGGAGTAGTTACGGTAACTGGTACGGCCATTAATAACGATGGTTCTTCAGTGAAAGATCAGACTGAAGTAACAATTGGTGGGGGCCTAGAAGATCAAACAGTTGATGCTGGAGATAAAGCCACTTTTAAATTGATGGGAAATATCGGTGAGTTTGATTCTGATGAAGATATAAATTACACGATTCGTTGGTTCAAAGAGGATCCAATAACACACGAGCAATCAGAAATTGAATTGGGAAATAATTCAACGTCGCATACGACACCAGCTACAACCTTGGATGATGATGGAACACTAATTTTTGCCAATATCAAGGTAAAGGCTAATGGGAAAACGTATGAGTACGAGACTAATGAAGCAACTTTACACGTTAGACCAATAGGTGGTCCTGAAATAAGTCTGGAAGATACATTAACTAATAAGACTTATGACAGTGGCAGTGATAACAGTAACAATTTATACGATGTTAATGAAGGCGATAATGTCATCTATAATACTAAAATCACCAACAACAGTACTGGCGGTAAATTAAAGAACGGAACTTACGTATTGCCGCTAAGAGCAGGAACAACTATCAATGGCATTACTTTAGATGGCAATGAAGTAAGCGACTCCGATTATGAAGTTAATCAAGACTCCAAAAACGGCGAGATAACTTTGACAATTAAGAATCTTAATTTAGGTATTAACCAGAGTACTGATTTAGCAGTCGATACTAATGTAGGTTCAGTTTCTAAACGCGAAACATATAAGTCAATTGGTTATTTACAAGGAAACGATGATTCGGGCAGTTCTATTCAAAGAATTGGAACAGCTAGGACGATGAATTTAACTACAAACAAGTTGGAATATAATATAAAAGATATCGATTACGGTACTATTAAACCAATTGGAAACGATGAGTTGATTTATCGTAAAACAGACGGCAGCAACATCATGGATGTTGACGATATGCGTCGGGATAAGACTCCTGTTGTTTTAACAGTTTCACAGGATAGCGATTTTGTTAATACAGAGGACAAACAAAGTGTCTTATCCGGACATTTGAAATACTTCGATGATGACTATGAACAAGATTTATTACTTGGTTCGGCGGTTGTAGCCCAAACTAATTCAGGACAGGAACTGGGTTCAGTTAAATGGAGATCTGATCGTGGCGTTCTTTTGGAAATGAATAATAGTAAGGTAAATGCTGGTGGTAAATATGAAACTAAGTTGAATTGGCAATTTACTGATAGTGTCTAAAAATAAAAAGAGGAATCATGATTTTAAATAATCGTGATTCTTTTTTTATACAAAAATGTATAGCCCCTTATTTTGGTCAAAATCACTTTAATCAAATATAATTAAGATAATTTAATCATAAGGGTGGGTGAAATTAATGAAAAAGTACTTATTGGGGTTAAGTATGATCCTACTGATGGGAGGAATAGTCGTTGGTTGCTCATCGACTAACAATATGACCGATAATTCTGAAAAGTCATCAGCTACTAAAGTTTTAAAGGACAGTACTAAGATAACGACCAATGAGGCAGTTGAAATTTATCAAAAGACATTTCCTAATACTGATGTTGTATCAATAGAATTAGAGAAAAGTCTTGGCAAGCCAGTTTATACAATTATTGGCGGTGATAAAACGACTGAATATCAATTGGATATTAATGCTGTCAGCAAAAAAATCAAACAAAAGTCTGAAGAGCCTTTAGATGAAGATGATATGAATGATTCGCAAACTAAAAAATTAGATTTGGACAATGTAATTAGTTTAGAAAAGGCTGCTAGAATTGCCGAAAAAGCTGCCAAAGACGGTCAGAGTACTGATTTCAAGTTGGAAAAAGATGATGGCATAGCTATTTGGGAAGTAAGAGTAAAGTCAGATCAATCTGACAAAGAAATTAAAATTAATGCTCAAAAAGGCACTATTATAAAAATCGAAAATGAATAAAGCAAAAAAAATAACGATAACTCATTGGGAGTTATCGTTATTTTTATCAGCACCACTAATTATTTTCGGTATCAGGTGCACTATACTTAGAAATTTTAATTTCATCTTTGTCTAAATGAGCTTCTAGCTGCTTATCCTTAGGATGATCCAAGAAGTAATCAGCTACTTTATCTTCAATTTGTTCTTCAATTACACGACGAAGTGGACGGGCACCCATCTTAGGGTTGTAGCCCAAATCGACTAATTTGTCCTTAGCATCCTTGGTTACATGAATGCTTAGACCTTGATCGGAAATCATCTTGTTGGTATCATCTAGCATTAAATCAACAATCTTGAGTAAGTTAGCCTTAGTCAAAGAGTTGAATTCAACAATACCGTCAAAACGATTTAAGAATTCAGGTTTAAAGAATTCAGATAAGCGATTCATAACTGAATTAGTTGTTCCACTAGCTTCGGCACCAAAACCAACATTAGCTTCTTGCATGCCTTGTCCAGCGTTAGAAGTCATGATGATGATAGTATCCTTGAAACTAACTGTTCTCCCTTGAGAATCCGTTAAACGGCCGTCATCGAGAATTTGCAAGAACATGTGCATTACATCTGGGTGGGCTTTTTCAATTTCATCAAGTAAGATCAAACTATATGGATTACGACGAACCTGTTCAGTTAATTGTCCAGCTTCTTCATAACCAACATACCCTGGAGGCGAACCAATCAACTTAGAAACTGAATGCTTTTCCATGTACTCAGACATATCGAATCTAATCATTGAATCTTCAGAACCAAATAACTCACGAGCTAGTTGTTTAGCAAGCTCAGTCTTACCAACACCAGTAGGTCCTACGAATAGGAAAGAACCAATGGGACGACCAGACTTATTAAATCCAATACGGTTACGACGAATGGCTCTAGCTACATCGCTGACAGCCTTATCTTGCCCAATGATGTGACCCTTCAAATCAGATTCTAAGTTCTTCAATTGAGCTTGTTCATTTGATTGAAGTTCACCAACAGGAATGTTAGTTTTTTCTTCAATGATCTTTTCAATTTCTTTATCAGTTACGATATTTTGACCAGCAGGTTCATCTTTGTTACTATCTTTCATATTTTGGAACTTAGTAACTTGATCACGGTAGTAAGCGGCCTTTTCGTAATCTTCGTTACGAAGAGCAGCTTGTTTTTGAACTTCCGCATCGGAAATCTTATTATCTAAGTCAGCTATATCGACATGATTGATTTGAAGATTCTTCTTAGAACCAGCTTCATCAATTAAATCGATAGCTTTGTCAGGTAAAAATCTATCTTGAATGTAACGAGCTGATAATTCAGCAGCAGCTTTAATAGCTTCATTAGAGTACTTTACATGATGATAGTCTTCATACTTAGGTTGAAGTCCCTTAAGGATTTGGATAGTTTCGTCAACAGTAGGTTCATTTACTTGAACTGGTTGCAAACGACGTTCCAAAGCTGAATCCTTTTCAATTGTTCGATATTCATTTAATGTTGTAGCTCCGACAAGTTGAAGTTCGCCACGGGCTAGGGCAGGTTTCAAAACGTTACCGGCATCCATACCACCTTCAGCATTACCAGCACCGACAATTTCATGAATTTCATCGATGAAAAGAATAATATCCTTACTTTTTTGTAGTTCATTGATAAGTTGTTGCATTCTTTGTTCGAATTGACCACGAACACCAGTACCTTGAACTAGAGAAACAACATCCAAACGTACTACACGTTTATGTTGCAATTTCTCAGGTACGTCGCCGTCAACGATCTTTTGAGCAAGACCTTCAACAACAGCTGTTTTACCAACACCTGCTTCACCAATTAAAACAGGGTTATTTTTTGTTCTTCTATTTAATATTTCAATTACTCGATCAATTTCCTTGTCACGACCAATTACAGGATCGATTTGACCCTTTTTTGCAAGAGCAGTAAGATCGACACCATATTGATCTAAGACTCCGTTACCTCTAGGTCTACGGCCATTTTCGCCGCCATTGCCTGTTTGAGTTTGGGGACCTTGTTGCTCGAAAGCATTAGGTTGTTGTGCGCCATTGATGGCGTTGAACAAGTCTTCAAAACTAGAAAATCCACCATTTGGATTTTGTGCCATATTATTCATACCTTCGTTAGCTTGATTTCTTAACTTTTGATAACAGTCTTGGCAGAGATTAATTTCTGTTCGTTGACCATTAACACTTGTATACAAATGAATTGTTGCTTCATTCTTATGACAATTCTGACATAACATTCGCACCCCACCTTTCCTTAATCACAGGATACAACGGTAGTATATAATTAGCACTCGACTAATGCAAGTGCTAAGGCTTGGAAAGATAAATTTTTTCTTTTTTTAAATAGTAGAAAAAATATTTTTCAGGCTTGTATGAAAAAGTTTGATAATATAAACGCTTTCAGGCTCTAGCGTTGTAAGCGTTAAACAGCTTATCACAGTTGAGTTATCTTAACTTTTTTTGGACTAGACACTTGTGAAAAATCAAAGATAATGGTAAATTAATTAGTGAATATTTGTAGGTTTACTACAGAATTTTATAATTATATGGTGAGGTATTTATTATGGAAAAGAAAGATTTTCACATTATTGCAGAAACAGGAATCCACGCACGTCCAGCAACTATGCTAGTACAAACAGCAAGTAAATTTAGCTCAGACATCAATATTGAATTCTCTGGTAAATCAGTTAACTTGAAGTCAATCATGGGTGTTATGTCACTTGGTGTTGGCCAAGGTGCTGACGTTACAATTACTGCTGATGGTGACGATGCTGCTGATGCAGTTGCTGCTATTGCAGATACAATGACAAAAGAAGGTTTGGCAGAATAATGGTTAAAACTATTAAAGGAATCGCAGCTAGTGATGGTATCGCTACTGCCGAAGCATACCTTTTAGTTCAACCAGATTTATCTTTTACAAAGAAAAGTGTTTCAGATGCTGATTCAGAAGTCAGTCGTCTTAAAGATGCTATTTCAACATCAGATGATGAGTTAACAAAAATCAGAGACATCGCTAAAGAGTCTCTTGGTGAAGAAGAAGCTCAAGTCTTCGATGCACATAAGATGATTTTGGCTGATCCAGAATTTACAGGTGCAGTTGAAAAAGAAGTTACAGATAATAAAGTAAATGCGGAACAAGCTTTGCACGATGTATCTGAAAACTTTATTTCTATTTTTGAAGGAATGACAGATAACCCTTATATGCAAGAAAGAGCTGCCGATGTACGCGATGTTACAAAGCGTGTTATGGCTCACTTGCTAGGTGTTACACTTCCAAATCCAGCATTGATCGACCATGATGTCGTTATCGTTGCTCATGATTTGACACCTAGTGATACAGCTCAATTGAACAGTTATGTTAAGGGCTTTGTTACTGATATCGGTGGTCGTACAGCCCACTCAGCTATTATGGCTCGTTCACTCGAACTACCAGCTGTTGTTGGTACTGATACAATTACAAAAGACGTTAAAGATGGCGACAAGGTTATCATTGATGGTTTGAATGGTGCTGCTATTGTTGATCCTTCTGACGAAGATATCAAGAACTATACCCAAAAAGCAAAGGAATTTGCTGCTGAAAAAGCTGAATGGGAAAAACTAAAGGATGAACCAACAGTTACTGCTGATGGCAAGCACTTTGATGTTGCTGCTAATATCGGTACACCTGATGATTTACAAGGTGTTGTTGATAACGGTGCTGAAGGTATCGGTTTGTATCGTACAGAATTCTTGTACATGCAATCAGAAAGTCTTCCAACTGAAGAAGATCAATTCAAGGCTTACAAGAAAGTTCTTGAAGGTATGAAAGGTAAGGCTGTCGTTGTCCGTACTATGGATATCGGTGGTGATAAGCATCTTCCATACTTGCCACTTCCTGAAGAAATGAACCCATTCTTAGGTTATCGTGCTATCCGTATCAGTTTGGATAGACAAGAAATCTTTAGAACTCAACTAAGAGCTTTGCTACGTGCATCTGCTTTTGGTAACTTGCGTATCATGTTCCCAATGATCGGTACATTGCAAGAGTTCAGAGATGCTAAGAAGGTCTTTGAAGAAGAAAAGGCTAAGTTAGTTAAAGACGGCGTTAAGGTTTCCGACGACATTCAATTAGGAATGATGATGGAAGTTCCAGCTGCTGCTGTTCTTGCAGACCAATTTGCTAAAGAAGTTGACTTCTTCAGTATTGGTACTAACGATTTGATCCAATACACTATGGCTGCTGATCGTGGTAATGAACATGTTTCATACCTATATCAACCATACAACCCTTCAATTTTGAGATTGATCAAGCATGTTATTGAATCAGCTCATAAAGAAGGCAAGTGGGCTGGTATGTGTGGTGAAGCTGCCGGTGATAACACAATGGTTCCATTGCTATTAAGCATGGGTCTTGACGAATATTCAATGAGTGCTACATCAGTACTTCGTGTAAGAAGTTTGATGAAGAAGTTGAGTACTAAAGATCTTGCTTCATTAGCTGACCGTGCTGTTAACGAATCAATCACTAACGAAGATAATAAGAAACTTGTTGAAGAATACTTGAACAAGTAATTCGAAAAATATAAAAAGAGACTTGCATTTTATGCAAGCCCCTTTTTTTTTCTAAAAATTTCCAGTTAAAAGATTAATTAAATATTTATCTGCCGTTTCTTTATCAGCATTTGGTTCTTCGAATAAGTACCATTCCAATAGGCCAATGATTAAGTCACTGTAAAATCTGGAAACTAATGGAGCCGGTAAGGCAACCGAATTTTTGTCAGCGTAGTTCTTGTAGACAATTATATTAGCTTCATGTTTAAGATAGCCTGACATATTGTGCCACAAATGAGAGTTGGAACCATCGGATTTTTTGATATTTGCTAATAAAGCTGGGTTTTCTTCGAAAAAATCTACCAATAAATTAAATATTTTGACGAGGTTATTTTTATTATGTTGAGTACTAGATATTTGATCCAAAATATTTTTACCAATATAAGACCAAAGATATTCTAGTAAATCAAGCTTGTCATCAAAATAATTATAAAAGGTAGCTCGTGGATATTCACTCTTTTTACAAATATCATTAACAGTTATTCTATCAAAATCTTTTTCGCTTAAAGCATCAAACATGGCTACTCGAAAGGCTTTTAAAGTTCTTTTAGCTCCTAAAGTAAGGTGTTTGGTAACATCTATTTTCATATGTAATTCCCCCGAAACGATTAAACCTACTTAGACATTTTAGCATAATGTAAACGTTTGAATTAAAAAATAAATGTTTTAATTTTTGCAAATTTATAAAAGTGTCTAAATATAGGCTAATATATAAAAATTGTCTCTTGTATAAAATAAGGACTAATTTTACCATAAACAATGTATTTTCTGAAAGTTTATATATGATATTCATTTAAGGAGAAATTAATATGCGGAAATGGAAGAATAAATATGCTTCTGCATTAATTGGTTGGATAATTGTTGTCCTAGTTGCGATCATTGCGATGCCAAACGTATCTCAATTGGTTAGAAACAAGGGTAATATAACTTTACCTGCCTATACTGAAAGTCAAAAAGCTTCCAATATTGAAAAGAAGGCTAATGGCAATAAATCAGTTCGAATCTATACAGTAGTTTTTAAAAATAATGGCAGCGGTAAGCTTACAGCCTCTCAATCGGATAAGATTGATGAAAAGTTAAATGAATTGAGTAATAAAAAATTACTCAAAATTAGTAAAGTTATGGGTCCTAGCGATAATGCTGAAACTAAAAAGCAATTGATTGCGAAGGATAAATCAACCCAATTAGCTCAAGTAACGGTTAAAAAGAATAATTCAGTTGGTCAGCAGGTTAAGGAATTGCAAAAACAATTGAATATTTCTGGAATCAAAACTTATGTTACTGGTGCGGATGCTTTAAATGATGAATTTTCGACAGTAACCGAGAAGGGAATTCAAAAAACCGAAGTTATTGCAATTATCTTTATTTTTATTGTTTTGATTTTGGTATTCCGTTCACCAATTGTTCCGTTAATTTCATTGTTGAATGTTGGAGTGGCATTTGTTACTTCACTCAGTATTGTAATGAACTTAGCGGAAAAAGTTGATTTTCCAATTTCAAACTTTACTCAAGTTTTCTTGGTCGTAGTTTTGTTTGGTATTGGAACGGATTATAATATTTTACTCTATAACTATTTCAAGGGAGCGTTAGCTCGGGGACTGTCAGCTAATGAAGCAGCACATGATGCTCAAAAGCATGGTGGTCGAACCATTCTCTACAGTGGGATTTCTGTTTTAATTGGATTTTCTGTTCTTTCACTAGCTAAGTTTTCGTTCTATCAAAGTGCTGTCGGTGTTGCAATTGGTGTCTTAGTACTTTTGGCAGTTCTTTTAACGTTGAACATGTTCTTTATGCAGACGTTAGGTAGTAAAATGTTTTGGCCTAGCAAGGTTACAGCAGGTCGTGGCAAAAGTAGAATTTGGTATGGTTTGTCACGAACAGCTTTGGCATACCCAGTGGTTATTTTAGGTATTATTGCTGTCTGTGCTGTACCATTTCTCGTTAATAGCAGCTCCACATTAAACTTTAATAATGCTGATGAAGTACCTGACACATACCAGGCTAAAAAAGGTTATGAAGTTATTCAGGATCACTTTAGTAAGGGAATGTCGGCTCCAGCAACGGTTTATATCGAAGGTAGTTCTAAGATGACTACTCAAGCTAAGTTGGCTGCTATTGATGATTTAACAAATTACTTAAAGAAAGAACCTGGTGTTAAAACAGTAACTTCAGCTACACAACCAGGTGGCAGCAAAATTAAAAATATGTATTTGAAAGACCAATTAGTAAGTATTACTAATGGCTTGAATACATCAACTAAAGGATTAGAAAAGATAAAATCTGGTTTAACTTCAGCTAGTTCGCAATTACAGAGTGCTAATATCAGCAGCAGTACAGCTCAGGTTCAAGAGTTAGCTGATGGTACTAGTCAGTTACAAGCTGGAGCCCAACAGTTGTCTAGTGGAATTGATGAGTATACTTCAGGCGTTTCAAGTGTCAATAGTGGTTTGCAAAGTGCTAATAGTCAGTTGCCTACTTTGACTAGTGGTGTTTCTACCTTATCAAGCAGTTCTAGTCAATTGGCTTCAGGCATGGCACAATTGCAATCACAAGTCAGTTCTTTATCATCGCAAGCTAGTCAATTATTAGCTTTGATGCAAAGTTCTGGTCAAGATACAACTAATGCAGCTAATAGTATTAGTCAATTGCAAAGTTCAATCAGTCAATTGAGTGCCGGTTCTGCAGCTGTTTCTTCAGGTATGACGCAGCTACAAAATCAAATTCCAACTTTGACATCGGGTGTATCAACTTTGGCTAGTGGAACTAATACTTTGAATAATTCAAGTGCTACCTTAACATCTGGTGGTCAAAGCGTTGCTAGTGGTGCTACAACAGTCAATACTGGTGTTCAACAGATGAATACGCAGTTGAAACAAATGAGTTCTGAAGTAACTCAATTGGAATCTGGTTTGTCATCGGCGAGTGATGGCTTAGATAGTCTAGCAGCAGGTAATGCAACGATGAAGACGTATCTTGATGGTTTGCGTAAATCATACGTTGGCGATACATTCTATTTACCAAAATCTACTATCAAGAGTAAAACTTTCAAGCCAGCCCTTGATGCTTATATGAGTAAGGATCGCAAGATTGCTGAATTAACAATTGTCTTTAAGAATGATCCAAATAATGAAACGACTTCGAAACAATTGAAGACAATTCAAAGCGATATGAAGTCTAACTTAAAGCATGGTGCATTGAAAGATGCTAAGGTTGCTGTTGGTGGTCAAACTTCTCAGAACAATGATTTGAGAACTTTGGCTAACGGTGACTTTGGTAGAACAGCCTTAATTATGACAATAGGTATTGGAATTGCCCTAATTGTTGTAACGGAATCAATTTTGCAGCCAATGACCATTATTGGTACTTTGCTTTTGGCATATGAAATGGCGCTAGGTTTGACAAGAATCTTCTCGAAGTTTGTCCTTGGAGATAATTTGTTAAGTTGGAATACGCCGTTCTTTACATTTATTATGTTGATGGCATTGGGAGTCGATTACAGTATCTTCTTAATGGTTAGATTTAAGGATGAACCAATGCCTGATTTGAAGGATAGGATGCTTAATGCTGCTACAGCTATTGGAACAGTGGTCATTTCCGCGGCTATTATTTTAAGTGGTACCTTTGCAGCCTTGATGCCATCTGGTGTTACAACTTTAATTCAAGTTGCTTTAGGTGTGATCTTTGGATTAATCATTTTGGTTATATTCTTGCCATTGACCTTATCATCACTGATAAGCTTAACTATGTGGCATGAGAATCGGATGAATCACGTTAAGACAAATAAGAAAACTAAGTCCGATGGTAAAAAATCTCCTGAGACTGAATAGTATAAATTTTAGCTTAATTAAAAAATGGGTTCTAATGACTTTTTCTAGTCGTTAGGGCCCATTTGTATTTATGACAAGGACGGAAAATAAATGAAGTATGTTACCCTTAGAATAAGAGTTTTTAAGAGAGAGAGGGAATGTATGAAGAATCGTGTTATTAGAAATTTTTTGATATTTTTGGGATGCTGGTTTCTAATTGTTATCGGAGTAAATATTACTCAGCAACAACCAATTCTAACTAATTTTCCCTGGGAGATTCTTTTAATTTTCCTATTATCATTGATTTTAGTAGTTACAGAATTGAAAAGAAAAACCATTTGGGGAATTTATTTTATCGTATTCTTCATTTATATGTTGTTAAATGGTGGTTACTATAATTGGACATCATTAATTACTTTTGCTTTTATGTCATTTTTTATGTCAGCTATCACTTATTTTATTGGTGTACAGTTTAAAAAGGGTGGACAGGTTAAATAAAAAAATTAGTTCAGGGGACTTAATTTAATGAAAAAGAAAGTATTGATCATATTGTTCTTTGGATGTTTTTTCTTATTGGCAGGATGTAATCTAAAAAATAATCAAGTTACTATCGATCGGTCCAAACAAACGCGATTGATTAAAAAGAATCAGCGGATTTGGAGTAGGAGGATTAAGAATACTCACCCTGTAAGTGATGCGATGTTCGACAAAAAGATAATTAGAGTCCCTGATGGATATAATGATGAGGATATGTCATATGAACGGCTGAAGAATGGTAATCAATTGCTAATCAAAGGAAAGGTTATCAATTTACAACCGGAAAATTATCGGTCAATTGGAACTGAAACTAAAGGAACTGTTCAAATTGAAAAAGTGATTAGTGGGGATGAATCCTTTACAGGTAAGACAATTGAAACTGAGTTTTCTGGTGGAATTACTCAAGCAAAAGATTATTTTACTAGTATTGAAGGCGAATATTTTGGTAAAGGTTATGGCTTTTCTAATCCTAAAACAAAGGTTTTGGTTACCAATTCAGTTGTTCCGATGCCTAATATTGGAAATACAGTGATTTTAGGATTGAATAAGTATCGACCAGAGAATAAGTATCGTCAAGCAATGTATAAAAAGAACGGTCTAACATTAAAGAATTTTTATGTGATCAATAATCCTGAGGTTACTTATTGGGTTATGAGGAATGGACAGTTTAAGTTGAACAATCCAGCCTTTTATCAAAAAAAGAATAGGAACAAGTATCCCCAATTATTTAAGATAACTAAGAAGTTAAATAAAACTTATTTATAACTATACAAATAGTTTTTTTACTTTAAAGTATGTTGTGTATTAAAGGATGCCGCCTTCTGCAATAATTGAAATTTGGCTGAAACGCCGTGGGTACGACTTGGAACTTATGCTGCGCACAATTTTCACGGTTGAGCCAATTTCAATTTTTGCTCCAGACTAGTGTAATTGTTATATAGTATTTCATTTTAAATAGTTAGATACCAAAAATAGCTAATGACTTTTATATTATAGTCATTAGCTATTTTTTCGTAGTCTTAAATTATAAACTGAATCATTTTAGCAAGTTTAAAGTTAAAAATACTAACAGATACACTAATCTGGAGCGGAGCTAGGATGGTCTCAGTGGAAGATGACACCCTTCAATACTCACGAATTAATCAAGAAACAAATTTGAGACTTATATTTTATAAGTATCTGCAACCCATTCGTTAGTAGCAATACGGTGATAGGTAACTCCGTTCAATTGTTTAGTTTGATCAGTATACCATGAAGAATCATTGGCTAGGGCACGACCACTGACGGTATAAACTGAACCATCGTCTTTGAAACTTACGATTGGTACGAATGAATTTTTAGGGTCATCTACTTTAATAACGTTAGGATTTTGCCAATTAACGTCGCCATGATTTTTTAGATTATTATAATAGCTTGAGATCAAAGCGTTAAATTGATCCATGTCATAACCCCAGGTACTGAAATAATAATTGGGATCTTGATGTGTAGTCTCATGCCACATATCACTAGTTTGTTTGTGAGATAGAACAGTTTGACCAGCCACATCAGGCAAATTATATTGAATTAGTTTTTGTGCGATATAGTAAGCATCATTTGAAAGTGAACGAGCAAATGCATCATATGAACTTACTCGACAGAGTTCAACTTGAATGAAACGAGCATTTGCTGTTGGTCCAGCTCCCCAAACGGTGTAATCAGTGTTGTGAATATTGAGAATTTGATTATCGTCAACGAAAGCATGGACATAGGTTTGGAGCGTAGGCCAGTTTTGATTGAAACGGTCAGTAAATTGCTGAGCAGTTACGTTTGGTTCTGAGGTTTCATGGACCACAATCCCTTCAGGATGACCGACGCCGTAACGATAGCCTTGCCAGACGCTGAAAGTTCCTTCTTGATTCTGAATCTGAGCTGGTTTAATACGATTTTGTAAAATATAATCGTTAATTTTTGAGTCTGCCTTAATGGTTTGTTGATGACTTGCGGTAATGATTAATAATAATACCAAGATGATGGATATAATAGTTTTCTTTTTTGTGATAATAAATTCCCCCTAATCCCATAGACAAGAGTAGCACAAGCTGATAAAAGGGAAGTTTACAGAATTGTTACAAGATTGTGGATAACTTATTTAAATTAGTTTTAAGAGTTGTGGAAAAAAATAAAATAATAGCTCACAGCTATATAATTATTCTTGGAAGTAAGTATAGATATGGAGGGGTTTATTTTGAAAAAGAGTACATCATTATTGTTTAGTGGACTTTTAGTTTCAGGTATGGTCCTTGGTGCTACTGTAACAACACCAACAACTGTACATGCGGATGACAATCCAACAACACAAGCTACAACTAACGTTACTAATAACGTTACATATTATGATCAAAGCGGTAAGGCTGTTTTGACTAAGAGCGTAGAAGGTACTAAGGGTGCCACAATTGATTATGTTCCAGATGGTTATGCTATTTCTGGTGACAAAGCTGTTTTCGGTGATAATCAAGCTAATATTTCTGTTAAAGTAACTAAGATGATTTCTGTCAAAGTTAATTACGTCGATCAAAATAATAATTTAGTTAATTCAGAAGTTGTCAACGGTGGAGAAGGCAATACTTATAAATTGACTGATATTCCTGCTGGTTGTAGTTGGGCTAATGATACCGAACAAACAATCACTTTGGTTAACGGCAAGGAATACAACGTTCCTGTTAATAAAAAAGTTTTCAACACAGTTATCTTCAAGACAGCTGATAATATTGAAGTAGGTAGAACTGAAATTTATAGTGATAAAGTTGGCGATGTCGTTAACCTTAATTCAACACAAGTACCTAGTGGCTACAAGGCTGGCACAACTTCATTGACGCTTCAAAGCGACAATAATACACAATTTATTACTGTTACTAAAAATGCTGACGCTGCTACTGGTGTCGTTACGGTTAACGATAACGATGCACAATTGTACACAATTTATGGCAATGCCATTACTGGCCGTACTTTGAAAGCTAAGTCATCATGGAAGACTTTTGATACAAAGGTTATTAAAGGCAAAACTTACTATAAAGTAGCTACAGATGAATGGGTAGAAGCTAGCGATGTTACCGTTGCTAACTCTAACAATGAAGCTGTAACACCATTTACTGAAGTTGTTACAACTAAGAATACTCCTGCTCATCTTTATACTAAAGATGGTCAAGCTATTACAGGCCGTGCTTTAGGAGCAAACACACCATGGAAGACAGCTAATAAGATGGTTCTAAATGGAACAACTTATTATCAAGTTTCTACAAATGAATGGGTCAAAGGTGACGATGTAACATTACCAGCAAACAATAATACTACAAGCAACGTTACACCAGCATCAGGTGTTGTTACAACTACAAATGCTGTTGCTACACTTTATACTAAAGATGGTCAAGCTATTACAGGCCGTGCTTTAAGACCAAATACACCATGGCAAATAGCTAATAAGATGGTTCTAAATGGAACAACTTATTATCAAGTTGCTACGAATGAATGGGTTAAAGCTACAAATATTAAATAATGCTACTAAAAAAGAATCTCTCAACTTGGTTTATTCCAAGTTAAGAGATTCTTTTTGTTTGGTCATAAAAACTAGTTTGCGATGTGGTAATGCTTCTTTAAAATTGCTAATTTTCGTCTAGAAATATCGCAAGTAGTATTATCTATAAAAACTAATTTTTGATTATTACTGTCAATGGATTTTATATTATCAGGATTAACTAAGAGACTTTTATGAGCACGATAAAAATTGGGAAGCTTAGTTTCGATCGTTTTCAATGTGTCAGGAAATTCGATAATTTCATTAGTTGAATGAAGGAAAACATTATGGGTATTCTCATATGATTCAAAATAATTGATTTGATTAATCTCAAATTCGTAGGGCTTGGGACCAATTCTAAAATTGAAAGTAGTTTTATTTTTTTGATTTGAAGGAACTAAACGATTTATCGTTACTTCTAAATCTTGAAATAATTTCGACTTTATAGCCTCTAAACCAATTTCTTTAGAAATGTAGTCCAATGGTTCTACTTTTCGTTCAAAAATCATAGGCGTTAATTCTTCATGCGTAGTGATGAAAACAATTTTAGCATTCAAGTCCTGTTGTCTAATACTTGTAGCTAAGTCGATCCCCCTCATTTTAGATTCAGGAAATTCTATATCTAGTAAGAAGAATTTAGTATCATGGGGATGGCTTTCCATATAGAGAGTGACCTCTTTAGGATTGGCCGTTGATAGAATTATTTTCATGTCAACACCCGGATGTGTTTTAATATATTCCTTTATCATATATTGATAGTAGGTTCTAAGTGCCTTATTATCTTCACAAATTATTATATTAAGTAACATTACTTATCTTCCAATACAGTTAGGATAGTAGTAAAGTAACCATCCTTAAATTTTGTTTGTAGCAGCAAATTGTCATTTGAATTTATTATTTCTCTAACAGTAGATAATCCAAGACCGCTGTGTTCTTTTTTAGTTGTGTAGCCAGTAGTATATATTTTATTTATATCAATATTTTCTTGTTCTTTAATGTTGTTTTTAATAATCAATTCAATGTAGCCAGAGAATGAAATAATGGCAAAATTTAATTGAGGATAGTCGTTGAAAAGACTCGCCTCAATAGCGTTATCAAAGAGTATTCCTAGTATCCTAGTTATTTCTACGGACTCTTTTTGAGGGATGTTGGCATTTTCGTCAATTTCAAAGTTAGTTTCGATATTTTGGTTCTTAGCATAGATCAACTTAGTGATAATAATGCCTCTAACTAAACTATCTTGTAGTTTATATAAGCTAGCATTTTCAATTGATAAATTGGAACCAACATTTGCATCAGCGTAGTTTAGCAATTCTCGAATTGAATCGTTCTGAATATCGTTAGATTTTAAAGAGGCTGAGAGTGATAGTAAAAAATTTTTGTAATCATGTTTGAATTTTCGAAGTTCAATATTTTTTCTTTCGAGTTCTTTTATATAAATATTACGTTCTTTGAGGTTCTTGATCTCTGATTCTAACTTTATTTCTTTTAATCGACTGGAAATAAAAAGAAATGCACCGATACCAATTAAAATAATAATGATAGCAGATATTATTAATGTGATTCTTAAATAGGAAAGAGGAATCTGAAGGTAATTAAAAACAATCATCAAAACTAAATAGCAAACTAATGTTATTACTATAGCAATGCCAATAATTCCACGAACCGTTTTGTCATAGAAAAAAGAACTGATAGATTTTCTTTTAAAAAAATATTTTATTAAGAAAGCTAACAGTAAACTCAGAATATAATTTATTACAACAATTATTATTGATGACAAAGTGGATGGTGATAAATTTCTTGTACCAAAGGAATCTATTAAAAGACTGCTAGCGATATTCTGAGTAATAGAAGTTATTAAGAAAGCCAGTATAAAAAAAGATATCGTTGATAGCCAACTATAATTAGTCGATTTTCTAATTATAATTATGAATATAAAGGAAGCAATTAAGCTTATACCATCAAGATAATAATCTAAAAAACTAAATATAATACTAATTGTTAAAGCTATGTAAATATTCTTAGTGTTTTTAAACTGAGGACTAAGTAAAAAAAGAATGATAAAAAAAAGAATGGTATCCAATAGGTTAGTTGAATACCATGACAGAATTGAAAATATAAACAAAATAAATCTCCCTAATTAATGATGTAAGAAAATTGAGCCAATTGAAATGAATGAAGTAAAAATATCCATATTATTTCCTCCCTTAATGAAATACTTACTTGAATGGTAACATATTTATGTTTGAGGAAAAGGGCAATAGTCTTAATAGGTACATTATATCGTTAAATGGTATAATAAAAAGTATTATATTACTAAATGAGGTACAAGTATGTTTTTAGGTTCAGTGATTTATGATAAAAGACGTAGTTTAAATTTAACGCAAAATGATTTGGCAAATGGTGTCTGTAATCAAAATACTATTAGTAAAATGGAAAAGCATAGTATGACACCTCAAATCGATGTTTTAATTAAGATTTGTCAACGCTTGGATTTATCGTTAAATGATGTTTTCAGTGATTTTTCGAGTGATACCAAAAATGAACAAGTATTTGTTCTTGATTCGATTGAAGAGGACGTTTTGCTTAATGAACTTGATGAAGTAAATGAAAAATTATCGCTCATTAAGAACAATGTTGATGCTAAAGACAATGTCCAGTATGATTTCATTAAAGGTGCCCTTGAATTTCAAAAGGGGAATTTGGAAGTAAGTTCTTTTAATCTTGATAAAGTTCTTCAAGGGACTAAGTCAGATAATACCAATATTTATACATTAATATCATATTTGATTAAAGGTATGATTTATCAGAAACAAGATCATGCGGATATTGCTGACTATTATTGTAATTTAATTGCTCAATCTCTTAAGGAGAATCTTAATATTGCTAATGCTTCCGGAGTTGAAATGTTATATTTGTGTAATTCATTAGGGCAATTGTATTTAAATTTAAAACAATATTCAAATGCAGAAAGTATTTCCAAAAGAGGTATAGAATACGCAAATGAAAACCATTTATCGTATTTTATTGATGAGCTGAGTTATTTGGTGGCTTTATCAAACAAACAAGATCAGGGTAACAAAAAAGAATTCGAAAAATATAAAGATATTTCGTATTATACAGCAGAACTTTTAAACAATAAAAAATTACAAAATAAACTTCAAAAAGACTAGTTAACAGAATTAGTCTTTTTTTGTGCTGTAAAGTTTTATCATATTATTTTATAAAAGTAGTGGAAAGATATATTTCACAAGTATATACTGCAAAAGTGTTTTATTTATCACAATCAATGCAGATTCGGCGGGAGTATTTTTATTCGTTACAGAAACTATAATGCTTTTATGTACACCTTTTTGAGACAATGGATAGCATGTATTGGATAATCGGTACGCCCATTCTCGGATGTTTCTTGCATTTGATAATGTTATGGATATTAATGGATTCACTCGCAAGATTAGTTCTAATAAACAAATGGTTACCTAATCATGTTGATGAGCATGGAGTAATAAAAGAGAAAAATTAATCCGAACACCTAATAAAAAAAGAATCTCTCAACTTGGATTATTCCAAGTTAAGAGATTCTTTTTCCTTTGGGGCGAAGGATCGAATTAATTCGATCGATTTATAAAGTCCCAAGCTACCTATAATGGCAATGACTGGTAAAAATTCAATCCGATAACGTCCTTGGACTTCGATCAATAATTGAACGACTGCTAAGGCCATGAGCGGTAATAATAGTAAATAAAGA
Organism: Companilactobacillus crustorum JCM 15951; assembly: GCF_001434585.1. Taxonomy (GTDB): domain Bacteria; phylum Bacillota; class Bacilli; order Lactobacillales; family Lactobacillaceae; genus Companilactobacillus; species Companilactobacillus crustorum. Next base: position 27,346 of record NZ_AZDB01000015.1, read on the forward strand.
TTGTCACTGAATTTAGTTTTGAATAATTCTAGAGAACCAATCCAGGAAAAGATAATTAAGATTATTGAACCGATATACGCTGAATAATTAACTAAATCAAAAGTTTTTTGTGAATGGTTTAAATTAAAATTAGTAGAATCGGTTGCCATGGTTCTTGAGGACCAGAGCAGTTGCGTTTTATTAACAAAGAGTCGTAGCCAAGAATGATGTTGATTCAAAAAGGTACGTTCTCTTTTTACTTGTGCTTTCTCAACGTTATTCATTTCATTTCGAGATTTGCTAGGATCAATGAAGCGGTTTAAATCGGGCGAATAAGCACCATTAGAATCATAATTTAAACCAGTTACGAACTTCCATTCTGAATCGCGGTTAGAAAGACCATATTCATTGATACCGGAAGCTTTGATGCCCCAACCAGCTAAAGAGAAGAGTAAAAAGTAAATTGCAAGAGTAGCTAAGATTTTAAGCGATGATTGATAATTGTGTTGTTTCCAAAACTTTATTAGTAAGCCAAAAACAATAATTCCAGCAACAACTACTGGTCCGATGGGTCTAACGATACAACCAAGGGCTAGGGTAACTCCTGCTAACAACTAATACTTGGTTTTGTCGAGCATTAGTAAATAGAAGGTTAAGAGAAACATTAATGATCCTAGATATTGGTTACTCGTTTGAACATTTAATGCAAACCAGTCTAAGTCAATCATTAATAGTAAAACAGCCAAACGTGCCATACGTATATTATGAAAGACTTTATTAACTGTTAAATAAGTTACATATAAAATAAGAGCTTGATAAATTACGTTTAAAAATTGAATTACAAAGATGTGGTAGCCAAAGATTTTTACGACTCCTACAACGTAGACGAAAAAGCCTGTCTGATAAGCATATTTAGAAAAATAATCGTTGTCGTCTTGATAAAGAGGGTTCCCGACCTCATAATTAAAAGCCCGCGACCAGAAATTACCATAATCACTCACTTGCAAATTAGGAACAACGGTAATCCAATAGGTGGCAATGATCATAAAAATAGCAATCATTGTTATTAGGATAAGCGCATTGAGCTTTTTATCATCGGTGGATATTCTAGTTAATCCATAACCGACTAAAAGAACGAGTAAAAAGGCTACGATAATTAATGGTAAATTTCTTATTGGTAATTGAAAAAGAAAATTTTGATAATAAAATTTCAGCATTAATAAAAAGACAACTGTTGTGAACTCAGCCATGCAAATCAAAATGGTTTTATTGGTAATTTTTGATAAATTTTCGATGATTATCCCTCTTGAATGAAAAAATGATTAATAGAATAATTAATCCCCGATAACTATTAATTATATTCATAATAACATAGTATATTTTATGATAATTAAAGAAAGAAAAATTTAAAGCATTGTTTAAGATTTATACAGATTGTAATGCAAAAAGTTTAGTTGAGATATAGTAGTTTTTGTAATGAGGTTTATAGAGTTGTAGTCAGAGTATCTGATATTGGGGATAGCGGTATGAATGACTGATATAAATCTCGGAGAATTACGGTTTATGTAAAATAGGTTTAAAAAAAACACCTCGCTTAGAGGTGCTTTTTTATTTAGTTTTATGTGAATCCTCAGCAGCTATTCGAACAAATTTATCTTTTTTGAATAATTTTTGTTGCGCTAACGGGGACATATGAGCAATCCAAAAAGTGTAACTAAAACTGGTAAATGATGTTAAAGCCCAAATAATCCAGCTAGTATGGGAGCTGCCAACAAAACGGCTAAAGCTAAAGAGGTCAGCCATAACTTCTTCTAAAAAGACATCCCAAATTTTAAGAGGCGTGATAATCTCGTGTAAATAAAGTGCCTCAATAAATATCTGGACAAGAAGGACGATTAACCATCCATAGAGGTAGTGACGTCCACCTTGAGCAGTGACAACTTTTTTATAAATAGGTACTTCTTGACCATTTTGATCTCTAAAAAATGTGTTTGAAGTTTCCTCTAATCGAATTTTGGTATATGAGGCCTGATAATAGCCAATAGCTGCAGCAAATAATAATAAAGCTACGATAATAACTATATTAAGACTGCTCCATTTAATAGTATTGAAGAACTGGTAAAGGGTTAATCCGGGGATGATCCAAAAACTAATTCTAGAAATGGAACTGAATTCGAATTGATCACGGATAAAATAAATAACAATTAAGGCAGTAACAAATGGTGGTATCATAATAATTTCCCCTCGCTTAAAGTAGTCACAGCATAGCATATTATTAATATTTGGGATGTCACAATAAAATAAATTGTCTATAAATTATTGATTTTGGCATGAAAAAAAACTAATCATCAAGCGCATTTCTTTACAATTTATATTTACAGTTGTAAACTGTATTTTGTTGAGAAGGATTACAAACGTAAACTTTGAAAGGAGAAGTCACCATGAAAGAAGTAGAGTCTATGAGTCGTGCTGAATGGCAAGTAATGAGGATCATTTGGACGTTGGGTCAGGCAACTAGCAAACAAGTAATTGAGATTTTGGAGCGGAAGACTGATTGGAAATCTGCCACAATTAAAACTTTGATCGGTCGCTTACAAAAGAAAAATTTTCTTCAAGCTGATGAGACTAACCGCCCTTATGTTTACAAGCCATTGATATCTGAGAATGCAGCTATTCATGAGAGTGTAACGGAACTATTCGATAATCTTTGTTGTATGAAAAAGGGTATGGCAATTGATGATTTGATCAATAATTCGGAGATTTCTCAAAGCGACATTGTTAAGATTATGCAGACCCTGAATCAAAAGGTAAAAACAGCACCTGAAACGGTCAACTGCAATTGTTTGGAGGCGGATTTGAATGAAGAATGAAAAAATGGACGATATGAAAATGGATATGGACCACTCTAAGATGGACATGTCTGGCAACAACGGTCATATGATGATGCACGGTGGTCATATGATGGATATGGGGGACTTGAGACAGAAATTCTGGATCTCACTTGTTTTGGCAATACCAGTATTTATTTTATCGCCATTTATGGGTCTGCACCTGCCATTCCAATTTCAATTTCCTGGTTCAGATTGGTTGGTTTTGATACTAGCCACAATTCTTTATTTCTATGGTGGTAAGCCATTTATTACTGGTGCTCGGGGCGAATTGGCTGAAAAGAAGCCAGCAATGATGACATTGATTACAATGGGAATTAGTGTAGCTTATATCTACAGTTTATATGCCTTTGTAGAAAATAATTTGTTGAAATCTTCCACGCATGTGATGGACTTTTTCTGGGAATTAGCTTCCTTGATCGTGATTATGTTGTTAGGTCATTGGATCGAAATGAAATCAACCATGAGTGCCGGCAATGCTTTGCAAAAGATTGCTTCCTTAGTACCTAATCAAGTTCATATGGTACATGACGATATGACAATGGATCATGATATTTCTATGGTAAAAGCTGGCGATATTGTTGAAATTCGAGCTGGTGAATCCGTACCATTGGATGGATATATTATTAGCGGCGAAAGTTACATCAATGAATCTTTGATCACTGGTGAGTCTAAAGCGGTCAAAAAAGAATTAGGCAGTAAGGTAGTCGGTGGTTCTATCAACGGTGAGGGTACTATTAGAATTAAAGTTGATAAGGCTGCAGGAGAGGGTTACCTTTCTCAAATTAGTAAATTAGTTTCTGATGCACAGAGTAGTCGTTCTAAGTCGCAATTGTTGGCTGATCGTGTTTCAGGCTGGTTATTCTATGCCGCCTTAACAGTCGGGATTATTGCTTTTGTCTACTGGTTGATTTTCGGTGATATGAATACAGCTTTGAATCGATTGGTAACTGTTTTAGTTATTGCTTGTCCACATGCTTTAGGATTAGCTATTCCGTTAGTTATGTCGCGCAGTACTTCAATTGCAGCAACTAATGGTTTGATTATTCGTAATAATCAGGCTATGGAAAATAGTCGCAAGATTGATTATGTAGCAATGGACAAGACTGGTACTTTGACTGAGGGAAAGTTTACTGTTAATGGACTTCAAAGTATTGATGAATCGATTGATGATCAAAAGTTATTGGCAATTATTGCTGGAATTGAAAGCGGCTCTAGTCATCCCATTGCCAGCAGTGTAGTGCAATATGCTAAAGATCAAAAGGCAACACCAATTGTTTTGGATAATATTCAGGCAATTAAGGGTTATGGTATGAGTGGAACATTAAATAATCAAGATTATTATTTGATCAACATGAAATACTTAAATGAACATAAAATCACTTTAGATAAGAAATACATTCAAACATATTTGGATAAGGGCAATACAATTAGTTACTTAGTTTCAAATCAAAAAGTTTTAGGATTTGTTGCCTTAGGTGATCGTATTAAAAAGAATACGATTGAATTTATTAAAGAATTAAAATCAAGAAATATCACGCCAATTATGTTGACGGGGGATAATAAGGAAGCTGCGGCTATAATGGCTAAACAGATGGGCATTGACGAATTTCGTGCCGAATTATTACCCGAAGACAAGCATCAAGTTATCAAGCAATTAGAGGTTCAAGGACATCATGTTTTGATGGTTGGTGATGGAATCAATGATGCACCGAGTTTAGCTTCTGCAACTATTGGTGTTGCTATTGGAGCCGGGACCGATGTAGCGATTGATTCAGCAGATGTGGTTTTATACAATAGTGATCCAAGTGATATCATCAAGTTTTTGAAGTTATCGCACAATACTTATCGCAAGACAGTTGAGAATTTGTGGTGGGGAGCAGGCTATAATATTATAGCTATTCCATTGGCTGCTGGAATTCTCGCTGGAGTAGGCTTCGTTTTGAGTCCAGCTGTTGGGGCAATTGTTATGTCGCTCTCAACGGTAGTAGTTGCGATTAACGCATTAACATTAAAAATGTAATTTAAGTTGTATATCAATTTTAAATATATAAAAGTAGGCTCAAATGACTAGATGTTAAAAGTCATTTGAGCCTACTTTGCTTTTGCTGAATAAAATCGATTAATACTAAAATAATATTCTTTTATAATATAAATTATTTTTGTGCAAAAAGATATTAAAATTGAATAGTAATTAATCAAATAACAGAATAATAATTATCAAAAAATGTATCTAAAAAGCGTTAAATGTTGAAAAAAATAATGCAACATAATAGACTATATGTGATTATAAGGGCAGGTGACAGGAAATGGCAACAATCTCTCTTTACTTAAGTAGTCAGGATAAAAAACTAATTAAAAATTATGCTAAATCTAAAAATATGAGTGCGTCGGATTTCTTGCGCTCAGTGGCAATTGAAAAGATAGAGGACGATTTAGATAATCAAATTTATGAGAAGTCGCTTCAAGAATATCGAGATAATCCACAAGATGTATCTTTAGATGCACTCAGAAAAGAGTTGAGTTTATATTGTTGAATACTCGTAGCAATGATAAAGAATAAACACCCATGGGCTTTTTGCTTATGGGTGTTTTAGTTTATTTATAATATGGCAAATCAAGAAAGGTAATAATGGTTTCTGTACCTTCATTAAGTTGCGATTCAACGCGGATAGCATGACCTAACTTGTCAGTCATTTTCTTAACTAAATACAGTCCCATTCCAGTAGATTTACTACCAGATTTACGGCCATTGCTACCGGTAAAACCTTTATTAAAGATTCGTTTGATATCTTGATCGACAATTCCGATACCGTTGTCTTTAATGTGCAAAGCAATATTATTATCAGTTGTAGTTGAAAAAATTGAAATCTTGCCACCTTGGTCAGTATATTTTAGACTGTTAGAAAGAATTTGATTAATGATGAAACTGAGCCATTTTTCATCAGTTAGAACTTTCTTGTTGGTAACATTTAAATCAATTCCAATACGTTTACTGATAAAAAGTCGTTTGTTAGTTCTGATACAGGATTTAACAATATCATTTAAATCTTGTTCTTGAATCAAATAATCGTTTGAAAAATTATTTAAACGAGCAAAGTAAAGAGCCTGATCCACTAAATAATCAATTTGATCCAATTCTTCAGCAACTAGTTGTTTGTCTAGCTCATCATCTTGAGATAACTTTAAAGCTGCCAAAGGTACTTTAATATCGTGGACCCAAGATTCAGTGTATTCACGCTGATCTTTTTGATTTTGATATAGTTCAGTTAATTCGTTACGATATTCCAATGAAATATTATTGATTTTGTTTTGAATAAATTTTTGTTCATTGTTATTGGCACCAAATAGTTCTTTAGAAAGATCATTTTGATAGTTATCTAATTGTTTGTACCAATTTTTTTTATGAATATAAGAAATGGCCAAATTAGCGGTTAAAAAAATTAGAGCTAGAATCCATGTATAGATGAGAGTTCCCATGTGAAAATGGACACGCGGATCTAGGAAGAAGACTAATTCTACAAAAGTCATCCCTATCAAAACAATAATAATTGAATAGATGTGATCGCGTAAATATTTTAGAAATGTCATAATTTACCTCATTAAGGAATGATGTATCCTTGACCAACTTTAGTGACGATATAATTTTTGAGACCATATTTTTCGATTTTTCCACGGAGACGATTGATATTAACCGTTAAGGTATTATCATCTACGAAACGTTCGTCGTCCCACATGAAATTCAAAAGTTGTTCTCGAGTGACAATTTTGCCCTGATCCTTGAGAAGCCGTTGCAATAATTTATATTCATTTTTAGAAAGATCAATTTTGTGATCGTTGATTTCGACAGTTCCACTAGAAAGGTTAAGTTTCAAACCGTTGTGCTCAACTGTGTCGCTAGCACTCTTAGTGAAATCGTAAGTGCGACGTAAGAGCGCGTTGATCTTAGCCACTAAGATATCAACTGAAAAAGGTTTTTCAACAAAATCGTCTGCACCCATATTCATTGACATGATTTGGTCCATGTTAGAATTACGTGATGAAATAATAATAATAGGAGTTTTTGAGATTTTTCGAATCTCTTGATTCCAATAGTAACCATCATAGATGGGTAAATTAATATCCAATAGAACCAAGTCTGGTTTATATTCATTAAATTGATCAATGATATTATTAAAATCTTTGGTAATATATGAATCCATTTGCCATTTTTCGAGATTTTCACTGATTAGTTTGGAGATAGAGACATCATCTTCAATAATCATAATTTTAGCCATGATAAAATTTCCTCCGTGCTAGAATAAAGACACTATACAATATGATAACAATAATTAATTAATTATGGAGAAATTACTGTGCAAATTGCCGTAAAGAACATTTCAAAAGATTTTGGAAAGAAAAGAAGTACAGTCCATGCCATTAAAGATATCAGCTTAAAAGTTGAGCATGGCGAGTTTATGGGAATTATGGGTCCATCTGGTGCTGGAAAAACGACCTTGTTAAATATGATTTCTACTAATGAGCGGCCTGATCATGGTCAAGTTATTATTGATGGTTTAGATATAACGCAAATGCATGATCGTGAACAGGCAAAGTATCGTCGCAACAAAATGGGATTTATTTATCAGAGTTTTGAACTGTTAGATTCTTTAAATGTTAAAGAAAATGTGATTTTGCCGCTGGCATTGAATCGTTCCAACAAGAAGCTGATTGAAGAACGATTTAATTATATGATGCAGCTGCTGAATATTGAAAAATTATCAAAACGTGCAATTGATGAATTATCGTTAGGCCAGAGGCAAATCGTAGCTGCAGCTAGAGCTTTGATCAATAGTCCTGAAATACTTTTTGCAGATGAACCAACCGGAAGTTTAGATTCTAAATCAGCGACGATTCTTTTAAATTATATGCAGATGATTAATAAAAAAGAGAAAACAACAATTTTAATGGCTACCCACGATGCCTTCACAGCCAGTTATTGCAGTCGAGTAGTTTTTATTAAAGATGGGGTAGTTTTCTCAGAGATCGTTAATCCAGGCAATCGCGATAAATTCTTTGAACAGATCATCAATATGCAACGTACCATTGGTGGAGGGGACTATTTTAATGTATCAAAAAATTATTAAACGTAGTTTATCAAATATGCGCGATAGCTATTTAATCTATATTTTGGCTTGTAGTTTTGCGATTGGCGTTTTTGGAATATTGCTATCAATGGGCGATAATCCTTCTTTACACTACGCTCTAAGATGGTGGGACACGCTTATCGACGATATTACGGCAATGATGAGTGGCTTGTTTGCCCTTTGTGCTTTCGTCTATATGATTTATGTCGGTGGTTTTTTTATCAAGCAGCAACGAAATGAATTTTTAACTTTTGAAAAATTAGGTATGCAACGATGGGTGATCGTGGCTATTGGATTTATTCAGACAGTAATCGTTCAGGCAATTGCTTGGATAATTGGGCTAATATTTATGTTTGTTTTCCAAAAGTTTATGGGAATGTTGCTATTTTATTTAATGCAAGTTCGACTTAATTTTGAAATGTATATTGGTTTACAAAATATTGGGCAATTGTTTACTTTATTTATAGGCTCAACTTTAATTTTGAGCGTTATTAATGCCGTAAAAACGATGCGGATTTTACAGAAGAAAAAAAGAAAGAATTCCGTTAAAACACGTTGGCGGCTGAAGATTCCTGCAGGTGTTTTTGGAATTGTTTTATTGCTGACAGCTCAAGTCTGTACGCTTTGTTTGTTCAAGGATATGCATACGGTCAGTTATTCATCGCGACCAATGATGGAAATTGGCTATATTATGGGTGCCGATATTCTGGGAACATATTTAGTTTATTATGGCTTTTTGCCATCAGTTCTAAATATTATGGAAAAAATTCATTCAGTAGCATATTCAGGAATCAATATTTTTTCCTTTAAGTATATGAAAGAACGACTTTTTCAAAATATTTCAATTCTCTGGTTCGTAACAGAATTATCAGCCTTGGCCTTGGCACTGTTGACCTTTTGTTACTTTGGCTATCAAGCAGTTCATCAAAACTACAATAGCGCTTATCCATTTGAATTAGCAGCAAACGAGGATACAGTCAAAGTTATTCGAGAAGAACTCAAGAAGAACGATGCCAAAGTTAAAGGAACCTATAAAACGGCAGTTAAGATCAATTTGGTCTCTTATTACAGCAAATCTAGTCAATCGTATATTCGCCAGCCTATGACCTTTATGTCATATTCGGCATATAAATCATTGCCTAAAAGAATGCGTAAAGGTAACAGCAATATTAATAGTCATCAATTTTTAAAAATTGATTATAAATCTTCTGTAATGTATGGAAATCAAGAAAAGGAACACGATATTGAAGTTAAAAATGCTCCTATGATTCAGAGTGCTAAAGTAGGTTATTCGTTCCCTTATGGTAGTTCGATGCACTTTGGACCAATGATGATTGTACCTAACAAGTATTATCAGAGTATGCCAGCCGAGGTAAAGGATACTTTTTACGGTTGGGATTTCAAAAAGGGCGATCGGTTAAGCCATTCGCAGCTACAAAAGTTAAATAGCTATCGGGATGCCTATTACATGAAGGTTGATTTCAAATCGTCGCTTTCACGTTCCTCAATTAAAGTCATGAAAAAAGAACCCAACAAGTATGCGGCATCAACCTATACTCAGGCAGGATTCTTACGTCAGGGAAGCCTTAAAAAACATTTTAAACAAGGTGGGGGCTTCTATTTATTTATTGTAGCTTTGTACAGCGTGGCTCTATTGATAGCTCTAGGCAGCGTCTTAACATTGCGAATCTTATTGCGGGATGATTATCAATCGAATCAATTGCGAACGTTGCAAAAGATTGGCGTTGAAGAGACTGAAGTCAAGAAGATAATTATTCGTGAGAACACACTGACCTTCTTGATACCAATTGTCTTTGCACTGATTCAATCATTTGCCGCCATTGCTATGTTTGATTTTGGCCGGCACATATCGAAAAATATTATTTTGATATACGGTGGCTATATTGTTTTGTATGCACTCTTTGGATTGATTAGTTACAAAGTATCTTGGCGGGGCGTGAAGCAAAAATTTAATCTATAAGCGAATAAGCTTTGGAGAAGAAGCCAAAATCTTCTTCAGTAGTACCCTGTATTTGCTTTTGAATCTCATTTTGCAGCATTTTTTCCCAAGCCTTGATTTGACTAGTTTCATTAAAAGTACGAATAATTAAGTATTCACGTGGACTTTCCCTTTTTTGTAAGACAGCGGTTGATGTAGAATTGAAGGAGTATTGGTGGGACCCGAATAATTTATCTTCGAATAACTTGGCCTGATCAGCATTAAGTTTGAGATAGGTCAAAGAATATAAATTATTCTTGGGATCGTAAACGCCACTGATACTACGATATTGTGCAAATGTTGATAAATTTTTTATTAAAAGATGGTCTGCGTTAGCATGAAATAAGGGTTTTAATAAAGTGTCAGTGGAAGTTAACTGACTCTTTAAAAAATTATATGTGCCTAGCTTTAATGTTATGTTCATAATTATTGAAATCCTTTCAATTTAAATTTTTTTGGAGGTTTTCTATGTTAGTTACAGTTTTAGGTTTTTATGGTGGATATCCCTATGATGGAATCGGAACTTCCGGCTATCTATTACAAGCTGATGGTAAAAAAATGTTAATTGATTGTGGTAGTGGTGTTTTAAATGCCCTCTCTAATTACATGAAGCCAACAGACTTGGATGCGGTTGTTCTATCTCACTATCACCATGATCATACAGCAGATGTTGGCGTTTTGCAGTACGAATGGCTCGCTGCTAAGAAGGAAGATCCACTTCCTATTTATGGTCATACTCAAGATTTTGTCAACTATTCGCAATTGACAGTTGAAAATGCCACGCAAGGAATAGCTTATAACGACTATGAACCAATAGAGATTGGCAGTCTGAAATTTGAATTCTTGCGCACAGTTCATCCTGTACCAGCTTACGCAATGCGAATTACTGATAAAGATGGCAAGGTTCTCGTCTATACGGCTGATACAACTTACTTTGATGGGTTAGTTGATTTTGCTAAAGGTGCAGATTTGTTGATAGCTGATACTAATTTCCCAGAGGATGTTACTGGTCGTAAAGCGCATCTTAATACTAAAGAAGCCGGGACCTTGGCTAAAGAGGCTAACGTAAAACGTTTAATGATTAGCCACTTGCCACAAACGGTAGATGCTGAGACTATGTTAAAGCAATCACAAAAGTATGCTGAAGAAGTTCCAGTAGTTAATGCCTTTCAAGGATTAGAAATTAATATCTAAGATTGATACATTAGGACAAATTTAGCAGCAAAAGTACTATAAACTATAACTAATGAAACAAATAAATTATTATTTATGTAATTTGTGATTTTTTTACATAGAAGGCTATTTGGCGGGTACATGTTTTCACAAAATGACGATTTAAGAACAAATATTCGTAACTTTTTATAAAAAAACTATAGATTTTATAAGTGTAATAAGTTACAATATTATTGTGTTTAAAGAGTTTGATACTACACAGGAAAGGAGAGATTATATATGGTAACCATTTATACATCTCCAAGTTGCACTTCATGTCGTAAAGCCAAGGCTTGGCTCGAAGATCATGACATTCCTTACAAAGAAAGAAACATTTACTCAGAACCTTTAAATAAGCAAGAAATCAAACAAGTACTTCAAATGACTGAAAACGGAACAGAGGAAATTATCTCTACTCGTTCAAAGGCATTCCAAAACCTTAAGGTTAATTTAGATAATCTAACAATTGATCAATTGTTAGACCTAGTTCAAGGTAACCCAGGCTTGTTGAAGCGTCCTATTATTATGGATGACAAACGTCTCCAAGTTGGATTTAATGAAGACGAAATTAGAAGATTCTTGCCTAGAAGTGTTAGAACCATGGAACTTCAAAAGGCTCAATTAATGGCTGGATTTTAAATATACCAGATCACTTTCTTGCGGAAGTGGTCTTTTTTTGTAGAATAAATTAAAAGAAAAGAAGATGCTTATTTACCGAGGATTATCGGTATTATAGGCATCTTTTTTTATTAATAATCATATTAAGAAAAATATTTTTGCATAAAAAGATTCATAATTAAACATTATGGTATATATACTATATTTTGAAAGATATATACTTAGGAGAAAAATCATGTTGGAGATTAAAAGAAGACTTGGTTTACGCAGGGTTAGAGTAGGTATAGGATTTTTAACATGCAATTTTGCTTTGGGGGTAGGCTTTTGCCTCAAGAACTGTTATGAAGTCAGAGCAGAGACTACTAATAGTATTCAGAGTGTCTTAAATTCAAACTCTGCAGCAATCACTTTTCCGATGAGCAATTTAACTGACAATATTATGCCAGTATCAATTGCAACAGTTTCTCAGAGTGGAGTAGATGGAACTTGCAATTGGGATATCGATAGTAATGGCAAGCTAACGATTCATGCCGGTAGATTAGTATATGGATTAGGAACTTGGAGTAGTTATGCAAGTTCTATTAAGAGTGTGTATGTTGAACCAGGAGTAATCCTAGGGTCATACGATAGTGTATCTTCAGCAGGTGTTGCCGATGGTAATAACGTATTTTCCAACCTTCCTAATGTGATCACAATTGATGTGACTAATTTGGATGTTTCGACTTCCCAAACATTTGCATCTTTATTTTATAATGACGCTAAATTGACTCAAATCATTGGACTAGATACTTGGGATACGAGTGCTTGTACCACAATGACAAGCATGTTTAATAATGATAAGTCTTTAACAAGTCTAGATTTGTCAAAATTTAAAACGTCGAATGTGACTTTATTTGGTTCGATGTTTTCTGGAGACTTAGGATTACAAGCTTTAGATGTATCAGGTTTTGATACATCTAAAGCAACGTCAATGACTGGTATGTTTAGTTCAGTACCAGGGAAAATTACTGGTTTAAATAAATTCGATGTAAGTTCAGTCACTAATATGAATTCAATATTTAAGGATAATGATTTTACTAAAACTGACCCTGATGATATTAAAAATTGGAATATTTCAAAAGTAACAAGCTTAGCGTACGTGTTCCAAAATGTAAAATTCAATTCACTTGATTTGAGCAACTGGGATTTGTCAAATGTTACTGATATGACTGGATTATTTTCGGGCGACAGCAATATTGATAAGGTTAAAAATATTGCCGATTGGGATGTTTCTAAAGTCACCAATATGGATTCAATGTTTTACAATGTGACAGACAGCGACTTGTCAGTTGTAAATAATTGGGATGTTTCAAATGTTACTAACATGGGTTCTATGTTTAACGGATGTAAAAATTTAACATCGTTAGATCTATCAAAATGGAATACATCTAGCCTGTCAGGGGTTAGCAGCATGTTTCGATATGATAAATTACTCAATGAAGATAACTTACTTGGATACCAAACATTAGTTACTAAAAAAGCGTCTAATATGTATGCCATGTTTTCTGGAACGGGATTTGGAACTATAGATCTGTCCCAATATGATACTTCCAATGTAACAAATTTTGAGTCTCTTTTTGCTGGCACATCTAAATTGCAAAAAATTATTGGAACGTTTGATACTAGCTCCGCAACGAATTTTAGTAGCATGTTTCAAAATACGACTTTGCCGAATTTTGATGGTTTGAATGTAGCTGATTGGGATACTTCTAAAGTGCAAAGCATGGCAAATACCTTTGACGGCTGCGGTGTCAAAGATTATAGCCCAATCAAGAATTGGAATACTTCATCGGTTACCGATTTATCAAGAACTTTTTCTGCAATTACGGGAGTAGCAACACTTCCAATAAATGATTGGGATGTTTCGAAAGTTAACAGATTTTATATGACGTTTTATAATTCCGAGTTTACTGAATTACCAATTGAAAATTGGAATACATCAAGTGCTACTAATATGTATGAAACATTTTTCGGGGAAAAATCTGTGAAGAATTTGAATTTATCGAAATGGAATACTTCAAAAGTCACGACCTTTTATGCCATGTTCAATTCAATGGCTGATCTTAGGACTTTGGATATATCAAACTTTGATACGACCAAGGCAACCGATATTAGTTACCTATTTGGATCTGTTACTAGTAATCTTTGGAAAGTCAATTGGGTCCAAAAATGATTTGGAATAGTGCATTGAACAGCACTAATCAGAATCTTCCTAGTCCGGTGGCGGGAACGGGAATTTTTGATCCAAGTACGACTGAGCAATATAAAGCTATTAGTTCTTACTGGCAAGAGGTTGATGAGAGTAGCGGTGGAACTGATCATGCTCCAGTAGGGGATTTATACTCCAATACTGATATTTCAGAAAAGTTTTCAACCGTTGGCAATCCAGTCACTACTTTTGTTTGGCAGCAACAACCTAAAATTGATATTAAGATGACAGTTCCTGATATTGATTTTGGAACTGTTAATAATGTTTCACAAGTTGCTCCACGCAAAAATTCAATGGTTGTAGGATTCGATAATAATAACAATCCTGCAGGACCAGTTACATTAACTTTGGCAGTATCTTTAGCAGCACCATTAACTAGTGACGATGGACTAAATACGATGAACAATGTCTTAATTTATCGAGAAGCTGGAAAAAGCGATCAGATTTTAGATACGGATCCATACCAAATTTATAGCGGCAGTCTGCCCAATGGACCAAGCTCAATTGATTGGGATAAAGATCAGGGAATATTGTTAAATCTGGCTAATGATAAACATATTGTCAGTGGACATTATTCAACAACACTTAATTGGACTTTGATTAATAGCATTTAGATTCTGTAGGAGTTATTTTTTGACTAGTCTTGCTACGTTTAGTATATTAATTTAATGACTCGTAATATCGATATGAGATAGTTGAAATAGTTTTTGAGACTGTTAAAATGTAGATACAGAATTGAGGTGACTATGATGGAAATGGATCGACTTAATGAAAATACAATCAGAGTCATTCTTAGTACAGAGGATTTACAAGAGCGTGGGGTAACAGTACTAGATTTGCTTGGCAACAAAAAACAAATTGAATCGTTCTTCTATAGTATTTTGGATGAAGTTGATAAGGATCATGTTTTTACAAATAATGAACCTGTTACTTTCCAAATAATGCCAAACAAAGAAGGTTTGGAGTTATTGATTAGTAAGAGTGATGATTCTGAGGGTACAGGTTCATTGCCATTGAATGGGCTACAGGATTCAGTTGGTAATAATGATAATAATAGTAATTTGGATGATGAAAAAGTTGGAACTGAAGAATATGATAGCGAAACAGCACCATATTTGAATGACCCAGATACACCTACAAAGACAGTTATTGTCGAATTCAAAGATTTTGAAGATTACGTTCAATTAGCTAACTTGTTACGCTTAGAGAGTGGAATTTCAAATCTTTGGGAATACGATAATAAATATTACTTGCAACTTATTCTCTTTACAGATGAGATGCATGAAATGACTTATAGCGATGTGTTGGCACTGCTTAGTGAGTATAGTTTCAAGACTAAAGTTACAGCAGCTGTTTTGTCAGAATATGGTAAACAGATCATGTCAAAGACAGCTTTGGAATTAACAAGATATTATTTTGGTAAATAGCTTATTTTAAAAAAGTTTCAAGTAAAGATTAATTTCTTTGCTTGGAACTTTTTTTCGTAGTTTTATTTAGAGGTGATAGAGAAATGTATGCTGCTCTGAATAAAAAAGGGACATTAGTTTATGTAAAAGACGCACTTGAGAATCAGATATATTACTGTTGTCGGTGCAAAGATAAAGTAAAATTAATTGCAACGGCCGCTCGAAAATACTTTCGACATCTCAATCAAAAGGATAATGAGGTCAACGAAAGACCCGTTCATAAGTTGGGGAAAAGTTTATTATTTTCATCGCTTCAAAAATTACCATTAAAGAAATTAGAGCTAGAAGTTTATTTGCCAAAAATCAAGCAACGTCCAGATATCTTAGTTGATCGACAAATAGCATTGGAATATCAATGTGCCAAAATTAACATTAAGGTTCTTGCTGAACGAATAGCCGGGTATCGTAGTATTGGAATGACTAGCTATTGGATTTTGGGCGATGATTATTTAGCTGCTTCAATTCGTCACGAACATCTGAAATTCATTGATTTTAATGAAAAGTGGGGCTTTTATATATTAATGCTAGATGCTAAAAGAGGCCATTTATCCTTATTCCATCACATAAAATTTCTCGGACCATTTAATAAAATTTACTTTGAATTAAAGGTATTTTCAAAAGAAGAGTTTAATCAAATTTTTGACTTTCAACCACAATATTATCAAATTGAAGCTCAAGCAATGAACCTTTATTTGATAGAAAAGCTACGACGAAAGAACGATTCAAGATCGCAAAAATTAAAAATGACTTTTTATCAGCAGCATCAGTTGACGGTGGAAGATTATTTAAGCAAAAGAAGCTTCCCACCGATAAAGCCAATTTATGAGTATCCAGCGTGGCAAATGGTCTGTGGACAAACTAAAAAAACTCTTTCGCAGCCACTACTAAATTATGTTAAAGAAAAATAAACTAGCGCAATAAAAGGCGGCATCTTATTTGATAAGATGTCGCCTTATTGGGTTAATACTGAAAGCCAAATATATTTATTCGACTTTCCTTGTGCTTATGTAATATTGTCTATTTAGAAAGTTGACTTTACCGTCGGAATTTATCTAAGCTAATGACGGTACTTGTATTGACATAACTTTCCGTTTGAGGAAGTTCTCGTTCAAGTAAAGCACTGATATTATTGTTAATATCCTCTAGGTTATTTGAACTGCCAAAATCATTGATCATGACACCCGGTTTTTCTTCGTTGTCACAGTCAAAGACTACGGCTGTGGGAGCTTTAGTAATGTTCATTTCCATTGACAATTGTTGGTCACGTTTTAGTCCTTGAACTACGCATTGACTGTCTTTGTCAGCTAGAATTGCTTTGTAGTCAAGCCCACTATTGTTAATAGCGCGCTTGATAGTGGTATCATCAAAGGGATTATTTAAAACATTAACTTGTTCTTGAAGATTCATTAAAAAGTTACGGGCTTTTTTATTACCTTGACAGGATGCGGCTTTGTAGAGCTTAGCTGCTTCAATAACTTCCTGAGATGCGTTATTACGTTCCTCAATATCGGAGATTTTAAATCCTTTTAAATTCATGTAATCATTAATTGTAGCCATATTATAATTAGGTACGAAATGATATTGTGTGTCAATGTCGTGTTTTCTAGTGAAGTCAATGATACTTTGTTCCACATTTAAACAATACGAACATAAGGGATTAATATATAAGAATACTTCCCACATTTTGATTCCCTCCATCTCTGTGTTGCATAGTCATTCTACCAACAATTTTCAAAAAGGTAAAATTATAAAACTCACGTACCTAATATTCAGAATTGAGTGAATCTTTCTTGAATATACGATATATTAAATAAGTAAAGAGAGGTTACTATGTCAGAAATTAAATGGAATGAATTTTTGATACCATACTCACAAGCAGTTGATGAATTAAAAATTAAATTTAGAAACTTACGAAAAGAATTTCTCGAAAAAAATGAACATTCTCCAATTGAATTTGTGACTGGACGTGTCAAAACAGTTGATAGTATTAAGGAAAAAATGCAACGGCGTTTTATCAGCGAAGAATTATTAAAGCAGGATATGCAAGATATTGCCGGAATTAGAATTCAGTGTCAATTTGTTGAGGATATCTATGAAGTGGCAAAATTACTTCATATTAGAGAAGATATGCAGGTGGTTGAAGAGCGTGATTATATTGCCAACAGTAAACCTAGTGGTTATCGTTCTTATCATGTGGTTATTCAATATCCAATTCAAACAGCACATGGTCAAATAAATATCTTAGCTGAGATTCAAATTAGAACTTTAGCAATGAACTTTTGGTCAACAATTGAACACTCGCTTAATTATAAGTATCAAGGGGATTTTCCAGAAGAAATCAATGAACGTTTGAAACGAGCAGCTGAAGCCTCCTTTATGTTGGATGAAGAGATGTCTAAAATTAGAGAAGAAATACAAGATGCACAGCAATACTTTACAGATCGAAAACGCGACTTAAATAACCCTACGGAGCACAATAAATAATGAAATTATGGATTAATAATAATAGTAAAGAAAAATCAGTTGCAGCGGCTAATAAGTTGCGCAGTCAGCTTTTAGATGCGGGTCTAATTCTAGATCGACGCGACCCCCAATTGGTTATCAGTGTCGGTGGCGATGGAACGCTGTTAAGTACTTTTCATGCTTATGCGGCACATCTGGATAAAGTGAAATTTTTGGCCTTGCATACGGGTCACTTAGGTTTTTACTCTGATTGGACTGATACAGAGATCGATCAGCTGGCTAAGCGAATTATTGAATGCCAGGATAATATCCCTTCAACTAGTTATCCATTGTTAGATGTAATGGTAGAAAACAAAGAAGGATCTCTGTTCCATGGTATTGCAATCAACGAAGCTGTGGTGAGACGTTTGTCCTCCTTGACCATGAAAACACGAGTCGATTTGGACAAAGAATTTTTCGAAAGTTTTCGTGGCGATGGATTATGTTTTTCAACGCCAACAGGATCGACTGCCTATTCTAAATCAGTAGGTGGGGCATTAATTCATCCTAAGATCAGTGTTTTTCAGATGATCGAGATTGCTTCGATCAATAATCGTGTTTATCGAACAATCTCTTCGCCAATTATTATTCCGCACAATCAACAGGTGGATCTTTATCCACAAACAGCTGATGATTATGTTATTAGTTGTGATGGAATTACGACTAAGTTAAAGAATGTAAAAAAAATAACGATTAAACTTAATTATCAAAGAGCTCAATTTGCTCAATATCGTCATCGTCACTTCTGGACTAGAGTAGAAACAGCCTTTTTGGGTCAAGATGAACAAAAATAACCGTTTTTTAAAGTTCACGATTGATAGTAATGATAAGAAGACAGTCCGTAAATTTTTAGTCCAACACAAATTTTCCTCTAGTCAGTTACACAATTTAAAAAATAAGGGTGGACTGATTTTTGTTAATCATAAACAGCGTCATTTTGATTTTAAATTAAAAGATGGCGATAATTTATTGGTTGTTTTGAACGTAGAAGAGCCCTCAGATTTGATTGTTCCTATGCCTGGAAAGATCGATGTTATTTATGAGGATAGTTATTTATTAGTTGTGAATAAGCCGGCAGGTATTGCTAGTTTGCCAGCTAAGGCTAAGGATAGTCAAACAATGGCTAACTTAGTGAAGGCTTATTTGATTGCAAAAAAAGAGAATAGTTCTATTCATTTAGTAACAAGGTTAGATCGAAATACTTCTGGTTTGATGGTTTTTGCCAAGACATCTTATTCTCACTCGTTGTTAGATCAAATTTTGCATACAGAAGATTTTCAAAAATTCTATTTAGCAATGGTTTACGGTCAGGTTGAGCCCAGCGAGGGGTTAATAGATTTACCTATTGGTATTGATCCTAGAGCTTTTTATATGCGGAATATTGATCATCAACAGGGGAAAGATTCAAAGACTTTGTATGAAACAGTTAAACGATATCCGTGTGCTAGTTTGTTAAAATTAAAACTCTTAACTGGTCGAACCCATCAGATTCGAGTTCATTTGACAGCTATTGGTCATCCTATTATTGGGGATGATATGTATAGCAAAAAGATTGACGAACGAATGCCTCGACAGGCTTTGCATTGTTATCGTTTGAACATTGTTCATCCTGTTACTAAAAGGTTATTAAAATTAAAGGCGCCATTGCCACAAGATATGGTAATGTTAGATAGTGTGCTAAGGGGTGAGAAGAATGGATGAAAATGAAAAAAGACTCCAAGATAAATTTTCACAATTAAAAAATTATCTTGATAATGGTGATAAGAAGCGATTTCGAAAAACCTATTTGGATATGCATTTTTATGACCAGAGTACTTTTTACCTCACGCTAAATAAAGCTGAGAGAACAACACTCTATTCAATTTTGGAACCAGATGAAATGGGAGATATGTTCGATACCATTGAAGATGACAATCCTTTGATTCCAGAATTGTTAAAAGAAATGGATTTAAGCTACGCTTCTAAAATGTTAAATGACATGTACGATGATAATGCTGCCGATGTTTTGGAACATTTAGATAAGGTTGATGTCGATCGTTTCTTGGAACAAATGCCACGAAATGATGCTAATAATCTACGTGGATTATTGCATTACGATACCGAAACAGCCGGTGGTATTATGACAACCGACTATGTTGAATTTCACGAGGAAGAGACTGCTGCTGAGGCCATTAAAGCTCTGAAGAAATTTGCCAAGACAGCAGAGACAATCTATTATATTTATATTTTGGATAGTCATGAAGATTTAGTAGGTGTCATGTCATTGCGTGATTTAATTTTGTTAGATGATAATGATACTTTAAGCGAAAAAATGAATAGCGATATTATTACAGTCAATGTTGATGCTGAACAAGCAGAAGTTGCTCAAGTTTTTAGAGATTATGAATTCTTGGCAGTTCCAGTTGTCGATCATGCTAACAAATTAGTCGGTATCGTTACGGTTGATGATGTTATTGAAGTTATTGATGATGAAGCTCAACAAGATTACTCTGGTTTGGCCGGTGTTAGTATGGATGAGGCCAATAGCGATGGTCCATTGAAGGCAGCTTCTAAGAGATTGCCTTGGCTGATTACTTTGTTGCTGTTGAGTATGATTACGGCGACCTTGATTAACCATTTTGAAGGATTGTTGGCTGAAGCTAGTATTTTAGCAGTTTTTATTTCGACAATTACTGGTACAGCTGGTAATGCAGGAACGCAAAGTTTGGCTGTGGCGGTCAGACGTTTAGCTGTTGAAGAAATTAATCGTCATGAGTTTTTTAAACTGATTGGAAAAGAATTAATTACCGGTTTTGTGACCGGGTTGGTTACGGGAATTTCAGTTTGTTTATTAGTTGGAATTTGGAAGCATAATTTTGTTTTAGGAATGGTAATTGGCTTGGCAATGTGTGCTGCCATTACGGTAGCTAATTTAGCAGGGAGTTTAATTCCAATGCTAATGTCTAGTTTTGGATTTGATCCAGCTGTTGCTAGTGGACCATTCATTTCAACTTTGAGTGATTTAACCAGTGTTTTAATTTATTTCAGTATCGCTGGTATGTTTATGCAATATTTCGTTAGAGCGTGAATTATTTCTATTTAAGGATTCATTTTTTCACAAAGATTGAAATATAGTTGGGACGCTGTGAGTATGATTTGGAACTTATGTTACGCATAATTTTCAAGCTTTAAGCAATAAATGGTTAAGAATGATTTTACGGTTGAGCTAGTTTCAATTTTTGTTCTGGTCCAGGTAACTGTTGGTTAGTGTTCAATTTTAAATATAAAAAAAGATAACGACTTTTTGTGTTATAGTAAAGCGCCTTAAAATTATTAGACATAATCTAACAATTTTAAGGCGTTTTTTTATGATCAAATACTCTTCAGAATTCAAAGTTAAATTAGTAAATAAATATTTTGTAATTCCTTACGGAATGAGAATTGAGTATACACAAAAAGTCTTCTAACCACATTATGTGATTAGAAGACTGAACTCCAATTCATTGAGTCTACTTCATGTATTTAAAAGATAAAGTCATTTTTATTAATTATGTATTCATAAACTTCCAATAGAATCCCTTTTTTTGAAGAAGTTCTTTAGGTGTACCATCTTCAACTATAGTTCCGTTATTCATTACCAAAATAGAATCTACTTTTTTTGCGACACTTAATCGATGTGCAATAAAGATAAAAGATCTGTTTTTTAAATTGGTAGATTGCAAATTTAATCCGAA
>NZ_AZDB01000016.1 GCF_001434585.1 Companilactobacillus crustorum JCM 15951
GTTCGGATTAATTTTACAATCTACCATTTATTATAAGTTATTTTAGAAACTACATTTTTCTTAAAGATAACGATCCACCTTTTGTAGTAACTAACTAGAGGCTCTTCACTCGATTTAGCACTGGATAAATTAGGATGCTCAATTTGTATTTGACTGGCAGCTAAAATAGCCTCTGACTTATGTTGAAAGCCGGATTTACGGAGCTTCTTATATTTTCCAAATTGATCTTTATATGATATTTCGTACTGCCAAACGTTTCCTCTTTTGCGATAACTGACCATTATTGTGCCCTCCACACGGAACAGTTGTCACAATTTTGGCACATACGTAACCAGATTCCAATAATTTAGCATCGAATAATTGCTTATCATCAGCGATGTGATTTAGTAGAGGATGTTTTTTAAAATCCCATGAAGTCTCGAAGGAATCCCAATCTAGCTTGGCAATATTTATTAATTGATTTGTTAATTCAAGATTGGTTTCTTCATTATCGAGATCCAATAATGGCAAGTTGGCAAAATCACCAATCTGTGAATTTATTGTTGGATTTAACGTATCAAACAAATATTGTGCAACATTCGTATTTAAAAAAGACAAAACCGCAATTAATCTATCATGATTATTGGTAAAAGCTTCATTTCCCGCAGTATCATGTATTGATCCAAAGATTCTATATCTAGCATTAAATTTTCCAGAAGTGATTTTAGGCCAAGTTATCGCTTCATGAAAGTAATAATTTGTATTTTGCGGTCTAGATCTAACTTTTCCATTCTTATCTTTGAAATTTCTTATTTTATAGCCATTATCTTCCCAATCAACAACGTAATCATAATTTCCATACCATTTTCTATATGAGCCACCTTTGTTGTAAGGAAACCATTTCTTCTTTGATTTTATAGAATCCTCGATTGACTTTGATGTCATACTAATCTTTTTATTACTTATTTCGAACCATAATTTAATAAATAGATTATTATTACCAGTTTGAAGACCAACCTTTGGAGAGACTATTTCGTCCATTCTTTTACCAACAACAAAATCATTAAATAATGTACTACTTGCCCAATAAGCAATAGGACTACCAGGAATCTTAGAAAAGTTCGCTTGATTAGTTCGATAAAGGTATCCACAGTCAGGATTTGAAATGGCCTCAAGCGTTTTTTCTTTCTGTGTCTTCATACCGCCTTTAAAGTCAGATAACTTAATATATGCACCATCAGAATCATTTGACGGTGTATTTTTAATAACAAAAGTATTAATTGGCACAGTTGCCTCTTCAAATGCAGAATACTCCATTTGAATAAGACTAGAGATCTTTTTATTTTGTACTAAATAATTACGCAGCTTTTCATATGTTTTAATAAACATCCATACAAATGGTGTCATATATGCTGAATATCCACTTGGTGCTAACCAAGTAACATTGTTATAGATAAAAACTGAAAACATATCTCCGGAATAATCAGAATAATATTTCTTAACATATTTTTTTAGTTCTTTATCCATTTTATTTAGATAGGGAGGATTAGTGGCAACAACTTCGTATTTTCTACTCATATCCTCAGCTAAATTGATAACTTTTAAAATGGTATCCCTTGATTCTTGAATACCATAAAGATCAATACCTGATATTGAAACATTATTAACATCATTTCTGAGTCTATCAAAATCATAATCTCTATCTATTTTAATAATTGATCCTAATTCTTTAGCATCTTTAAACTGTGCAATTAAGTATTTGAGATCTTCTTTAGAATCATCTGGGATTTTCTCTAATAACTCTGGGGCAATATCATCACTTTCAACGAAAACATGTAGATTGAGCTTTACGTCGGCATTTCTTAAAATTCTTCGATTATATTGTCTTGCTTTCATCATTAAAGAAAACGATGCTAATTGGAAAGCCCGTTGATCAATTTCTAAACCATAGAGATTTTTAGTAATAATTTTTACTGCGGCATCCCTAGCCGAATATCCTTCTTCAAGGTATATTTTCATAAAAACATCAAATGCATAAATTAAAATATGACCAGAGCCCATTGCATTATCCATTAATTTGATATCTTGAATATCTTTACCATTTGGCACAAACGAAAGTTCTTCAGGTAATAAGAATTTCAGATCATTCTTAATTTTACTTTCAGGATGTCTTTCTAACCAGTATTTGCCTAAGGAGTTATCAACCATGTATCGAACAACCCAATCAGTTGTAAATAATTGAGTCGCTGCAGGTATATCACTCTTTTTAACAGCTCCGCCACTTATGTTAACTACTTCGTCGTGTAGTTCTGTATTGTAATACTGATAAATCCAACCAATAATCTCAACCTGACCACCTTGAGAAACATCAAAATCAGCTTCATCAATATTGGTCACAATCTCTTTAATAACGCCACGATTATAGTTTGGAGTGGACGAAAATAAATTATGGTAAAGAAGAGGATTTAATATTGTAATTCAATAATGTATCATTGAATTAATAGTATTTATTGAAAAGAGGCACTGGCATGGCTGATGTCAAAAATAATCAAGTTATCGATAACTTAAAGAGAAAATTTAAAAATGGCAGTCACATTGTTTTCTGGTATGACGACAATGCAGAGTTTGCTGATGAACTAGATAACATTACTGCGGAATTAAAAAATCTTGCGAATGTAGTGATTTTACATAGGGGAGAGCAACTAAAACTTAAACTAAAGTTATTGTCCGCTCCGAGTGATGAAAGCTATTTAGTCTACTCGCCAAATAAGCAACCATCCTTAAACGACAATCATTTACGGGATATTATTTTGTATTCAGATACATTTACAGCAGATTCTCAAGAAATGATTCGCCGTGATTTGGGACTTCCCGAAAATTTAAAATCTTTTGTTAAAACACACGCTAAATTCTTCGCTAACAAGGAACGAAGATTGAAATTTTCAAAGTATGATATAAACAGTTACGAAAAAAATCCTGAAATGGGTATTCTAGCTACTTTAGTTAATTCAAATCTAATTAATGTTAATTTCTTTGATATTCTTCAGATTGTATTGAGCAACGGTATTCATGAAAAAAATACTCTAGATGAATTTGCTAAATATAATGTATTAGATAATTTCTGGGGATATACAAATGAGATGTTTGATTACAATGAGTCAGAACCTAACTTGCTCAATCTTTCTTCAGCATTATTCATCACAGAAGCCTTTCATCAGATGGATGTTCCTATACCGGATCGTATTAGTGATTTTGATCTATCATCGAAATATGCTAATGTCAGTACATTTGTGAGATCATTTAGCAGTAGTAATGTCAATAATGGCGATAAGTTTGGGGATATTGCTGATGAAGTATGGGCCCAGTATGGTGATAAATATGCTTTATTGAAGAATACTAACGTCGATCAATGGTCAAAATCAGGTGTCTTTAGTATTTTTGATCGCAAAATTTTGTTATGGGAACAGGACCGATTGTTACATGAGGATTTTGATAGTCGAACTGATGGACTTACTTTCCCAGAATTGGTCAAAAGACGTCTTGAGATGCATTTTGTATCTGAATATCGGGTACTTTATCAAATGCTTCAAAACGCCTGGAAATTATTATCTTCAATCGGGCGTAAGACATCTAATAGTACCGAGGGTATGATAAGTGATTATGTGAACGAAGGATATTTGATTGATACGTATTACAGACATTTTGTATTGAGTTATCAATCTTTAACAAAAACGGATGCATTCTTTAAGACAAGAGAAGCAGTTGAAACGGCATATACGAATGAATATTTAAATACATATAATTTCTCATGGACGGATAAACTGAATTATCATAATTTAGCGAGCCGTGACTTACAACGTGATTTCTATAAAAATTATATTGAAACTGAGCAAAACCGAATTGTTGTAATAATTTCAGATGCATTTAGATTTGAAGCTGCCAAGGAATTAGAACGAGAGCTCTCTATGGACGATCAAATAACTGAACGAAAAATGAGATATTTAATCTCTGGATTACCATCAGTTACTTACATGGGAATGCCATCTTTGTTGCCAAATGATGATTTGAAGTTAGTAGGTAAGAACTTATTAGTAGATGGCAAAGAGGCCAATAACAGAGAAAAAAGAGCCCAAATTTTAATTTCTAAGAATCCTAATAGTGCAGCTTATGCATTGGATGATTTAAAAGATGCGACTTCCAAAGAAATTAAGGGCTTATTTGCAGGTAAAGAAGTTGTCTATATTTATCATAACCAGATTGATGCAATTGCGGATAACAAGAAGACAGAAGACGATGCTTTTAAAGCAACCGCCGATGCGATTAAGGAGATTAAGGATTTAATTGGTCGATTAAGAACAAATAGTATTAACCATTTTTATGTAACTGCTGATCATGGATACATTTATCGAAATGAGAATTTGAAAGATTCTGACAAAATTTCCGAAGAAGTCGATCAAAATGATTTGAAATCCCAACGGTATATTGTTACAGAGAATCAAATTGCCGAACCAGGAATCGGTAAACAAAAGTTGGCTGATATTTTGAATAATGACGATAATCGATTTGTCTATTATCCTCAATCTGCTAGTGTCTTCAAATCTGCTGGATCGGTTAATTATGTTCACGGTGGAGCTTCATTACAAGAGATGATAGTGCCCTTACTTGAAATAAAAACTACTTCTAAGAGATCTCAGGCCGTGGACGCTGAGTTACAGCTGATTAGTACTAATAGAAATATTACGTCCTTAGAAGTACCAATTCGCTTATTACAAGCTAAACCTATCGGTTCTACATATAGACCTACTGTTTATAATGTTTATTTCCAAGATGTTAAAGGTGAACTGATTTCAGCAAAAACTGCGGTAAATGCCAATCTTACTTCTGCCAAAGTGGAAGATAGAATGATTGATTTGAATCTTAATTTGATAGATAAGCAATATGACAATAGCGATAAGTATTATTTCGTGGTCGAGAATACAAACACTGGTGATGTTGTTAAAAATGAATATAATATGGATATTGCTACTTTTAGGGATTTTGATTTTTAGGGAGTTGTAGGCGAGGATATGAATTATAAAGAATTAAAATTGGGTAAACATGGATTACCAACGTGGGATTCGCTGATACCAATCATTTTAAGATATTTTAGCGATGATTTAGAAAAAGAATCGAAAAAAATAGCAGTACAGGTTTCTGATTCTTTGGATTTACCAGATAGGTTGAGAGAAGCGGTGTATGTAAATAATCCTTCTTCAAATACGATAGAGGATCGGACTAAGTGGTGTATCAGTGAGCTTTATACTGCCGGTGCAATTGAAAGACCATCAAGGGGTGTTTATAAGATTTCTCCTTTGGGGATGAGTTTACTTAAACTGAATGATTCAGAATTGACTAGAAATAAGATTCATTCGTTACCTCAGTATCAAAATCATCAGAAGGAACTAATCAAGAGAAATGAAATTTCAGGTTTAAATAACGAAAAGGTATCTGAGAAGGCAGAAGATAACGATTCCGACGTCAATGTTGTTGATAAGTTGTGTGAAGTAACTGAAAAATACAATAACAAGATTGCTTCTAACCTTCTGAAGATGATTCAAGAATCTGATCCTAATTTTTTTGAACAATTGGTAGTTAAATTGTTAATTAAAATGGGATATAAAGGCCCAAATGGTTCATCCAGAGTTACGCAAAAGACGAATGATGGTGGAATTGATGGAATTATTAATCAAGATCCACTTGGGACAAGTACAGTTTATCTTCAAGCTAAAAGATATAAAGATGATAATGTAGTGCAAAGACCAGCTATTGATGGTTTCTATGGAGCCTTATCCCGTGTACATGCTGACCGTGGTGTTTTTATTACGACTTCACATTTTTCAAGTAGTGCAATGACAACTGCTAAAAATTTTTCGATTGTACTAATAGATGGAATACAACTAACAAATTTAATGCTTCAATATCACGTTGGAGTTCAAGTAAAAAAGCACTTAGATCTCTTTGAGATTGACGAGGATTTCTTTGAAGATTAAAATATACGACCAAGCGTTCGCTTGGTCTTTTTTATTTTCAACAATATTGATACAATATCATAGGTAAAGATTGGGGATAAAAATATAATGAAAATACTCTTCGTGGGCGATGTCGTTGGTTCTGTCGGCATTAAAGCTATAGAAACGTATCTACCTGAAATTAAAAAGAAGGTTAAGCCACAATTAACGATTGTTAATGGTGAGAATGCTGCTGGTGGCAAGGGTACGAAAGAACCTGATTATCAAAAGATCACTCGAGCTGGTGCTGACGTTGTTACGGGAGGAAATCATACTTGGGATAAACGTGAAATTCTTGACTTTATTGATGATCCGAAGAAGAATATTCTCCGTCCCTATAACTTTCCTGGCGACCATGTCCCTGGACGTGGCTACCTCGAAATCAATGTAAATTCAAAAAAAGTTTATGTTATTAATATGATGGGAACTGCTTTAATGCAACCGATCGATAACCCATTCCTTGAAGCTGACAAATTGTTGAAAACTTTGGATAAAGATGCTATAAAATTCGTTGATTTTCACGCGGAAACAACTAGTGAAAAGATTGCTTTTGCCAATTATATGGTAGGTCGTGTTGCGGCAGTTTGTGGAACGCATACGCATGTCCAAACAAATGATGCACAGGTTATCAACAAGCAGACAGCTTACATAACTGATGTAGGAATGACGGGTTCATACGATGGGATTTTGGGCGACAAAAAAGAACCAATTATCAATCGTTTCTTAACGCAGAGACCTAACAAGTTCGATGTCGACGAAGAAGGTCGTATGCAAATTGGCTTTGCTGTCATTGACATTAACGATCAAACAAATAATGCTAGAAGTATTAAAAATTATGTTATTACACCAAACAATCAAAAATTCTTAAACTAAGTGGAGGGTACTAATGCCACAAAAAACTAAAGAGACACCAATGATGGAGCAATATCTGGAGTATAAAAAACAATACCCAGATGCTTTTTTGTTATACCGAGTTGGCGATTTCTACGAAATGTTTTATGACGATGCTGTTAAGGGTTCACAGATTCTCGAATTGACCCTAACTTCTCGTAATAAAAAAGCCGATGAAGGCATTCCGATGTGTGGAGTACCTCATCATGCTGTTGAAGGTTACATTGATACACTTGTGGATAAAGGTTATAAAGTAGCTGTCTGCGATCAATTGGAAAATCCTGCTGATGCTGAAGGCAAAATGGTTAAACGAGGTGTTACTCGAGTAGTTACACCTGGTACAATCATGGATAAGTCGGATCAAGGTAAAGAAAACAACTACATTACCGCTATTTCGGCTCATAAAAATATTTTTAGTTTAGCTTATGCTGACCTATCAACTGGTGAAGTTAAAGTTACAACGGTTGATAATCAATTAGATTTAACTAATGAATTACAGAATTTGGATACTAAAGAAACGGTTGTATCTGGTAGTTTTCCACAGAAATATTTGGACCAATTGCGTAAACTTGGTATCTTAATTTCTAAATTAGAAGATTTAGAGGATAATTACGCTTTTGATTTTTCACAAATATCTTCTGATGATGAGGTAGCAACGGTTAAGTTGTTAATAAGTTATTTAGTCAAAACGCAGATGCGTTCGTTGGATCATTTGAAACCAGCTCAATCATATGAAACTTCTTCTTATTTATTGATGGATCATTCAGCCCAGAGTAATTTGGAACTGTTCAAAAATATCCGGACAAATAAAAAATCAGGGACTTTATTGTGGCTTTTAGATGAAACTAAAACTGCTATGGGAAGTCGTTTACTGAAACAATGGTTAGCTCGTCCACTGATTAGTGTGGATAAATTAAAAGCTCGTCAACATTTGGTGCAAGTCTTTTTGGACAATTATTTCCAAAGATCATCTTTCCAAGATTATCTAACGAAGGTTTATGACTTGGAACGTTTAGCTGGTCGGGTAGCTTATGGAACAGTTAATGGTCGTGATTTAATCCAATTAAAAACTTCTTTGCAACAAGTTCCTGAAATTAAATCTATCTTATTGGATATCGGAGACGATGAATTAACAACCTATGTGGAAAAGATTGATGAAGTAGCCGATATTCGTGATTTGATCGACAAAGCAATTGTTGAAGAAGCTCCAATTTCCATTACTGCTGGTGGCTTGATCAAAGAAGGCTATAACGAGCAACTGGATCAATATCTTGATGCTTCAAAGAATGGTAAACAATGGTTGGCTACTTTGAAGGCTAAAGAACAAGAATTAACTGGTATCAATAATTTGAAAATTGGTTACAATAAGGTATTTGGTTATTATATTGAAGTCAGTCGTGCTAATATCGATAAGGTTCCTGAAGATCGTTATACACGTAAGCAAACTTTGGTTAATGCCGAAAGATATATCACCCCTGAACTCAAGGACAAAGAAAGTTTGATATTAGAAGCTGAGGAAAAATCTAAGAGTTTGGAATATCATTTATTTGATGAAATTCGTAAGAAAATTAAGGATCAGATTCGACGAATTCAAAGTTTAGCTAATATTTTGTCGCGTTTAGATGTTTTACAGAGCTTTGCAGTTGTCAGTGAAGAATATCATTATGTGGCCCCTGAATTTATAGAGAAACACGAGCTAAAGATCACTAATGGTCGTCATCCTGTTGTGGAAAAAGTTTTAAGCAATAACAGTTATATTCCTAATGATGTTACGTTTGATGATAAAACTGATATTTTGTTGATAACCGGACCTAATATGTCTGGTAAAAGTACTTACATGCGCCAAATGGCATTAACAGTTATTATGGCTCAAATAGGTTGTTTTGTACCGGCTGATGGTGCTAAATTGCCGATTTTTGATCACATTTTCACTCGAATTGGTGCTGCCGATGATTTGATTTCTGGTGACAGTACTTTTATGGTAGAAATGCGTGAGGCTAATGATGCTTTGAAGAATGCTACGCCTAACAGTTTGATTATTTTTGATGAAATTGGACGTGGTACAGCAACTTATGATGGGATGGCTTTGGCTCAAGCAATTATCGAGTATATTGATAAAAATGTAAAAGCTATGACGTTATTCTCAACTCACTATCATGAATTGACTGAGTTAGAGTCGCAATTGCCAGGGTTGAAGAATGTTCACGTTGATGCCTCCGAAGAGAATGGCGACTTGGTATTCTTGCACAAAGTTTTGCCAGGACCTGCCGACAAATCTTACGGGATTCACGTAGCTAAATTAGCTGGATTGCCAAATGACGTTTTGATTCGTGCGGATAAAATCTTGAGTAGTTTGGAAGAAACTTCGGTTCATACAACTGCTTCAGAGAGTATTCACGAACCAGCTGTTGAAACGCCAGTGGAAAAAACATCTATTGTGAAAACTTCTGTTAAATCCGAACCAAATGAAATAGATGATGAGGAACAACTATCCCTGTTCCCTGAAATTAATAAAAAAGTTAAAAAACTATCTAATAAAGAAAGCCAAGTTATTAAAGATATAAATGAGCAAGATTTAATGGGAATTACTCCTATTGAAGCAATCAATTTACTTTATAAATGGCAAAAGAAGCTTAAATAAAAGAAGGTGGAAAAATGGGTATTATTCATGAACTACCAGTTGAATTAAGTAACCAGATTGCTGCTGGAGAAGTTATTGAACGCCCAGCATCAGTCGTAAAAGAACTGGTGGAAAATTCCATCGATGCACAAGCAACACAGGTTTTAATTACTGTTAAACAGGCAGGATTAAAATCAATTGAAGTAAATGATAATGGTAAGGGGATTTCAGCTGATGATGTTGAGGTCGCCTTTTTACCGCATACAACTAGTAAAATTTCTACTGACCGCGATTTGTTTAATGTTAGAACTTTAGGATTTCGTGGCGAGGCTTTAGCAAGTATTGCGTCAGTATCCAAATTAACAGTTATTACAAGTGATGATGGCAAGTCTGCTACCAGAGCCCAATTTTCTGGTAATGAATTAGTCAAAAAAGAAACCTTTGCCCGTTCCAAGGGAACAACTATGACGGTAGAAGATTTGTTCTTTAATACTCCAGCACGCTTGAAGTATGTAAAATCGCTTCATACAGAGTTAAATAAAATTGTCGATATCGTTGATCGGTTAGCGATGGGACACCCAGACATTTCCTTTCGTTTGATTCATGAAGGCAAAGATCTAGTCTGGACTTCAGGTAACGACAATCTTCAACAGACTATCGCTGGTATTTACGGTCGTACAATTGCAAGTCACATGTTAGATTTTGAAAATTCCGATCCTGATTATCAAATCAAAGGTTATTTTTCTAAGCCAGATACGACACGCTCGAATCGTTCTTATATTTCGTTAATTCTAAATGGTCGTTATATCAGAAACTTTCAATTAACCAATGCAGTTATCAGAGGCTACGGTTCCAAATTGATGGTAGCTCGTTTTCCAATTGCTGTGATCGATATTGTAATGGACCCAGGTTTAGTTGATATCAACGTTCACCCCACTAAACAGGAAGTACGTTTGTCAAATGAAGGTCATATTGGCGATTTAATTAGTGAAGGAATAAGGCAACGTTTGTCTAATCAAAATTTGATTCCTGACGCGGTCAAAAATCTGGGTAAAAAATCTATCGCACCAAAGATTGATACTTATAAGCCGGAACAAATAAGTTTTAATGACTTAGCAACGATTGATAAGATCAATGAACCTTTGTCGACTGCTACAGCAGAACCAGGACCTGAGTATATAGATGAACCAATGACTCCAGAAAAGAAAGTCGAAACTCCGATGACGGGGATGCCAATTTTTAAAGATCCACAGCACCTACATTCTTGGGACGAAAGACTTAAACAAGAGTCAGCTGAAAAAGTCCGAGTAATTGATTCAGAAGGCAATGAAACTAAGCTATCCGAGAAAACTGATTTTCCTGATTTACGTTATATTGGCCAAATTCATGGAACTTATTTAGTGGCTGAAAGTCAGGATGGCTTTTATCTAGTCGATCAACATGCAGCTCAAGAACGAGTTAACTATGAATATTATCGTAAAGAAATTGGCAAAGTTTCGAATGATCAGCAGAAATTATTAGTACCGATCGTGTTGGATTATCCCAACTCAGAAAGTATTTTAATCAAAGAAAAAAAGCCGATTTTAGAAAGTATTGGTTTATATTTAGATGATTTTGGACAAAATAGTTTCGTTATCAATACTCATCCTACCTGGTTCGTACCGGGACAAGAGGAATCGACTATTAAAGAAATGATTGATTATGTACTCAATGATTCAAAAATCAGCGTGGCTAGTTTTCGAGAAAAAAATGCCATTATGATGAGCTGTAAACGAGCCATTAAAGCCAATCATCATGTCGATGACCGAGAAGCAGTACAATTGCTGCATAATTTGACCAAGGCTGAAAATCCTTATAATTGTCCCCATGGACGTCCAGTTTTGGTAGAATTTAGCAATAAAGACCTTGAAAAAATGTTCAAGAGAATCCAAGATCCACATGATACAAGAGAGAGCAAACAATAGCGGTTAGATTTCGAGCATTGCCTAGGCCTCAAATTTGAACACGAAGTGGGCAAAACTGAGGCTGTAGCAAAGCAGAGAAATTTGCTATTGGCAGTTCATTTACAAGAGAGAGCGAACAATAGTGGTTAGATTTCGAGCATTGCTAATAGCAGCTTGATTAAATGAAAGAGTGAATAATTATGTTTGAATATTTAAATGGTTTAGTATCTGCGGTTACCCCTTCATATATTGTGGTGGACGTGCAAGGCGTTGGTTACAAAGTTCAAGTTGCTAATCCTTATCGTTATGAAGAAAATCAATCAGCAAGAGTATACGTTGAACAAGTTGTACGTGACAATGAGCAAGCTTTATATGGTTTTTATGATTTAAATGAAAAAAATATTTTTTTACATCTAATTAGTGTTTCAGGAATTGGCCCTAAGAGTGCCTTAGCTATTTTAGCGGGGCAAGATCTTCAAGGTTTAATTCATGCAATTGAAAACGATGATGTTAAATATCTAACTAAGTTTCCTAAGATCGGTAAGAAAACTGCTCAACAAATTATTTTGGATCTGTCAGGTAAATTTACGGCTGAAGGTCAAATGACTTTAGGCGAAGCTCCAGTTCAATTCACTACAGGCAATCAAGAATTAGAAGATGGTTTGGCTGCGTTAGATTCATTAGGATATTCAGCTAAAGAGATCAGCAAAATTAAAGCACAGCTTGAAAAAGAAAATCTCAAGAGTGCGGACGAGTACTTACGAGCTGGTTTAAAGCTATTGAGCAAATAAAAAATCACTAGTGTAGAGGGGAGTGTCAAAAATCGAAAATAATGAAAATGACAATGAACGTTTAACTGACGCTGATTCACTCGATAATATTGAAGATATTGTTGAACAAACCCTACGTCCTCAAAGTTTTGACCAGTATTTGGGTCAAGAAAAGGCTAAAAAGGAATTAGATGTTTATATCAAAGCGGCTAAACAACGGCAGCAGACATTGGATCATGTTTTGCTTTATGGACCTCCTGGGTTAGGTAAAACTACATTGGCTATGATCATAGCTAATGAAATGGGTGTTAACATTCATACGACAACAGGTCCTTCAATCGAAAAATCTGGTGATTTAGTAGCTGTTTTAGATGAACTAGAGCCAGGCGATGTTTTGTTTATTGATGAAATTCATCGTATGCCTAGAGCAGTTGAAGAAGTCTTATATTCAGCTATGGAGGATTTTTATATTGATATAATTGTTGGTCAAGGAAGCGAATCACGTTCTTTGCATCATCAATTGGTGCCTTATACACTAATCGGTGCTACAACGGCAGCGGGAAAACTTTCAGCACCGTTGAGAGATCGGTTTGGAATTGTCGAAAGAATGGAGTACTATACCATAGATGAATTATCTAAGATTGTTTTCCGTTCAGCTCGGGTTCTTAACATTAATGTTGATGAAGAAGGGGCACATGAAATCGCTAGACGATCACGTGGAACGCCTAGAATTGCCAATCGTTTGTTAAAACGAGTTCGTGATTTTGCCCAAGTAGCTAATCAAGATACAATTGACTACAAAATGGCTAAGTCAGCTTTGAATCAATTACAAGTCGATGATGCTGGTTTAGATCATTTGGACCGTCGCATTTTGATGATGATCATTGAATTATATAGTGGTGGTCCGGTAGGATTAAAGGTTATTGCTGCTAATATCGGTGAAGATCAGGAAACAATTGAAGAAGTTTATGAGCCATATCTAATGCAGATGGGATTCTTGAAAAGAACTGCCAAGGGTCGTGTTGTAACGAGAAAAGGTTATGAACACATGGGGATACCATACCCTGATAAAAACGAGTAAAGTAATTTACTCGTTTTGGTGTATCTGAAGAATTTTGTTAAAACCATATATTAAAGGAGAATTTTTATATGTCACTATCAACTGAAGATTTTGATTATGATTTACCCGAAGAACTTATTGCCCAAACACCAATCAAAAATCGTGATCAATCAAGACTATTAGTTTTAGATCATGAGACTGGCGAATATCAAGATAAGCATTTTTATGATATTTTGGATTATTTAAATCCTGGGGATGCTTTAGTAATGAATAATTCACGTGTTTTGCCAGCTCGTTTGTACGGGACTAAAGAGGACACTGACGGTCATGAAGAAGTGTTGCTATTAAACAATATCGAAGGCGATAAGTGGGAAGTTTTAATGAAACCAGCTCGCCGAGCTAAAGTTGGTACTAAAGTTCAATTTGGAGAAGACGGTCAATTAGAGGCTGAGGTACTTGAAGATCTTGAACATGGTGGCAAGATTATTGAGTTCCATTATCAAGGTATTTTCATGGAAATTTTGGAACAATTAGGTGAAATGCCATTGCCTCCATATATCAAAGAAAAATTGGATGATCCTGATCGCTATCAAACTGTCTATGCCAAAGAAAATGGCTCAGCAGCTGCACCTACTGCAGGCTTGCATTGGACTAAAGAATTATTGAAGAAAGTTGAAGCCAAGGGCGTAAAATTAGTTTACATAACTTTACACGTTGGCCTAGGAACTTTTAGACCAGTTACTGAAACAGATGTTGACAAGCACGTTATGCATTCTGAATTTTATCGATTAGATGAAGCTTCAGCTAAAACATTGAATGAAGTTAGACAAAATGGTGGCAAGATCGTTGCTACAGGAACAACTTCAATTAGAACTTTGGAAACTATTGGAACTAAATTCAATGGAGAAATTAAAGCCGATAGTGGATGGACTGACATTTTTATCAAACCTGGCTACGAATGGAAAGTTGTTGATGAATTCATTACTAACTTCCATTTACCTAAGTCAACGCTTGTAATGTTAGTTTCAGCATTTACTGGTAGAGAAAATATTTTGAACGCTTATCGTCATGCTGTAGAAGAGAAATATCGCTTCTTTAGTTTTGGCGATGCAATGTTCATTAAGTAGAGGAAATTTATGGAACCAGCTGTTAAATATACATTATTGAAAAAAGAGAAACATACTGGGGCACGTTTAGGTTTATTAGAAACGCCACATGGTACATTTGAAACACCTATTTTTATGCCTGTTGGTACAGAAGCTTCAGTAAAGAATATGGCACCAGAAGATTTGGATAAAATTGGTGCAACAATTATCTTGGCTAATACATATCATCTTTGGTTACGTCCTGGAGAAGATATTGTTAAAGAAGCCGGTGGCTTGCATAAATTTATGAATTGGGACAAGGGAATTTTAACTGATTCCGGTGGTTTCCAAGTCTTTTCATTAGCAAATACTCGAGATATCACTGAAGCTGGTGTTCATTTCCGAAATCATTTAAATGGTCGTCGCGAGTTCTTATCACCTGAAAAGGCAATGAAGATTGAAAATTATTTAGGTCCCGATATCATGATGAGTTTGGATGAATGTCCACCATTTTTTGAAAGCTATGATTATATTAAGAAGTCCGTTGCAAGAACTAGTCGTTGGGCTGAACGTGGTCTTAAAGCTCACCGTAATCCAGATTGGCAAGCTTTGTTTGGAATCGTTCAAGGTGCCGGTTTTGAAGACTTACGAAAGCAAAGTGCTAGAGACTTGGTTAGTATGGATTTTCCGGGTTATTCTATCGGTGGTCTATCTGTTGGAGAATCAAAGAGCGAAATGAATCGTGTGCTTAATTTTACTACACCTATGTTGCCTGAAAACAAGCCACGTTACTTGATGGGCGTGGGAACAGCTGATTCTTTAATTGATGGTGTTATTCGTGGAATCGACATGTTCGATTGCGTCTTGCCAACAAGAATTGCTAGAAATGGTACATGTATGACAAGTCATGGCCGTTTGGTCGTAAAGAATGGTAAATATGCTCGTGATTTTGGTCCTTTAGATGATAATTGTGCCTGCTATGTTTGTCGTAATTATTCCAGAGCTTACATTCGTCATTTGATTAACGCAAATGAATTATTTGGAACACATTTAACTAGTTATCATAATTTGTACTTCTTATTGAATCTAATGAAGGGTGTTCGTCAAGCTATCAGGGATGACAACTTATTAGAATTTAGAGAACACGTTTTTGAAGACTATGGCTTTAATCAAGAAAATGCTAAGAATTTTTAGAGGATTTTGATAAGAAAAATCTTCTAGTGTGGAAAGACATGCGTTTTTTTGTTACTCTATAGTTATGCAAATTATTAAGAGGTGGAAAATTTGAATATTCTTACATTAGGCGCCGCTGGTGCTGGTGGATCAATGGGACTTATGATTTTTGTTGTTATCATGTTCGTTGGTATGTACTTCCTATCTATTCGTCCTCAAAAGAAACAACAACAAAAACGTCAAGAAATGCTCAAGGAAATGAACAAAGGCGACAAGGTTGTAACTCTTGGTGGAATTAAAGGTGTGATTGCTTCAATCGACCGTGATAACAAAGAAGTTGTCGTTGACTGTGATGGAATTTATCTAACATTTGACATTAACTTTATTCGTAAGGCTGTTCCAGCTGATAAAGTTACAACAGATGCTGTTAAGGATAACAAACCTGCAGCTAAGGCAGAAGAAACAAAAGACGATGCTAAAGAAGAAGCAACTGCAACAACTGAGGATGTTAAAGTCGAAGAACCTGAATCAACTGATGATACAAAAGAAACAACAAAATAATTTAACTAAAAAAAGATTGAAACCAATAATTTCAATCTTTTTTATTTTCTTAAATTACATGGTATAACTAATTGTGATTCTTAATGAGGTGACTAAATGACAGACAAAACATCTAAGTCAGAAAAAATCGACGTTTCAACTTTGAGTAAAAAATCTCAAGCTAAATTAGAAGAAATCAGACAGAAGCAAGGTTTAAAGACAATAGAAGAAGCGGCTGATTATTTAACTGGATTTTTTAAACAAAAGTAAGTATTGAATTTGGATAAAAAAAGAGCCGTATTTATTAAGTATTTTCAAGGCAAGCCTGAATTTCTTAGTAAATACGGTTCTTTTTTATTATTTTTTTCCAGTTTTAAAAACTTGGTCTAAATAATGATAATCGACAAAGGGATTGTAGGGTTGATGAGTTTTTTCGATCCATAAGTTGATAGCCTTGATTCGACCGATAAAAAAGAAACGGTCCAGGTCGGTTTTATCTGATTGATCAGCCATCACAGTATCAATAATAAATTGAAAAAAGCCCGTTCGAAAATCAGTATCATTACTTTGAAGTGACAGTAGTGGCAATAATTCCTGGTTATTAATTGTTGCTACGGTAGTAAAAGGATGATCAAAAAAGTCGTCCATTTTAAAATTTGAGTCAGTTCGTTGACTATTCAAATATTGGTTTAGTAAATCATACTTATCGTTGAAGTGAGTGTAAAAAGTAGAACGATGAATCATCGCCTCATCGGCTATTTCATTGATAGTGATCTTACTGAAAGATTCTTTAGTCAACAGATCTCTGAATCCTAAATAAATTAATTTTTTAGTTCTTTCATTTTGTAAATTAGCCAAAAGTGTCTTCCTTTTCTACAATTATTCGACAATGTCTATTGCCACTACATTATCTGATAATTATACATAGTTTAATATTTCTACGGTGTTATTATAAACGAGTTCTAAAGATAAACCAATGAAATTTTAAATTAATAATAAAAGGAAGTATTTTAAATGCGTGTATTTATGACAGGAGCCACAGGCTATATCGGGACATTAGTTGCCCAAGATTTGATCAATAATAGAGTTGAAGTTTTAGGACTAACTCGATCACAGAGAAGTGTTGATAAATTAACTCAAATGGGTGGCATTCCCGTGATGGGAACTTTAGAGGATCTAGATGTTTTGAAGACTTCAGCTCAAAAGTCAGATGCAGTTTTACATTTAGGATTTGTTAATGATTTTGAACATTTTGCTCAAGCTAGTCGAATAGATGCGGAGGCAATTGAAAGTTTTGGCGAAGTTTTGAGAGGAACCGATAAACCTTTAATCGTCACAGCCGGAACTGCAGGACTTAATCCTAATCACGTTTTAACAGAAGAAGATACCGGTTTTGCTGGCGTAGAAAAGGTGATTCCAAGACGTTCAGAATTTTTAGCTCGAGAATTAGTAGAACAAGGTATTAATGCCTACACAGTTCGATTAGCGCCATCAGTTCACGGTGATGGCCGTTATGGAATTGTTTCAATGATCGTCGCCCAGGCACAAAAGACAGGCAAAGTTCCTTATTTTGGTGATGGACAGAATCGTTGGAATGCAGTCAATTATCGTGACGCAGCCAACTTGTTTGTCAAAGCTCTAGAATATGCTTTAGGAGATAATCACTCATTGCATGTATTTAATGCTGTAGATGAGGGACAGACTAAGACGATTGATATTGCAAAAGCCATCAGTCAAAAGTTGAATTTACCAATGGAATCACAACCTAGAATTGATTTTGCTAATTTATCTAATGAAGATGCATTCAATGTAAATAATCTTTTCGGTTTAGACATTCCAGCCGACAGCAAAATGACGCAAAAAGAACTTACTTGGCAACCTAGTAATTTGAGTTTGATAGCTGACTTGGAAAAGAATCTGTAAGTAAGGATAATTTCTATATGATATGAAGATTTTGAATTTTGACTTAATAGGGAACGATATTTGCTAAATATTGAAGGTATGTAAAATATATCCGAATTTTTAGTAAGTATAGTTCCTTATTTTTATTATTTAGACCTTAAAAATAAACACCAAAAAAGGCAATGCATTAGTCCGGAGCAACAAGGAAAATGGGCTCAGTAGTGAAATTCTACTTAGCTCACGAAGTGAGGTTAGTAGAAGGCCGAGCTTGAAGACTGTTGGCGAAGCCAAGAGGCTCCAAGTCGTGCCCACTACGTTCTAGCCCAATTTTCTTTGTTGCGGAGGACGGCAGTTTTAACTCCTTAGAATTATTTCTCATCCATATCACTTGCGTTAAAGTACACTCTAGGGGTTAGTATTTATGTCGTTAAGAACAAGAATGTTATAAAAATAGGCTTGTCAAGGAAACTATTGAAAAAATAATAAGACAATAATGAAGATGTTTAATAAGTCATGATGTAAAATATAAGTACATGATGCTATTCAAAGGAGTTTAAAAATGGTTACAGAAAAGTCAGCAATTTTTATTATTTTTGGGGGTTCTGGTGATTTGGCTCATCGGAAACTTTATCCTTCTTTATTTCGCTTGTATAAATCAGGATTTTTAAAGGATCATTTTGCTGTTATTGGAACAGCCCGCCGTCCTTGGAGTGATGATTATTTCCGTGAAACTGTTATCACTTCTTTGAAAGATTACTTTGATGATGAGGAGGAAGTCATGAAAGAATTTTCCAAACATTTCTTCTATCAATCACACGACGTTAACGATTCAGAACATTATATTGCTTTGAAGAATTTAGCTGCTAAGTTGGATGATCAATTTAAGGCAGGTCACAATCGAGTTTATTACATGGCTATTGCTCCAAGATTCTTTGGTACTGTAGCTGAACACATTAATTCTGAAGGATTGAAAACTGCTGATGGCTATAATCGTTTAGTAATTGAAAAGCCATTTGGACGTGATCTTGATTCAGCCTGTGAATTGAATGGCAACATTTCTAAAGCTTTCCCAGAAGATGATATTTATCGAATCGATCATTATTTAGGCAAGAAAATGGTCCAAGACATTCCAGTTATCAGAGCTCAAAATGATAAGTTTGAAGAAGCTTTGAATAATAAGTATGTTTCCAATATTCAAGTAACTTTGGCAGAATCAATTGGGGTTGAAGATCGTGGTGGCTATTACGAAACTGCTGGCGTTTTACGCGATATGGTTCAAAACCATATTATGCAAATTATCGGTGCGATTGCCAGTATTGATCCTAAGGCTAAGGATGCTAAGGTAATTCACAAAAATAAATGCGATTTGTTTGGCAGTCTAAAGGATTTAACTCCAGAGCAAGTTGATACTAATTTTGTGCGTGGTCAATATGATACTGACAATTTAGA
This sequence comes from Companilactobacillus crustorum JCM 15951, assembly GCF_001434585.1. Classification (GTDB taxonomy): domain Bacteria; phylum Bacillota; class Bacilli; order Lactobacillales; family Lactobacillaceae; genus Companilactobacillus; species Companilactobacillus crustorum. The sequence goes on from NZ_AZDB01000016.1 coordinate 19,460, forward strand.
CGACGAGAAAGCTTATCGTCAAGAAGATAATGTAGCCGAAGATTCTAATATTGAAACCTTTACTGCTGGTAAAATTGAGTTTGAAAACGATCGTTGGAGTGGGGTACCATTTTATATTCGTTCAGGTAAGAGAATGCCTGATAAATCTTCACGGATTGATATTGTTTTTAATGACAATGTTACTGATCTTGGCATCAAAGCCAATACAGTAGTTACACTCTTAATTGAAAGAACTAATGATCATAGTATTTTAATTAATGGTATTGATTATAAGGAATCTGCTCAAGATTTCATTAAATTCCCAGAAGAGAAAGATTTTGTTGGTGCTCGTGAAGCTTACGAAAGTTTAATCATTGATATTCTTTCAGGTAATCGAGTTAACTTTACGCTTTGGGATGAACTAAGAAGTACTTGGACATATATTGATGCAATTAGAGAACGTTGGGACAGTCAAACACCTGACTTTCCAAATTATGTAAGTGGAACTATGGGACCAGACGCAGCTGAAATGTTACTAGAACGTAATGGTGACTCTTGGGTTTGGGACGACTAAAGGCGGTGTTGATTCATCTTTTTAAAGATACCCATTAAAATTAAAGAAAATCGAAAGATCATCCATGTTGACATGGATGCTTTTTTCGCTTCGGTGGAAGAAAGAGAACATCCAGAGTATAAAAAGAAATGTTTAATTGTCGCTCAAGATCCGAGAAAACATAATCATCACGGAGTTGTAACAACGGCTAATTATAATGCTCGTAAATATGGTGCTCATTCAGCTATGCCGGCACAACAAGCAGTTGAATTGATTCCTAAAGAAAAGTTGGTTATTTCACCACCTAATTTTGAATTGTATCGGAAGGTTTCTGATCAGATTCATGATATTTTTGGTGAGGTGACTGATAACTATCAAACGGTTGCTTTGGATGAAGCGTATTTAGATGTAACGCATAACAAGTTAAACGAAACTAATACTATTAAGATTGCTAATTATATTCAGCAAAGAATTGTGAAGGAAACTAGTCTAACTTGTTCAGTTGGAATTTCTTATAATAAATTTTTGGCAAAGATGGCATCAGATTATCGTAAGCCATTTGGACGGACAATTATTTTAGGAAAGTATGCTAAAGAATTTCTCAAACCTATTCCAATTGAAAAATTTAATGGCATTGGCAAAGCAATGCAACATAAGTTGCACGAAATGGATATTTATACTGGTGCTGATCTTCAAAAAATGGATCAAGATGCGATTTTAGAAAAGTTTGGTAAGATGGGTTACGTAATATATAAAAGAGTTCACGGGATTGATGATTCTCCAGTAGAAGGTCATCGAGCACGTACATCAATTGGTCGGGAAAGAACGTATAATCGTAATTTAGTAACGACTGAACAAATAAATCAGGAATTAATTTATCTGGCTGAAATGGTCAGCCAAGATTTACGCAAGAAACGTCAACATGGTAAAACAGTTGTTTTAAAGCTACGTAATTCAGAGTTTGAAACTATCACTAAACGAATGAGTTTTCAGGATTATGTACAGACAAAAGAAGAAATTTATCGTGTTGCTAAGGATATTTATGATAAATTAAAGGTAACTGATCAAAAGATTCGTTTACTCGGAATTACTGTGACAAATTTGGATCCATTGTCATATGAAGAGGTTTCTTTGAATTTGTCTTACAAGGGGGACAACTATGAATAGCTTTGCTGAAATAATTGCAACAATCAAAAAATATGATAGAATTATCATTCTACGTCATCAAAATCCAGATCCTGATGCATTGGGATCACAAGCTGGTTTGGCAACAAGTATTCGCCAAGCATTTCCAGATAAAAAAGTTTTGATTGGTGGTAACGATACTGAAGGGCTTAAATGGCTTTCAACAGCACAAGAAGTGACTGATGAAGACTATAATGGTGCTTTAGTTATTGTGACTGATACTGCTAATCGACCAAGAATTGACGATCAACGTTTTGATGATGGAGCATTCTTAATCAAGATTGATCATCATCCTAATGATGATGTTTATGGAGATCAATTGTTTGTTAACACTGATGCTAGTTCATGTTCAGAAATTATTGCTGATTTAATTGAAAGCAGCAATGAACTACAATTGACTAAAGAAGTAGCTTACTACCTTTATGCGGGTATTGTTGGTGATACAGGTAGATTTCTTTATCCATCAACGACTCAGCACACAATGGAAGTTGGAGGCAAATTTATTGCCTTAGGTGTTGATACAGCAGCAATTAACAATAAGATGAACGAAATCACTTTAAAACAAGCTCAGCTTCAAGGTGTATTGTTCAATCTTCTTCAAATTGATGAATCAGGTGCTGCATTGGGCATTATTGATCTCGATTTAATGAAGAAATTGGGAATTGATCAAGAACAAGCAAACTCAGTCGTTTCTACGCCAGGACGCTTGAAGGAAGTTACTTCATGGATGGAAGCTGTTCAAAAAGACGATGGTACTTTCAGAATGCATTTACGTTCTCAAGGACCTGTAATCAATGAATTGGCCAAGAACCATGATGGTGGTGGTCACCCCTTAGCTAGTGGTGCAACCGCTCAAAATCTTGATGAAGTTAAACAAATGTTTGAAGAACTGAAGAATATTGTTACTGAATATAACCAGAAGGGTGAATAGATGACTAAATTTTCACAATACAACTTTAATGATGCAATTAATAAATCATTAAAAGAAATCCATTTCGATGAACCAACGCCAGTACAAGAGGCGGTAATTTCTTTAGTTAATAAGAAAAAAGATATTATTGTTCAATCAGAAACGGGTTCAGGAAAAACTCATGCATTCTTATTGCCAGCTATGAATGCTTTAACAAAAGACCAGCATGTTCAATTGTTGATTGCTACGCCAAGTAGAGAATTGGCTTACCAAATTTATAATGATACTCAGGCAATTTTAAAAAATTATCCTGAAGAATATAATGCTTTTATTTTTGTCGGTGGTGCTGATCGTGACCGTCAGAAGAGAAAGCTAGAGGCTCATCAACCTCAAATTGCTATCGGAACACCGGGACGTTTATGGGATTTAATCCGTGAAAACGACTTGCATGTTGAAGATGTTCAACGATACGTTATTGATGAAGCAGATATGACTTTAGATATGGGCTTCTTGAATGAAGTTGATCATATAACAGATAAGTTGCCAGAAGATCGTGAAATGATGGTCTTCTCTGCTACAATTCCTCAAAAGTTAGAACCATTTTTGAAGAAATATATGCATGGTCCTCAACGAGTTGAAATTAAGAATAATAATATTATTCCTAAGAATGTTGATAATTGGCTTATGTTTACGCATGGCCGTGATAAAAAAGAAATTATTTATCAATTGATGACGATTGGTGAACCATACTTAGTGTTAGTCTTTGCTAATACTAAAAAGACAGTTGATGAAATTTATAAATACCTTCGTAATAAAGGCTTGAAAGTGGCTCGTATTCATGGTGGTTTGACACCTAGAGAACGTAAACGAACAATGAAACAAGTCGAAAATATGGAATATCAATTCGTTGTAGCAACTGATTTAGCTGCACGTGGAATTGATATTAATGGTGTTTCGCATGTAATTAATGCAGAGATTCCAACTGATCTTGATTTCTTGATTCATCGTATTGGAAGAACTGGCCGTAATAAGATGTCAGGAACAGCCATTACTTTCTATGAACCAGGCGAAGAGAATAAAGTTGCTGAAATTGAGCACATGGGAATCAAATTCGAGCCTAAAGATATTAAAAATGGTGAAATTGTTGATGCTCAAGAACGTGATCGTCGTGATAATCGTAAGGCTACTCAAGAAAAGCTTGATACTAAGTTAGTTGGTTTTGTTAAGAAACAAAAGACCAAGAGAAAGCCTGGTTACAAGAAAAAGATCAAGAAGGCAATTAACGACGAACGTCGTCAAGAAAGAAAAGTTAGAATTAGACAAGATCGTCGAAGAGAAAGAGAAGCAAGACGTAATAGCTAGTTTTGCAATTATAAATATTGACAATTTTTGAGTTGATGGTTAATATTTTCCTTGGATATATCTTATGTCGATTATTTTCAGAGAAGGCCGCTTGGTGAGAAAGCCTAAATGATTGATATGAAGATGCTGCCAATTTAAATTGTAGATAATAATTGTTGAGAGGCTAACGAAAATCGTTGCAAACAAGGTGGTACCGCGCAGTGGCGTCCTTGAGGTTGCAGCGATTTTTCGTTTTTTACTGGGGAGATAATATGAAAAATTTATCAAGTGCTGAAATAAGAAAAATGTTTTTAGACTTTTTCCAATCAAAAGGTCACATGATTGAACCTAGTGCATCACTGATTCCACATGATGATCCAACACTTTTGTGGATTAATTCTGGTGTTGCTACTTTGAAGAAATATTTTGATGGAACAGTTGTTCCTAAGAATCCACGTATTACTAACGCTCAAAAATGTATCAGAACTAATGATATTGAAAACGTTGGTAAGACGGCTCGTCACCAAACTTTCTTTGAAATGATGGGTAATTTTTCTGTTGGTGATTATTTCAAGAAGGAAGTTATTCCTTGGGCTTTTGAGTTCTTAACAAGTCCTGATTGGATTGGGATGGATGTCAATAATATGTATGTGACAACCTATCCTAAGGATACTGAAACTCAAAAATTATGGGCAGAAGTAGGTATTCCTCAAGATCATATTCTAAAAAATGAAGATAACTTCTGGGATATCGGTGAAGGTCCTTGTGGTCCCGATTCAGAAATTTTCTATGATCGTGGACAATCATTCAACAATCTTTCAGAAGATGATCCTGAAAACTATCCTGGTGGCGAAAATGAACGTTACTTGGAAGTTTGGAATATTGTCTTTTCAGAATTGAATCATTTGCCAAATGGTCAATATGTTGAACAACCACATAAGAATATTGATACGGGTATGGGCTTGGAACGTTTAGTTTCCATTGTTCAAGGAACTAAGACAAACTTCGAAACTGATTTGTTCATGCCTTTGATTGAAGATGTGGGTCAACTTTGTGGTAAAAAGTACGGTGAAAATGATGAGGATGATGTATCATTTAAGATCATTGCTGATCATGCTAGAACTGTATCTTTTGCCATAGGTGATGGAGCCTTGCCTTCAAATGAAGGACGTGGTTACGTTATTAGACGTTTGATCAGACGTGCAGTTTTGAATGGTAAAAAGTTAGGCGTTAATGGACCTTTCTTATACAGATTGACACCAATTGTTGGTAAAATTATGGAAAGCTACTATCCAGAAGTTAGCCAACAACAAGAATTTATTTCTAAGACTATTCAACAAGAAGAAAAACGTTTTTCTGAAACACTTGATGCTGGATTGGCTTTGCTTAACGGTGTTATTGCTGATCTTCGTAAAAAGAATGAAACAGTTATTGATGGAGCTAACGCCTTCAAACTTTATGATACTTATGGTTTCCCTATGGAATTAACTCGTGAATATGCTAATGACGAAGGTTTGTCAGTTGATGAAGCTGGTTTCAAACAAAATATGGAAGAACAAAAACAACGTGCTCGTGATGCTCGTGGAAACTTGCAATCAATGGGTATGCAAGATGAGACCTTGATGGAAATCAAGACACCTAGTGAATTTGTTGGTTATGATCACAATGAAACACAAAGTACATTGAAGAACATCATTATGAATGATAAGGAAGTCAAGTCAGCTACTGAAGGTCAAGCTCAATTGATCTTTGATACAACTCCTTTTTATGCTGAAATGGGTGGACAAGTTGCCGATGCTGGTAACATTTATGATCTTAAAGGCAACCAAGTTGCTGAAGTTGTTGACGTTCAACATGCTCCAAATGGACAAAATATTCATTTGGTAAATATCATGTCAGAGCTTGATGTCGATACAGAATATCAATTGAAGATCGATGTTGACTTCCGTGAAAAAGTTCGTCATAATCACACCGCAACTCACTTGTTAGATCAAGCTTTACGTGATGTAGTTAGTGCTAGAACTCATCAAGCCGGTTCTTTAGTTGAACCAGATTACTTACGTTTTGACTTCAATAGCAATGCTGCTTTGACACCAGAACAAATTTCAGAACTTGAAAAGATCGTTAACGAAAAAATCTGGGCTGCTATTCCTGTTAAGACAGAAGTCTTACCAATTGAAGAAGCTAAAAAGAAGAAGGGTGCTATTGCTATGTTCAGTGAGAAATATGGCGATACAGTCCGTGTTGTTGAAATTGGCGACTACTCAGTTGAATTCTGTGGTGGTACACATGCTCGCAATACTTCTGAATTGGGACTCTTCAAGATCACTTCAGAATCAGCTATTGGTTCTGGTACTAGAAGAATTGAAGCCGTAACTGGTGAAGAAGCTTTCGAATACTTTAATGATCAACTACAAGCATTGCAAGAAACTGCTAAAAATATTAAGGTTAACCAATTAAAGGATGTACCTAGTCGTGCAGCCCAAATGGTTGATGAAATCAAAGCCCTCAAACGTGACAACCAAAACTTGAAGACACAACTTACAAGTCAAAAATCAGCGGAAGTCTTTGACAATGTTGAAGAAATTAACGGATACAAAGTTATTTCTAATATTGTTCCTGCTGATATGGCAGCATTGAGACAATTAGCTGATAATTGGAAAAATGACAATAAATCAGATATTCTGATTTTAGGAGCTAGTGGAGATAACAAGGCTAGTTTAGTCGTTGCTGTAAGTAAGGATGCTCAAGCTAAAGGTGTTAAAGCTGGAGATTTAATTAAGAAAATATCTAAGGAAATTCAAGGTGGCGGCGGTGGCCGTCCTGATATGGCGCAAGCTGGTGGTAAGAATCCTGCTGGTTTAACAAATGCGTTACAATTGGCCAAAGATGTTATTAAATCTTATTAAAGTGGGCTATAATTGAAATGAAGCTTTTCGGTCACTTAAATTTTAGTTATATGGAGGTTTGCCATGAGTTCACTGGATAAAACTATGAGTTTTGATTTTAATGAAAACAAAGGCAAAGATGTCAAAGAAACGCTGCAAAGTGTTTACCAATCACTAGAAGAAAAGGGTTATAATCCAATTAATCAAATTGTTGGATACTTGCTCTCAGGTGATCCGGCTTATATTCCAAGACATAATGATGCCCGTAATTTGATTTTGAAGCATGAAAGAGACGAGATAATTGAAGAACTTGTTAAGAGTTATCTCAATCAAGGTAAATAAATGAGATTATTAGGTTTAGATGTAGGCTCTAGAACTGTGGGGGTTGCATGTAGCGACCTCTTGGGCTGGACGGCTCAGGGAGTAGAGATTATTCGTATCAATGAGGATAAGGAAGAATTTGGCTTGGATCGTTTGGGCGAAATTATAAAAGAGAAAAAGCCAACAGGGATTGTTCTCGGCTTACCTAAGAATATGAATAATACCGAGGGCCCTAGAGTGGAAAAATCTCGTGAGTATGGCAAAATGGTTGAAGATAGATTTAATCTGCCCATTGATTTTATTGATGAACGTTTGACGACAGTTCAAGCTGAAAGAATGTTAATTAATGAAGCCGATGTATCTCGCAAAAAACGTAAGAAAGTTATTGATAAGATTGCTGCTGAAATGATTCTTCAAAATTATCTCGATGCTAAAGGCAAGCTTACTCAAAATTAAGGTGATAAAAATGAGTGAAAAACAACCACCAAAAGATTTAGACGAAGTTATTTTAAGTGATGAACAAGGTAACGAAGAAGTTTACAAAATTCTTTTTACTTTTGATTCAGATGATTATGGTAAATCATACGTGTTCTTGTATCCTAAGGCTGATGAAGATTCAGATGAAATTGAAATTCAAGCATTTTCATTTACACCAGATGCAAATGGTGATGTCGATGCTGGAGATTTGAATCCGATTGAAGATCCAGAAGAATGGGATATGGTTCAAGAAGTTTTGAACACCTTCACAAGTGACGAAGATGAATAAGGCATAGTAAAACAATGAACGATTGGCGGAAGCCAATCGTTTGGTTGTTTCTAGTCTTATCTTAAAATGATTTATAAATTCGCTTTTTAGCATGATTGAAGTAAGGGGAAATAATGCTTAGTCTGTTACTTATTTTACTTTTGATTTATGGTTTTTATATTGGTGCACGACGTGGATTAGCCATGGAGGCATTTTATGCAGTTGGATATGCAATATTCTTTTGTTTAGCACTGGTTTCATTTAGAGGTTTAGGACCAAAATTTGAAATGTTAGTGCCATATCCATCCGCCAATTTAGGCAGTGAATTTGCCTTTTTCTCAACAAAAGTTGGTATGGAACTAGACAATGCATTTTACCGTGCCTTCGCTTTTATATTTGTATGTTTTATTGGTTGGATTGTTATACGTTTTGCTGGACTTTACATGAAGAAATTGACGTACTTTCCAATGTATAATGATGTCAATTTGTTAAGTGGAGGAATAATTGGATTTATTGTTACTTATATCACTATTTTTATGGTGTTGTTACTTTTGGCAATGATTCCAGTTACAGGTATTCAACATGCTTTGGAGCATTCATTTATAGCCTCAACCATGATTAAGAGTACGCCAGTATTGACGGCGTTGCTTAGCAATTTATGGATTGGAGCTGTATAAAACTTTTAGGCTGAGACAATTGTTTCAGCCTTATTTTGTAATCTAGGAGAGATATATGAATAATAAAGCTTTGAAAGTATTAGAATTTGACAAGATCAAAGCTGAGATTGCCAAATATCTGATCACAACGCGTGGGAAAACTCTCTTAAAAAAATTAATGCCGATGTCGGTTGAATCAATCGTTCAAAGATTGATTGATCAAACAAAAGATGGAGCCGATATAATTCGTATTAAGGGTGAAATCCCAGTCAGAAAATTAGCTGATCTGCATGATCAAGCTAATCGTTTAAAAAAAGATGGAAATTTAAATGGAACAGAATTGGCCGCTATTGGTCAAGTTCTGCAAAATACTACAGAGTTAAAGGAATTTTTTGAAGGTTTAAAAGACGATCAGATTGATTTACGTCAGTTATATGATTTAAATGATCGTTTGATTAATAACCCTGAACTAACCAAGACTATTGCTCGTTCACTAGATGATACTGGTCGAGTATTGGATACTGCTTCAGAGGATTTGAAGTATATTCGCGGTCGTATAAGTCGTTTAAATGATCAAATTAGGGAATCAATGGGTCAATTTACCCGTGGTAAAAATACTAAGTATTTGACTGAAGCGATTGTTACATTGCGTGATGATCGGTTCGTAATTCCAGTTAAAACTGAATATAAGGCCAAATTTGGCGGCGTGGTTCATGATCAGAGTGCTAGTGGTCAGACTTTATATATTGAACCTCAAGCAGTTGTAGGGATGAATAATCAGCTACACGAAGCTAAGATATCAGAGAAGTCTGAAGAAATTAGAATTTTGAACCATCTATCAGATATGGTGAGACCTGAAATCGATGAAATTGTTAAAAATAATGAGGTCTTGGCTCAATTTGACTTGATCAATGCTAAAGCTAAATATGCGAAGGAAATAAGAGCCACTGAGCCCATTATTTCTGATAACCATACAGTTGACCTGATTAATGCCAAACACCCTCTAATTGACCCTGACAGGGTTGTAGCCAATGATATTCAAATAGGTGATGGATATAAGACAATGCTTATCACTGGTCCTAATACTGGTGGTAAAACCATTACGATGAAAACTTTGGGCTTGATTCAATTGATGGCTCAAGCTGGTCTATTTATTCCGGCCCATGAAGAAAGTACAATTGCTGTGTTTGACGAAGTATTTGTTGATATTGGTGACGAACAATCAATTGAACAGAACTTGAGTACTTTTTCATCGCATATGGATAATATTATTAATATTATTCATAAAGTTTCAGAACACAGCTTGGTTTTGATTGATGAATTAGGGGCCGGGACTGATCCTCAAGAGGGTGCCGCAATTGCGATTGCTATTTTGGAACGCTTAGCTCAGACTCAATGTTTTATTATGGCAACAACTCACTATCCTGAGTTAAAAGTTTTCGCCTATAATACGCCAGAAACTATCAATGCTAGTATGGAATTTGATGACAAGTCATTGAAACCAACCTATCGATTGTTAATTGGTATTCCAGGAGCAAGTAATGCGTTTAATATTGCAGCTCGTTTAGGTATGGATAAGAGTGTGGTTGATCGTGGACAGTCTTTGATGGACGGTGAAAGCCAAGATCTTAATAATATGATTGCGGATCTTGAAAAACGTCGGAAAGAATTTGAACAAAAAAATGAGCAATTAAAAGTTCAATTAGCTAAAAACAAAAATGTCGAAAAGAATTATGAACAAAAGAGCGATGCATTAGATAAGTCGAAAAATTCTGAATTGCAGGCTGCCAAGGTTCGAGCTAACCAGATTGTGGCTAAAGCTAAGAAAGAATCTGATCGGATTATCGAAGAGCTTCATAAGATGCAGCGTGAAGGTGTTGCAGTTAAGGAAGACCAGATTATTTCGGCTAAAACTAATTTGAAGAACTTGCATCAAGACGAAGCTATCAAGAAGAATAAGGTCTTAAAACGTAATAAACGTAGACAGGCTTTAAAAGTTGGCGATGAAGTTAAAGCTCTTACATATGATCAAGTTGGTACCATTATTCGTAAGGATAAAAATAATCAGTTTGAAGTTCAATTAGGTATTCTAAAAATGAAGTTCGATGCTGATGAATTGGAAAAAGTTCAAAATTCTGAACCAGAGCCAGAGAAGAAACCAACTATTGTTCGTCGTACAAAGAGTTCTGGACTTTCAAGCAAGCTAGATCTTCGTGGCGAACGTTATGAAGAGGCTATGTCTGACTTGGATCAATATATTGATGCGGCCTTGTTAGCTGGCTATAATCAAGTAACCATCGTGCATGGTTTTGGAACTGGTGTTATCCGTAAAGGTGTTACCAAATATTTGCAACGCAATCCACGTGTGAAATCATTTGGCTATGCACCTGCTAGCTCTGGTGGTTCAGGTGCTACAATTGTTGACTTATAATGAGAGCAAATGTTTTTTAAAGAGTGAATATTAATGATAATATGGTTTTGTTAAAAAAGGAGTGAATAAAATGGTTGATGAAGTAACTGATAAAGAATTCGCTGAAGAAACAAAAGACGGTGTTGTATTAGTTGATTTTTGGGCAACTTGGTGTGGTCCCTGTCGTATGCAATCACCTGTAATTGAAGAACTATCTGAGGAAGATGATTCTGTTAAATTTTTGAAGATGGATGTGGATGCAAATCCTAATACACCTAAAGATTTCGGAATTATGGCAATTCCAACTTTACTTGTTAAGAAAAATGACGAAGTTGTTGAAACTTTGACTGGTTTTCACAGTAAAGCACAATTGGCTAAAATTTTGGATGGTTATTCAGATTAAGAGATAAATAAAAAAAGCTCAGTCAGTAATCATTTTAATGATTATCGACTGGGCTTTTTTTGCTTCGTTTTTAACTTTAGAGCGTCCACTTTGATCGTTTTTTGGTGTATACTTTAGTTTCGATCAATTTGTATTTTAATTGAAACGCTTTTGGCTTTGCTGTTGACAGTATATGTTCCTAAACAGTATGCTGCGATTGTTTTTTCAACAGTTTCAGCAATTATTCCAGTTTCTAGTGAAAATTCTGGATCATCATTGTTGGTATCGAAACGTTGGACAACTTCGGGACCGGATAATTTGTAAGTGTAACTGCTAGGCGATTGCTTAGTTATTTCCAAATTTCCAAAGCCAGCCTTACTGAATAGTTCAGGTAAACTTTCCATATCGAGAATTAACTGACGGCTGAGGTTTTTACCAGCCCAGTATAATAATTCAACAGTATCCTTATCAAGTAGGTCAGGAAGGATAAAATCACGGAGTACTGAAACTGCAAAGTAATTTTCAGTTAACGTATCTTCATCTTTTTTTAGGGCATCTGTTAACTCTGGTTTGTTGAGATCATTTGATTTTGCGGCCATTGCTTTAACTCCTTTTTCAGACAAAATTCATTATATCATTAGAATAATTGCTTTTTAAGTCAATGTAAAAGATAGACTATAATTATTTTCATAAAATACAGATAATTCGCTTAAATGAAGGCAGGGATAATATTATGAGTGATCAAAGACCAATAGGAGTATTAGATTCTGGATTGGGCGGATTGACGGTTGTTAAGGAAGTCATTCGCCAATTGCCAAATGAGAATGTTATTTTCATTGGCGACGAAGCGCGTATGCCTTATGGTATCAAGACTCATGAACAAATCATATCTTATACTAGAGAAATGGTACAGTACTTAATTGAACAAAATGTAAAATTAATTATTTTTGGCTGTAATACAGCGACGGCCAATGCGCTTTCTGAATTAAAAACTGAGTTTTCAGTGCCGATGATTGGCGTAATCAAGCCAGGCGCTCAAGAGGCTACAAAAATTACTGAAACTGATCATATTGGTATTATTGGAACGGAGTCAACTATTAATTCAAAGAGTTACGATAAGACGATTGCTGAACTTGATCCTAAAGTAAAGGCTTTAGGTATTGCAGCTCAAAAATTTGTTGCACTGGTTGAAGCTGACAAAGCTGATAGCAATGAGGCTAAAGAGAATATTGCTTCAACATTACGTCCATTTAAAGATAGTGACTATGATACTTTAATCTTAGGTTGTACTCATTTTCCAATGTTAAAAAAGCAAATTAATAATTACTTACCTAACATTAAATTGGTTGATCCAGCTTTGAGTACTGTTGAAATAGCTAAAGAATACTTAACTAAAAATGATTTATTAGCTTCAAATGAAAAAAGAACCTTAAAGTTACATACAACTGCTAGTGTCGATGAATTTTCAAAGCTAGCCCGACGTTGGTTGAATACCTCAATTGATGAAATTAATTTAGTGAATATCGGAGGATAGTTATGAAAGAGATTATCATAGCAACCAAGAATCCAGGAAAAGCTCGAGAATTTAAGAAAATTTTCAATGACCAAGAGTTTTCACTTAAGACTTTATTGGATTTTCCTGATTTTCCAGAAATTAGAGAAACAGGAAAAACTTTTGAAGAAAATGCCACTTTAAAAGCACATGCAGTTATGGAACGTCTTAATTTGCCTACAATAGCCGATGATTCTGGTTTACAAGTGGATGCATTATATGGACGTCCAGGTATTTATTCAGCCCGCTATGCTGGAGATCATAATGATTCGGCTAATAATGCTAAACTGTTAAGTGAATTAGGGGGCGTGCCTCAAGAGAAACGAACAGCTCGTTTTGTTTCTACTTTAGTATTTGCTAATCCTAATAATGATCAAGATTTAGTAGTCGAAGGTGAAGTTAAGGGTCAAATTGCTCTGTTTCCTCGAGGCGAGGATGGCTTTGGCTATGATCCTTTGTTCTATTTACCTGAACTTGATAAGACAATGGCAGAGCTAACTTTGGATGAAAAAAATCAAATCAGCCACCGTGGCAATGCTATTAAAAAGTTGGAACAGAAGTGGCAAAGTTGGATTAATTGGTAATTAATTGCCGATGTTTTGATAAAATGCTAGTATGAAAGTGCTATTAAAATACAGGAGGGAAATATTATGACTGGTGGACAAATTGCAGGATTGATCGCAGCAATTGCTTTTGTAGTGTTGGTAGTTTTCTTAGCTAGAACACTGATTCAAACTGCTAAATTACTTCAGGAATTACAAGAGACAATGAAGGAAACAACTAAGATGGTTGAGGTTCTTTCAAGAAATACTGAACAAATTATGGATCAAAGTACAAAATTAGTCGATAAGACTAATACCTTGATGGATGACGTTAATAGTAAATCAAGCAAGTTGAATCCATTGTTCGATACAGTTGAAAATCTCGGTAAAAAGAGTGCTAAAGCTACTGAAGAAAAACCTAATACTGGTTTTAATTTCCAAAATTTAATGACTGTTGGTAATTTAGCAATGATAGCTAAAACAGCTGCCAAAGTTTGGCCAAGAAAGAAGAATAAATAATTATGAAAAATAATCATTTTCTATTAGGATTAGTTTTAGGCTGTGCATCAGGTTATATTGCTTCTAAGTATTTAACAAGTGAATCAGGACAAAAATTGATTGAAAATGTCAAAACTATTCGTGGTGACTTTAATAATGGCGGTGTTGGTTTGAATACTAATAGTGACCTAATTGATTCATTCAACGAAAAAACAGATGCTTTGAAAGATCAAATGGCATCAACTGTAGATAAGATTAAAGACGATGATGAAGATAATTCAGATATTGTTTTTAACGAAGATGATCTTAATAAAGACTAATAAATTGGACAGAACCATCGAGTGTTATCTTTCACATTAGGGAAAATATCATCTTGGTTCCGTTCCAGACATATCCATATAAAAAAGAGCTAATGACTGTAAATAAAAAGTCATTAGCTCTTTTGGTATTTAAAGTAGAATATATAAATTATTTAATGTAGGTTAATTCCTTCGAAGTATGTGTGAATGGTTCGCAGCCGTCTTCTGTAATGTAGACACAATCTTCAATTCTAACACCAGCAACATTTGGAATGTAGATACCAGGTTCGATTGAGAAACACATACCAGGTTTAAGAACCATATCGTTTCCCTCCATAATTGAAGGAAATTCGTGTTCAGAAGTTCCCATACCATGTCCTAAACGATGAATAAAGTATTCACCATAGCCAGCTTTGTCGATAATGTCACGAGCCACTTTGTCCAATTCAGCAGCTGTGATACCAGGTTTAGCTGCGTCCATGGCAGCATATTGAGCTTCAAGGTCTACTTTATAGATGTCCAATGATTTAGCATCTGGCTGTCCAAATGCAACAGTTCTAGAAGCATCACTAATATAGCCATTATGAACAGTACCTAGATCAAAAAGAACTAATTCATCTTTCTTTAAAGGAATTTTTTCAGGTCCACCATGGGGATTAGCAGCATTGGCACCAGCCTGAACGATTGTATCAAAGCTCATGTGCATAACGCCCTTTTTCATCATTGCATATTCGATTTCAGCAACGACTTCTTGCTCAGTGCGTCCTTCTTGAATAGCCTTAAAAGCAACTGAGAAAGCATAATCAGCTTCCGCACCTGCAGCCTTCAATTGTTCAATTTCTTCATTAGTCTTGATTAACTTAGCATTTTCCATATAACGAGAGAGGTTATTAGGGAATTGTGCATTAGGGAATTGTTCTTTAAGGGCTTCTAGCTTTTGAACAGACATGTCATCTTTTTCAATGGCCCATTTTGTAGGTTCGCCTGCCAAGTCTTTAATATGTCCTGCCATTAAGGCAAAAGGATTTTCGTGATCTAGATAACCAAAGATATCTTGATCCCAGCCAGCGTCTTTAGCGGCCTCTACTTCAAGTTGAGGAGCAAAGATAAAAGGATCCTTATCTGGGAAAACTAGAAGAGCTAGAATACGCTCGACCGGATCACTGTAAAAACCAGTGAAATAGTTGATATCAGTAGGATTAGAGATATAGGCAGCATCCAATCCATTTTGTGCTAAATAGTCTTTTAACGCTAATAATTGTTTCTTCATGAAAATACTCCTTTACGTTAAGATTTATTAGTAGTATATCATTGAAAATGATTTTCTTTTTGAAAAAAAGTGAAAACATATGTTAATAATGTAGAAACCGCTTGCAAAATGTAAAAATCTTTGATAAATTAGAGATAATTAATGAAAATATTGTTTGAGAGAGTGAATATAAATGGAGAAAAAAGTAGTAACAATTTATGACGTAGCCGAGGCTGCCAACGTTTCAATGGCAACTATTTCTCGTGTAGTTAATGGTAACGCCAATGTAAAGGAAGAAACAAGAAAGCGTGTTTTGGAAGTTATTGATCGTTTGAATTATCGTCCTAATGCGGTTGCTCGTGGTCTTGCTAGCAAGAAGAGTACTACAATTGGCGTAATTTTGCCTGATATTACTAATTTATACTATGCTTCTTTAGCTAAAGGTATTGATGATGTTGCTTCAATGTATAAATACAACATTATTTTAACTAGTTTACAGGAATCAGTTGGCGACGAAGAACAAATTTTGAATAATTTATTATCAAAACAAGTTGATGGTTTAATTTACATGGGCAAGCAATTGTCTAAAAAACTAAAACGTATTTTAGCAAACTCTAAGACACCAATCGTTTTAGCCGGTTCAGTCGACAAGAACAATGAAAGTGCTAGTGTAAACATTGATTTTACTGATGCAGTTGCCAGTGTAGTTGGTCAATTAACTCAAAATGGTCACAAGAAGATAGCTTTTGTAGGTGGTAGTCTAGAGAATCCTATTGATGGCAAATACAGACTTGATGGTTATAAGAAGGCTTTGAAGAAAGCTCATTTGAACTTTTCATCTAACTTGGTCTTTGAAGCTGAATATTCAGTAAGAGCTGGAGAAGCAATTTGGGATGCTATTCAAGGCAGCGGTGCTACAGCTGCTTATGTAACTGATGATTTATTAGCATCTGGTATCTTAAACTCAGCTATTAAAGCAGGCGTAAAGGTTCCTGATGACTTTGAATTGGTAACAAGTAACGATACGATTCTTTGTGAAGTTACACGTCCAAAGATGAGTTCAATTGAAGAACCATTATATGATATTGGTGCCGTTGCTATGCGTCTTTTGACTAAGATGATGAATCAAGAGCAAATTGATGATAATACGATCAAGTTGCCATATAGCATTGTTAAACGTGGTTCTACTAAGTAATCAAATTATTAATTGATGTTTTTCATATTAAATAAAAAAGATATCTAATGACTAAAAATATAAAAAGTCATTAGATATCTTTTTGTTTAAAATCAAACGATAAAACTTAAACAAAAAATCCTATTTATTGAGTGCCTTTTTTTGTTTGTAAAAGTCCCAAATGATAACAACGATATAGCCAAATGCAACTAATGACAGACCGCCTGTAACAACGGAACTTAATTCATAGGGGAGATCGAAAAAACCGCCTAGAATAGAATATAAAGTATTTATTAAAACAATTGATGCTAAGGTAAGTGAGCGATCCCAGATTTTAACATTGTGTTTAATTTTATAAATAATGATGGCAATCATAAAGATAATTAAGATGGCAGCAACCACGTAAAGTGAGTTTTGTAAAAAGCTTGGACTAAAATACATAATATTCTCCTTAAATCAAAATCTACTTCATTCTATCATAATAATAAAAAAATTCTTAATTTACTCTGACTGCATTTTTGAATCATTCTGAGAAAAAAAACTAATGACTATTTATACTTAGTCATTAGTTTTTTTTATTAGTAATAATAAATTATTATTCTAGGCTAGGCGAACCAGCGGTATCTGTACTGCTGGAGACAGTATCGCCAGTTGAGCTAGAACCGCCGCCACTAGTTGTATCAGTTGTTTCTGTTTCAGAACTACTCTTACGACTTGAACCAGATCCTGAGCCAGTTCCAGTTTCAGAAGTTCCGTTTGAAGTTGTTGAATCAGTCAAATTAGTATTGGTACTTGAGGTTGAAGAAGCACTATTAGTAACGACTTCGGATGATTCATTGCTGTTAGTACTATTACTGAAACCAGAAGTTCTACCGCTGCCATTTTCATTAGCTAATTCAGAAGTGCTCTTGGAATTTTCACCCAATTGTTTAACCACTGCATAGCCATTGTCACGACCGAAGTAATTATCCCAGAATAGTTTATAATTCTTAGATTTACCACCAATAGCAAAGTCGCTATAAGACATTTCACTAGGACTGCCTTTGTAATAAAGGGAATTGGTTGTGTGTTGGTTAACCTTAGTAGTGATGCCGTTGTAACCAATTGAACCAGTAAGAGTACCAGTCTCTTTATCGACTTTATATGTTTTAACACCGGCAGGTTTAGTAAATGACTCACTAGTGTTAAAGACGCTCTTGTCTTCTTTATAGAGAGCATTGGCCATATTAGCCCAAAGTTCTTGGTTGATATCAGTAGAGTTGCTGGATAAGTTGTAATTATTACCGTAGAAATTATCATAACCGATCCAAGAAGCCAAAGTCATTCCTTGAGTACTACCGATAAACCAATTATCACGATAATCATTTGAAGTACCAGTTTTACCGAAGAGGTTCTTAGTATTGAAGTTAGCTTCATATGATAAGGCTGAAGCAGTACCTTTAGTAACAACGCCGTGAAGCATGTTCTTGATGATATACGACGTTTGTTTAGTGAAGACGCGCTTCTTAGAACCTTTATGATGATAAATCGATTGTCCAGATGGATCAGTTACGTCAGTAACAACGTATGGATCAACGTGGACACCCTTATTAGCAAAGGTAGAGAAGGCACTGGCCTGTTCTAGAACGGTTACACCATTAGCTGTACCACCTAAAGTAATACCAAGTTGATGATATTCTTTATCGCTAAGATGAATTCCCATCTTCGACATATATTTCTTAGAACTGACACCATGTTGTTGAATATAATTATATAAATTAACCGAAGGAATATTGTATGATTCTTCCAAGGTTTCACGAGCCGAAACAAAACGATTTTGAATTGTTTGTCCGTAATCAGTAGGTGAGTACTTATTAAAGCTAGTCTTGAAATCGGCCAGCATCGTTTGTGAACCAATTAAGCCATTTTCAATCGCTGGAGCAAAGGTAATCAAAGGTTTGATTGATGATCCAGGTGATCTTTGAGTGTCAAAGGCATGATTTAATTGAGACTTCTTAAAGTTCAAACCACCGACAAAGGCTAAAACTTGACCAGATTTGTTGTCTAACAGTACAGAACCGTTTTGAACTGGTTCAGAAACTTTAATTGCTTTACCTGTCGTAGGGTCAGTTGCATTGTCAGTATGGGTAGTTCCTAAATTAGCCTTAAATTGCTGAGCTTGTTGGTTCATAGCTACATAAAGATTCTTGTCGATTGTACTGTGAATCTTGTAGTTTTTATTGTGTAATTCTGTGTCAGCTTGAGTTTCATACTTCTCATAGAGATTCTTGTCTTTTTTGACATCGCTATACTTAACGCCATCATTTTTAACTAAACGTTTGATTAAAATAGTTCTAGCTTGTTCAGTTAGAAGGTTGTAAATATAACCGTACTTAATCTTTTTATTGCTTTCTTTAGCAGGTTTAAGGAAATCACTCTTTAAATCAAAATTTCGTGCTTCATTATATTGCTTTTCAGTAATTTGGTTATCACGATACATTCTATATAAAACGATATCTTTACGCTTTAAACCAAGACTGATATTGTCTTTAAATTTACCGCGGGTACCATCTGAAGAGTAATCATACGGTGTATAAATTGAAGGACTTTGAGGCAAGCCGGCAATGAAGGCTGATTCAGCCAAATTTAAATCACTAGCATTTTTCCCAAACAAACCAGTTGCTGCAGCTTGGACACCTTGAATATTTTGACCTTTGTTGTTACGTCCAAAAGTCGCTGCATTCAAGTAATCCTCAAGAATTTCATCCTTAGTAAAGTACTTGTCTACACGCATGGCTAAGAATATTTCAACGGCCTTACGTTTCCAAGTGGTTTCAGATGATAACATTTGCATCTTAACTGTCTGTTGCGTCAAAGTTGATCCACCAGTCTGTGCACCGATTCCGGTTACGTCAGAGATAATAGCTCTAAAAATTGACTTAGGGACGACACCCTTGTGACGATAAAAGTCGCTATCTTCAGTTGAAACGATTGCCTTTTTTAAATAGGGCGACATTTCAGATAGAGAGATTTTACTACCCTCAAGATCTTTTTGAAGATTTTCAACTTTAGACCCATCAGCAAAATAGAGTGTTGCTGAATTGTTTACGTCTTGTAGTTGCGTCTTCATTTCGTGCTTAGTGGGGACATCTACCTGACTTGTTAGAGCTGATACATAACCTGTCCCAAGGCCGATTGCCAAACTCAAAAGAATCAATAACCCCACAATAGAGTAAAGAATGATTCTGCGAATAACTTCAATCGTTAGATTAGCTTTATTAGCAAAATCAGACCAGCTCTTAATACTTTTGAAGCTGTTGACTATGCTATTCCATAAATTTTTCACTTTTAAATAAGCTCCCTTAAAAAGTTACATACCGTAATTATATAATAAAATCGATTTATAAGTGTAAAAACAAAAAAAGTTCTGTAGAAAAGAACCTCTACAGAACTTTTTAATTCATTACTTAATCAAGCGGTAAATGGCGTCTGCGTAGATAGCAGTCGACTTTAATAATTTATCAATATTAATATATTCATTAGGTTGATGCATGACATTTTCATCGCCAGGGAACATAGCACCGTAGGCAATACCGTGTTTCAGAATACGACCGTAAGTACCACCACCAACGGTAAATGGTTCTGTATCATCCCCCGTATGGTCGCGATAAGCGCCAACTAAAGCCTGGACCAAAGGATCATTGACAGAGACAAAGTGTGGCAATTGATTATGTCCTTCAATTACGGCAGAAACATTTTCAGGTAATGCTTGATTTATTTTAGTAGTTAAACTATTGCCATCATCACCCTTAGGATAACGGATGTTTAATAGAATATTAGCCTGAGCATCGTCATATTCGTACATATTAGGTGAAACGGTTAAGGAGCCCATTACATCATCTTTATTGGCGATACTTAAGTTTTTACCAGCAAAGTCTAAATGAAGTTTATCGGCAATGAATGAGAAGTAAAGTGCTTCACTGTCATTCAAATTGATTAAGAACTTAGCAAGGTAAGTTGCAGCATTGATACCATTGAATGGCTCCATAGCATGAGCACCTTTACCGATAATTTGTACATCAGCAATATCATCATTAATAGTAATGCTACCTTGAACTTCTTTATTATCTGCTAGAAAATCATTTAATTTAGCCTTTAGGTCTTCAGCTTCAACTTTTGTCAAATCAATTTTTACATCAGCATTTTGAGGGACCATGTTTGGTCGAATACCAGCGTTAAATTGTTTGATTAAACCAATCGTAGGTGCAGGGAAGTTAACTTTGAAGGAAACAATTCCCTTTTCGCCGTTGATAGCAGGAAATTCTGCATCTGGAGAGAAACCAGTTTCGGGTAATTGTTCTTTTTCCATATAATGATTGATACCAACCCATTCGCTCTCTTCATCAGTACCCAAAATAAGCTGTACGCTCTTTTTAGTAGGCAAATTCAATTCTTTGATAATTTTCATGGCATAATAAGCAGCCAAACCAGGGCCTTTATCATCAGAGGCACCACGAGCATAAAAATTACCATCTTTGATTACAGGTTCAAATGGATTAGTCTTCCAACCTGGACCTTCTGGAACGACATCAACGTGTGAAAGAATAGCAATAGCGTCATCGCTATCACCGAGTTCAATTCTTCCGGCTAAATTGTCGACATTCTTAGTTTTGAAACCATCACGGTCTGCAAAGTGTAAAAAAGTTTGTAAAGCTTTTGCTGGTCCAGGACCTAGTGGAAAATCGCTAGTCTTGTGTTCTGTATCTCTAGAACTATCAATACTTACTAATTCAGAAAGATCGTTAATCAATTCATCTGAACGATGTGAAACTTCTTTTTCCCAATCTATAGACATATATCTTTGACCTCCACATGAAGTTTTTTATATTTTACCAAACGTTGGCTCTAAAGGCTAATCGAGCTATATTTTATTTATGGAATCGTTGTCATTAGTTAAGGAAAAATCAACATAGAAATTGTTGAAATCCTTGATTAAATCAGCATTTTTGATTGTTTGGTCAGTACTTGGTTTAATAATTGCTAAATTTTGCAATAAATCAATATTCTTTATTCTTTGACCACGAGGTAAATTGTAATAACTTTGTTCAGATTCATTGCCTAAATAATTATTAGGATTCAATTGAATTAAAACGTTGTGGGCATTAACCCAACCATTTTTTAATTTTAGCCAAGTTTGCGTACCGATTTTTTGAATTGTGATAATTCTCTCAGAATGGTTGGTCTCTAAACGATTACAAATGGAGTTTGAATCATTGGGATCAGCGTATAAAAAGTTATTAGGCTGTTGACCACGGTAGATGACTTTTGCTCCAAAATATGGACGTAGATCTCGAAGCGAGAATTCAGAATTGAAACCAGTTGCGTTGGCAAATTCATTTTCACCTAATTGAACGTATTTTTCACCATTAAATTTAATAATATTAGTAATATGATAGCCACCAAGGGGCTCTACATATTTGTCTGTTTTAATGAGCCGATAGGGATTTTCGTAAATTGGTTCCTTTTGACTACTCATATAATAAACGTTTTGATTCAAGGCTTCGCTTTTAGATTGATCCTTTAGTTCTCGATATTCGTTACCAGTTGCGGGATAATTAGTAACGACCCCATCAATTGGCATATTAATTAAAGTATTCCATTTCTTGGGACTTTCATTCATTTCGTCCCAGACATAAACTTTTTTGCCCATAAAATGCATAGTGTCGATTATCTGAGGCGTAACAATATTGGATGAAAGGTTAACGCCATTTACATATTGCAAGATATCAAAATTAATTTGTTTAGTAGTTCCGGCAATAAAAATTCGTGGGATGTCAGGCATTAGTTGTGCCTCATTTTCCAAACTTTTGACGGAGAACGAATGAAACATGACACGATTTTGCATTCCATATTCGTCAACAACTTGTTTTAACAAGGCCTCCATATTTTGCGGATTGCCTTTTTTAGTCTTTTTAGTTTCAATGAGGAACTTAGCTTTGGGGTTATTTTTGTAATGCTCAAAGATTTGGTTCAAACTATGAATTGATTCACCGTTTTTTTGCCGTAGTTGAGCTAAATCAGAAAAATTATGTTCTGAAACAATTTCAGAAGTACCAGTTACTCTTTGCAAGTCACGGTCATGAGAAACGACCAGAACATTGTCTTTAGATACGTGAAGGTCTAGTTCGACGTAATCAGCACCCTCGGAGAAAGCTTTGTCAAAACTTTCAAAGGTTTCTTCAGGGGCGTTGATAGGATCGCCACGATGACCGATTACAGTAAAGCCAGAGGCAAAAATAAATAAAAATAAAGCTAGTGAAATTTTGAAAATATTGAAACTTTTTGAAATCATAATTAACTCCCTAACTTTTTAGATATTATATACTTAAAGTAAGTAGTAAAATGCGAGGTATTTAGATATGAGCGACGAGAAACAAACATTAGATATGATTGAACAGATTACCCGTAACGATGGTACAAAATATTACGAGATGGCCAACATCGTTATGAATGGTAGAGCTGAAAAAGCTGCTGAATTGGGATTGATTAAGGAAGTAAGAATACTAAAGCTTAATATTCCGCATTCTTCAGCAGTGGGCGTTTATGAAGATTACGTCAATCAAAATTATACAGTTCCACCAATGAATTTAACAGAATGGGTTGAATATAAGAAACCAGAAGGCAAGGTTCGTGATGCCTTCAATGAAATATTAAAGGCCAATCGAATAATTTCAAAGGAAGATAAAGAAGAATAATGAATTATTTTATTTCTGATACACATTTCTTTCATTATCAATTATTAGAACCAAATGATTTTGCTCCAAGATATTTTGACAACGTCGACGATATGAACCAAGCAATGATTGACGCTTGGAATGATCGAGTTGACGAAAATGATCGAGTTTATCATTTAGGCGATATTTCTATGCGTCCACAGAATACACCAACAGATGAAGAGTCTTATGATATGTTAAGACAACTTAACGGACATATTACTTTGATCAAGGGCAATCATGATTATCGGTCACTTTTCAAATTCGTTAATAAACATAATGAAACTATGAATGATGGTAAACCTCGTTTTGAATTCGAGGACGTGGGAGCTTTATTGAAGTTCGATCACCATCAATTTTACTGCACCCATTATCCAATGCTATTGGGTAAGGTTGATAAGATTATCAATCTTCATGGTCACATTCATCATTATTCTGTACCAATTCCAGAAAATATCAATGTTGGAGTTGATGCTCCTGAAAGAGACTATTTATCAGAGGATTTGCCTTGGGGTTCTCCATTACGAGGCGAGGAGATTTTAGAGATGTACGATAAGAAGAAACAAGACCTAGCTAAAATGCAAAGAAAGTAGGATATTATGGAAAAAATTCAAATAGTTCATACTAACGATTTACATTCGCATTTTGAAAATTTTCCGCGTGTCAAAAAATTCATTGAACAATCTCGAAAAAATAGTACGGCTGATGATTTTTATTTGTTTGATCTAGGGGATGCGATGGATCGAGCTCATCCTTTAACTGAGGCGACTGATGGTCAAGCTAACATTGAGTGGATGAATCCGTTGCATTATGATGCGGCTACAATTGGAAACAATGAAGGTTTAGGAAATAGTCATGAAATTTTGGAACATCTTTATGATCACGCTAACTTTCCAGTTATTTTAGATAATCTGTACGAAAAAAATTCAACTGAATTAGCAAAGTTTGCTCAGCCTTATAAGATTATAAAAACAAGTCAAGCTACGACAATTGGTGTGATTGGGTTGACGGCTCCATATATTTTGACTTATCCCTTGCTAGATTGGGATATTAAGCTGGTTCAAGATATGCTGCCAAAAGCTTTAAAACAAGTTAAAAACTGTGATGTAATTGTTTTGCTATCACACTTAGGTGTTTCAATGGATCGTTTAATTGCAAGTAAGCATCCTGAAATTGATGTCATTATTGGATCTCATTCGCATCATCTTTTCCCTAAAGGAGAAGTGGATAATAATGTATTATTAGCAGCGGCTGGTAAATATGGTCAACATATTGGAACTATTAATTTACAGTTAGACGATCATAAAAATATTGTTGCTAAATCGGCTTTTACAGTCAAAACAGAAGATCTACCAACGTTAGCTAATGATGAGGCTTGGATAAGAGGGCAATTTGATAAGGGAGAAAAACTACTCGATCAAAAGCAAGTTGCCAAATTGCCGGAGACATTGAGCAACGATTATAAAGCCGAACATTCGATTATTGGGGAAGCTCTAACCGCAGTTCAAGATTTTACCAAGTCCGATGTAGCTGTATTGAGTTCAGGCTTATTCTTAGATGACTTACCTGCTGGAATTGTGACTGAAAAAAATCTTCATGATGTAATGCCCCATGCAATCCATGTAATGAAAACTACGATGACGGGCGATAATGTTTGGCCGTTAATTATGGAAATGGAAAAGAATCGACTCTTTTTACGTAATCATATGCAAAAAGGAATGGGTTTTCGTGGTAAGATATTTGGCGAACTGGTTTATCGAGGTATTGAAATTGATAAGAAACGCAATGTCTATATAAACGGTAAAGAATTGCAAAAGAATCGCGAATATACTTTAGCTTTATTAGATCATTATTTGTTTGTACCGTATTTCCCTTCTATTGAAATAGTTGGTCAAAACGAAATTATGTATCCTAAGTTTTTAAGAAGTGTGTTCGGTGACTATTTAAGTAAAAAATATCCAATTTGAGGTGATTACTTGCAGGATGTTGAAGATAAGACAGCAGTCGTAAAGGTAGCTGATGTAATTAAGTTAGCTGATAATTTAATTACTATTAATAAAACACAATATAGAATTGTGGAAGATCACGACGGTGGTTTTAGCGAAGAACGGATTGAAGAACGTTACAATGATGTTTTAGATAAATATGATTATATTGTTGGCGATTGGGGATACGACCAATTGCGCTTTAAGGGCTTTTATGAGGACAATCGTAAGGAAAGTACTCTAGATAATCGAATTTCCCATTTGGAAGATTACTTATTAGAGTATTGCAACTTTGGATGTGCTTATTTTGTTTTGGAAAAAGTTAAAAAGGCTCCTTTGAAGAGTGGACATCATCGAACTAACCATCGCTTTAGAACGCGCAACAATCATGTTAAACCCGGCAATAAGACTAAAACGGGTGCTAAAACACATAAGAACAATAATAATCAACACAAAAAAAATAGGCTTTCCAAGCGTCATAATACAAAAACGACCGCAAAGAAAACTTTTAAAATTAGAAAAATAGGTGAAAAGAATAAATGAAGTATCAAACATATTTAATTGATTTAGATGGAACAATGTATCGAGGCAAGGATAAGATTCCTGAAGCTAAGATTTTTATTGATAATTTAAAGGATGCAGGAGTCGATTATTATTTTTTGACAAATAATACAACCAAAACGCCCCAACAAGTAGCTGACAATTTAAACAATAATCATCAAATCACTGCGTCAGCTCAACAAGTTGTGACTCCTTCTCTTGCTACAGCTGCATATATTGAGAATATGTTTGAAGATGACCTTGAGAATCATTCAGCATACGTAATCGGCGAATATGGATTGAAAAGTGCCGTTTTTGGTACTGGCATTAAGTTAAATGAAGTAGATCCTGATGTTGTTATTGTAGGCTTGGATTATGATGTGACGTATCACAAATTTGAATTAGCTACATTAGCTATTAAACGTGGAGCTTTCTTTATTGGAACTAATGCAGATACAAACTTGCCTAATGAAAGAGGTTTGGTTCCTGGGGCTGGCTCAGTGATTTCACTGGTAGAGACATCAACTCAACAAAGTGCTCATTATATTGGTAAACCAGAACGTGACATTATTGATTTTGCGGCCAAAGCTAAAGGCTTTGATCCTAAATCTGCCGTTATGGTAGGAGATAACTACAATACTGATATTAAAGCTGGAATCAATGCCGATGTAGATACATTATGGGTTAATACTGGTGTAAGTACGCATGAAGATATTGATAATGCCCCTATTAAGCCAACTCACCAAGTAGAAAGTCTGGATCAATGGGATGTCTAATTCACAAAAAGACTTCTTATATACAATTGCACTAGCTTTTTTTCTTTTAACAACAGCGATAACTGTTACGATTTTTGCTAGTTATTTGTTATTTGCAATTGATATCAAGCCTTATTATTTAGAGCAAGCTGTAGGAATGAAATATGGAACGATTATGAAAAATTATGCTCAGATGATGGATTATTTAATCAATCCCTTTAATTGGCATTTTCATTTGAGTAACTTTGGTTCCTCAGCTGCGGGAAGATTGCACTTCCAGGACTGTAAAAAACTCTTCTTATTAAATTTTGCCGTATTTATTGGAACAGGAATTATTGTGATAAAGTTTCATAAATTTCGGGCTAGATTCAATCGGATGTTTTTGTGGATCGGAATTGTAGGGATCATCGTTGCTATATTGATGTTATTGAATTTTGATGAGTTCTTTGTGGTATTTCATGAAGTACTCTTTAGAAATAGCGATTGGCTGTTTGATCCTAATAAGGATCCAGTTATCAATATTTTGCCAGAGGAATTCTTTACTCAATGTTTTATCTTGTTCTTCGTACTGTTTGAAGGACTAAACTTTTGGAAAGCTCGAACAAAAAAAGCCTAGGAAATTTTCCTAAGCTTTTTTCTTTTTTCTATTTTTAAGAGCGGTGATAAGAACAGGAACCAATGATACTAAAACAATACCGATGATAATCATTGAGAAGTGATCTTGTACAGCAGGAATATTTCCGAAAAGATGTCCTGCTAATGAACAAATCAGTACCCAGAGGAAAGCGCCGATAAAGTTGTATTTTAAGAAGGTTCCATAATGCATTGTTCCACTACCAGCAACGAAAGGTACAAAAGTTCTGATTAATGGAATAAATCTACCAATGGCAATTGTTTTGCCACCATGTTTTTCAAAAAAGATGTGTGCTTCATGTAAATGATCCTTATTGATCAGCTTACCGAGGTATTTATTCCTCGTCGCGTATTCACCAAAGTGTTCACCAATTTCATAATTCAAGGAATCCCCTAAGACCGCAGCGGCTAAGAAAAGTAAGAACATCAACCAAGAGATCAATCCATATTTTGGATTGGCAGCCAACGCCATAGCAGCGAAAATTAAGGAATCACCAGGAAGAAACGGTAGAATGACAACTCCAGTTTCAATAAAGATGATTAGGAACAGTATTAAATATGTCCAAATGCCGAAATTATTAACGATATTAACAAGATGACTGTCAATATGTAATATGAAATCGACTAGACCCATAACGTAACTCAATCAATCAACTCCAGAATTCAAATTAATCTTAATTATACCAGCTTAGCTTAAAATAAATTTAAAATTAATAGAAATTAAGAATTATTTTTCAAAAATAGAGGTACTGTGCTCGAAGAAGTCCTTCTCAGGGTAAAGATTACGTAGAGCTTTAGTAACTGCAATGGGACCTTCAGCAAAGGCTGTGGCTATTAATTGTAACTTGCCAGGGTATGTGACAATATCGCCAATAGCAAAGACGTTGGGGAGATTAGTTTCCATTTCTTGAGTTACTTTAATGAAGGGACCTTCTAAAGCTACGTTCCAATCTTGGAGTATTTTAGAATCAGAAACGAAACCATAGTTAACTAGCAGTTTGTCAGTTGTAATGATTTTAGATTCACCAGTTTTGATCATCTTAAGAGTGACATCAATTTTTTCAGAAGTATTACTATTGAAAGAAACATTTTTAATAATATAAGGATTGATTTGCTCGACGTTGGATTTATTAAGTTTTGCTACACTAGATTCCATTGCCCGATAACGATTTCTTCTATGAATAAGGGATGTATGTTTAGCTACCTTACTTAGGTCAATAGACCAGTCGACAGCTGAATCGCCACCGCCAGCAACTAGAACATCTTTACCTTGGAACTCGTTTAAATCATTTACAAAATAGTCTAAATTGTTTTCTTCCAGCTTAGGATCGTAGTCGAAGGTTAGTTTGCGAGGCTTAAAAGCTCCATTACCGATAGCAATAATAATTGCTTTGGTATGAATAGTCTCCTTATTAGTAATTAGTTCCCAGTAATTGTTTTTACGTACTATAGAAGAAACAGATGTTTTTAAGTATTGATCACAGTTAAGAATACTTAATTGCTCATTAAGTTGCTTAGTGAGGTCAGTACCTGATATCTTAGGTAGAGCAGCAACGTCATAGATATGTTTTTGAGCATAAAGAGTCTCTGGTTGACCACCTAATTTGGGCAAGCTTTCTATTAATGCTACTTTGAGATTGCGAAGTCGGGCAAAGTAAGCAGCAAACATACCAGCTGGGCCCCCACCAATAATTGAAATGTCGTAAATTTTATCATTCATAATTGTTGTCACCATTTTCTGTTATATAATCATAGATACATTGTTACATACTATATTTTACAAAGGGAGGAAAGATAATGCGAATAGGAGATAAGATTACAGGGACTATTTCGGGAATACAGTCATATGGAGTGTTTGTTAAGTTAGATAATGAACATCAAGGATTGATCCATATTTCGGAATTAAAGCATGGCTTTGTATCAGACTTAAAGGAAAAGTATAAAGTGGGAGACAAGGTAGAGGTTATTGTAATGGATATTGATGAATATAATCAAAAGATTAGTTTATCAATGAGAGCTTTGCAGCCTGAGAATATTGGAAGACCGATTTTACATAAACACTTTTGGACTGATTATCGGAATAAGATAGGCTATAAGACTGTTGCACAGCACATAGAAGCCTGGAAAAAGGAGGCTATAGAGCGTATTTTAGAAAAAAATGAAAAAAATACAACTTTTTTGT
>NZ_AZDB01000017.1 GCF_001434585.1 Companilactobacillus crustorum JCM 15951
TATCAACTCTATTTATCGTACAGCCTTTAATTTAGACACAAAAAGAACCCTCACCTACTGACGATGAGAGTCCTTTAAAAATAAGTGGCAAGATGAAATTTACTGTAGTTTCATCAACGTTAAATGAATCTAAACTTTAAATGAACCTTACTACTTTTAAAACATATCTTATTAAAAATAAATATGTTACTCGTTCAACTAATGAATCCTAGCACACCCATATATTGTGCGCGCGACTACTTTTATAGGTCGATCTTATGTTAACTTTTGGTGCTAGTTTCAAAAATGTCTTCCAAACTGTACAGACACTAACTTTTTCTTTGTTTTTACTGATCTTACCAAATACGATAAACTTTTCGAATCAAAAATATTTTTAGGCCTACAGTTTTATGACACTTCATCTTTACCACAACCTTAATATATCATCTTCCGAAATCGTTTACAACAATTATGTTTATTACAACTTTATGCAAAAAAAAAGAGCTCCCTCTCTATGGGAACTCCTAGTTAGATATAAGTGGTAAGATGAAATTTACTGCAGTTTCATCGAATTCAAAATGAATCTAAATCTTAAATGAATCTTACTACCTAAAACATATCTTACTATATGTATATTTTTGTTCAACTATAGGATCCTAGCGAACTATGTATTGAGCTTGCGCGACTACTTAATTAGGTCGATTTTATGTTAACTTTTATCGCTAGTCCCTAAAATGCCGTTGAACTGTAATACCTCAATTTTCTTTTGTTTTATACTAATCCTACCATCTCCTGAAAAACGATAAAATTTGTTTAATCAAAATCCTTTCTTAGTTTTACAGTTCCTAGCACTTCATCTTTACCACGTCTTTAATATAGCATTTTGAGTAAGCGCTTGCAACATTTTAATTTAACTTTTTATAAAGTCGTTCGTTTTCTTTAATTTCGCTCAAATAGAACTTTTCTTGTACCGTTTTAGGATCGACAATTGTTCCATTTTGATATTCAACTTGATACATTTTCTCATAATCAGCAATGCTCATTTTTTGACGATTATCTAATAAATTCAATATTTTATCTTTATTGATTGCCTTGTCAAAACCAGGTTGAATTTGGCCACTATATAGTTCACCTACGGCACCGGAGCCATAGCTGAACAAAAGTAACTCTTCATTAGGTCGAGCACCATTAACTAAATATGACAATAATCCCAAATAAAGTGAACCAGTGTAAAGATTTCCAACTTCACGACTAAATTTGATACTTGCTTGATAATGATCAGTTAACTCTGCATACTTCTCATCGCTAACTTTACCCTCAAGAGTTCTAAGTGCTTTGGTACCCATTTTCGTATAAGGAATATGGAACAACATGGTTGAAAAATCATTGGCTGTAACATCAAATTTAGCCTGATACTTTTGCCAAAGTGTCTGAAAGAAATCAACATAAACTTGATTGGAGAATTTACCACGAGCAAAAGCTGTCTTAGAAAATGTTGGACGCCAGAAATCACCAATGTTACGAGTCATATAAACTGACTTATGTTCTAATTTCAAAATACGTGGGTTCTCACTGATGACCATTGCCACAGAACCTGCTCCTTGAGTAACTTCACCTGGAGTTTTAATTCCATAACGGGCAATATCAGTGGCAATAACAAGTGCTTTTTTGCCTGGGTTAAGACTGACAAAATCAAAAGCACTTTGTAAACCTGCCGTGGCACCAAAACAAGCTTGTTTAATTTCGAAAGCTCTGATATCTTCGGGAAGCTCCAGTAGATCCATCAAAAAAGCTGCAGTTGATTTAGACTCATCAATACTGCTTTCCGTACCGACAATTAACAAGCCTAAATCTTTCTTATCCTCGGCTGTCAAAATACTATCAGCAGAACTAGCTGCCATAGTTACAGCATCTTGATAAGGCTTAGGAACTGCTTGCTTGTCTTGACCAATTCCAATAGTAAACTTGTCGGGATCAACATCCCGAGCCTTTGCTAATTCAACTATATCAATATAATTCTGAGGTACATAAAAACCTATTTTATCAATACCAATATCCATTATTTATTTCTCAACTCCAATAAAATATTTTGAGCATTTTTAATCGTGTAATCTTTAGTCTGATTTAATTTAGCAGAAACTTGATCAATTTCCGTTCCCACTGCCCCAGCAGAGACAGCCAAGGATTTACTTTGTAAAGACATATGTCCAGCTTGAATACCAGTTGTTACTAAAGCTCTTAACGCAGATAGATTGTTAGCTAAACCTACCGCTCCAACAACTGATTGCAATTGCTTGCTATCTTTAATTTTCATAATAGCTAAACTCAATTGTGCCATCGGCAAAGCACGAATTGCTCCACCAACGCTGCCTAATTCAATTGGCATCTTTAAAGTCCCAATCAATTTAGTTCCACTTACTTTCCAAACAGTAAAAGGTTGATACTGTCCAGATTCTAAAGCATAACTGTGAGCCGCTGCTTCTTGAGCTCGAAAATCATTTCCCGTTGCCAACAAAACGGCATCAATTCCATTCATGATTCCTTTATTGTGAGTAACTGCCCGTTTAACTGACACCTTAGCAAAGTTCGCTAGCTGAACAATTTTTTGAGCAACCTCTGAGCCAGTCATACTTTTAGTACTCAATTGTTCGAAATCAACCACTGCTTCAACTGTAATGATCTGCCCTTGTCCACTATTAGACAAGATGCTGCACAGAATTTTGGAGGATACCATTGTAGAAATCTTTTGAGCCGTTTTTTCCAAAATAGTATTAACAAGATTAGCGCCCATCGCATCAACGGTATTAATGCCTAATTCAACTTCTAAATAGTCGTCGTATCGATTGAACTTCAGTGAAACAATGCCACCGCCACGTTTAATTAAACTAGGATGGGCTTCTTGAGCAAACTCAAAAATTTCAGCATTATGTCGTTCTAATTCATCAACTTCTGATTTTGTTACCTTTTCCAAAACTATTTGACCATAAACTATTCTTGCGGTTGGAAAAGTCTTAAAACCACCACTATTTTTGATTCTCTTAGCTGCATTAGAAGCTGCTGCAACTACAGAAGGCTCCTCAATGACCATCGGTACCAAATACTCTTGATCATCGATCAAAAAGTCAGTTGCAAAGCCATATGGCAAACTAAAGCTTCCAATTTGATTCTCGCTCAAACTGTCAGCCAGGTCTGTTGAAATTGTAGCTCGATCTTCTAACAGTTTTGCTTGTTGCTTAGTAATATAACCACCATCAACTAATAACTTTCGTCTTTGCTCATCTGTCATTTCATAAATTTTCATACAAGTTTCACACCCATAGCCATACCCATGCCACCACCAATACATAATGAGGCTAAGCCAGTAGCCTTTTGTTCTTGCTGCAAAGAATTGATCA
This sequence comes from Companilactobacillus crustorum JCM 15951, assembly GCF_001434585.1. Taxonomy (GTDB): domain Bacteria; phylum Bacillota; class Bacilli; order Lactobacillales; family Lactobacillaceae; genus Companilactobacillus; species Companilactobacillus crustorum. Next base: position 3,375 of record NZ_AZDB01000017.1, read on the forward strand.
GAGTAGCAATCATTCTTGCTCCTGTGGCTCCTAAAGGATGTCCTAAGGCAATTGCGCCGCCATAAATATTTAAACTGTCTTCAGGCAATTTCAAATCTCGACTAACGGCCACAGCTTGAGAAGCAAAAGCTTCATTAACTTCATATAAGTCATAATCAGCTACACTAGTCTTGTAACGATCAAAATACTTCTTAATAGCATAATATGGTGCATAGCCCATATAATTAGGGTCGATTCCAATCTCAGTATAACCTGTAACCTCTGCTACGTAATTAAGTCCTAATTCCTTAGCTCGACTGGCTCTCATTAAAATTAGAGCAGCAGCACCATCATTAATTGGTGATGAATTACCGGCAGTAACTGTACCTTTTTTGTCAAAGACAGTTCTTAGTTGTCCCATTTGTTCCAAAGTTGTAGTAGGACGAATTGATTGGTCAGTATCAACTTGATTGCCATCAACATCAATTGCCAAAATTTCCTTAGCTAGCTTATCATGGGCCTGATGAGCTTTTTGATGAGAACTATATGCAAACTCATCTTGCTGTTGCCGAGTTACATGATATTTTTTAGCAATGTTTTCAGCAGTGATACCCATTGGTAAATGATTGAAGGCATCATTTAGGCCATCATTAAAGAGTGAGTCAGACAATTTAGGACTAACTTCCATTTTGCCAGTTCTAGGTGCATAAAATGGAGCATTCGACATGCTTTCAACTCCACCGGCAACAACGATTTCAGCATTTCCCATCGTAATAGCGGAAATTCCCTCATAGATAGCCTTCATCCCTGAGCCACAAACCTGATTAATTGTCATGGCAGTAGCATCGACGCGTCCACCAACATCCAGTTCAATCTGTCGAGCAGTATTTTGCCCCATACCAGTTTGATAAACATTTCCAAAAATAAATTGATCCACAATTTTAGGGTCAACCTGATTATTTTTTAATAGTTTTGAAACTAATTGCGTTCCTAATTGAACTGCCGTCAAATCAGCAAATTGCCCTCTGAATTTGCCAATCGCAGTTCTCTTTGCATCTATAATTACAATTGGATCCATAATTTTTTCCCTTCAAACTTGGTAGAATATCTTTAAGCCTTAATCATAATTTAATTAACCAATAAAAACAAATAAAACGGTGGAAAATTCTTATGCGTACTATTGATTTAATCTTATTATTAAACGATTTTAAAAAGAATAATCGAATTTTCGTTGAATCTAATGATCAAAAATTGCCAGTCGTTGATATTGAGATTGTCGACGATGAAGTTATTCTTAAAACATCTTCTCAAATGCACGGTCTCAAGAACTGGGAGTTCTTAATTTTGCTTAATCAAAAAGCTTATTATGAAATGCCGATATTCTTCAATAATAAAAACAGCCATCAACAGCTCTTTGGATTCAGAGTTGCTAATGACTGTCTATTACTCGGTTAATTATTTAGAAGACTTTTTGCTGTTATTGGCAGGTTTGTCTTCTGCTTGAATCTTTTTAGCCAAATCAAGAATATAAGGCTTTAATTCGTCCTTAACTTCAGGGTGAGTCAAACCATATTCAATATTGGTCTTAACATAGCCAAATTTATTACCAACATCAAATCTTTGACCTTTGAATTCATGAGCAAAGACGCGTTGTGTCTTGTTCATACGATCAATTGCATCTGTCAATTGAATTTCATTACCAGCGCCTGGTTTTTGAGTTGCTAGTAAATCAAAGATTTCAGGTGTTAACAAATAACGACCAATAATAGCTAAATTACTTGGAGCATCTTCAACTTTTGGCTTTTCAACGAATCTCTTAACATTATATAATCCTGGTTCATTTTCACCTTCTGGATCAATGACACCATATTTAGAAACATCTTTTTCTGGAACCTTCATAACAGCAATAGTAGAAGCATGAGTCTTCTCATAATCTTCAATCAATTGCTTTGTCAAAGGAACCTTATCCTTCATCAAGTCGTCGCCTAGCATAACGATAAATGGTTCATCAGCAATAAATGATCTTGCTTGAGCAACCGCATCACCTAACCCATTTGGATGAGCCTGACGACTGTAGTACAAGTTGACACCTAAGTGAGTTGTATCTTGAACGACCTTCAATAATTCAGTCTTGTTCTTAGACTCAAGGTTTTGTTCCAATTCGGGTACGGAATCAAAATGATCCTCAATTGAGCGCTTATTCTTACCAGTAATAATCAAAATATCTTCAATACCTGAAGCCTTAGCTTCCTCAACGATAAATTGAATTGTTGGCTTATCAACAATTGGTAACATTTCCTTTGCCAAGGCTTTTGTAGCTGGCAAAAATCTTGTTCCTAATCCTGCTGCTGGTATAATTGCTTTTCTGACTTTCATTAATTATTCTCCTTTTCATGCGACTGCAAATAACTAGTTAATCTACCAGTACTTTTCCTTAAATATGGACCGCCGATTGCCTCGGCAAAAGCGACATTCATCGCGTTTCCAAATAAAAAGATTGTCACTGACATATTCACCCATAACAAAAACACAATGATGGCTCCAATCGCGCCGTAATTGTCCCAAGCTGATCCAAAATATTTTAAATAATACGAAAATAATTGTGATAAACCTAATAGACCAATACTTGTGATGATTGTACCCGTTATTATGTAATAAAATTTCAAATGAATATTCGGTAAAAAATAAAATAAAGCAAAGACGATCAAAAACATTATAACAATAGCGAACGGCCATTTCCATCTCATAAATTCTTCTAAAAGCCTAGAGTTCACGTGCCGCAATGGAATCAACCAATTTAAAAAAACTTGGCCAAATGTAAACGTTACAATTGCTGCTACACCAATAACTAATAACATTAACGTTGTCACAAAAGCCAGACCTCGTCGAATAATATAATTCAAAAAGGTTTTTTCAACAAACAAACTATTTACATCCAGACCGTACGCCTCATTCATGGTCATCTGTGCAATATTTAATCCACGGGAGATCGCCCAAAGAGATACGATAATACCAATCGACAAGATACCCTTATTAGAATTAGACAAAACCTTAATAATTGTCGGCAATAAATAATGATGCAAATCATCCGGTAAAATGAATTCAATATAACCAATAACCGTAGGTTTATCCAATCGCAATAATGGAATTAAATTTCCAATAACAATAATTGCTGGAAATAGCGACAACAGAATATAGTATGTGATTGCCTTGGAAGCCATGGGTACATTCGAATCGCTCATGGCTTGAGTAATATATTTAACAAAACCAATAAATTTTTGTTTTTTATTTATCGATTGCTTAAATAATGGTACCTGCTGTTTTTTATCTTCCATTGTTTACTCCAATAATTACAGTAAGTATTTAGCATCATACTCAGGATCTTGAGATGTTAAAATCTTCGGACCATCTTTTGTAATAGCAATGGTATGTTCATATTGAGCAGAGTCAGTTCCATCAGCTGAAACAAAGTATTCCCAACCGTCTGCTTTGACAAATTTATCTTTGATCTCCCAAGTACCGAGATTAACCATTGGCTCAATTGTAATCGTCATACCTTCACGTAATCTTAAACCTTGACCAGGTTCTCCATAATGAGGCACATTTGGTGCTTCATGCATTGTTGGCTGAATACCATGACCAATCAAATCACGAACATCCCCCATATGATTTTCATCTTCAACATAATGTTGAATAGCATAACCGATATCACCGATACGATTGCCAATAACTGCTTGGTCGATTCCTAAATAAAGAGCCTTATGAGTAACATCCATTAATTTTTGATCCTCAGCTGAAATATCTCCGACCGCATAAGTCCAGCAAGAGTCACTTTCATAGCCATTCAAATTAACAGTCATATCAACTTTTAGAACATCCCCACTTTTTAAAATAAGATTTTTTCTAGGAATACCATGTGCAACTTCGTCATTCACGCAGACACAAGTAGCATATTTATAGCCTTCAAAACCCTTTTCTGATGGATGGCCACCATGGGATTCAATATAATCGTTGGCAAAATTTTCAATTTCCATTGAAGAAATTCCTGGTTTGATAATATCACGCAAACCAATATGTGTATTAGCAAGCAGTTCTCCGGACTTTCTCATTCCTTCTATTTCTCTTGCAGATTTTAATGTAATCACTTTTTTAACATGTCCCTTCGAAAAAAATGTTAATTTCATTATAACATTTTGCTGGTTTTGGAATTAGTTAGCTGCTAATATTAATTTTTGCTATAATATCTCAAGATATATAAAAATGAGGCGACATATTAATATGACAAAAGTAAAAATCGTATACGCTAGTATTACCGGTAATGACGAAGATATTGCATACGTTTTAACAGAAAAATTTGAAGACCTTGGATGCAAAGTTGATATGAGTGAGGTTTCACAAACCGATGCAGCTGATTTTGAGGATGCTGACATCTGTGTTATTGCTAGTTACACTTACGATCAAGGAATTGTCCCCGATGAAGCCCTAGATTTCTATGATGACATGAAGGATTTGAATCTTAATGGCAAAGTATATGGCGTCTGTGGCTCTGGCGATACTTTCTATGAAGATTTCTGCCGTGCAGTGGAAGAGTTTGCTAAAGTCTTTGATGATGTTGGAGCTGCTAAAGGTGCTGACCTAGTCAAAATTGAACTTGATCCTAGTCAAGAAGATATTGATCGTTTGGATGACATGGCCGAAAAAATCTATAAAAAGGCACAAGAAATGGATCTTTAATAATGAACTTTATAAAAAAATATCGTAATTTTGGAGTCTATTGCTTCTTTGGTTTTCTTGCATCTTTAATCAATATCGCCATCTTCGACGTTTCCCACAACTATTTTCAAATCCCATTATGGATAGCTAATACTATCGCTTGGTTCGTTTCAAATTTCTTTTCATTTTTTGTAACCAAACTTTATGTTTTCAAATCTGAAATGGAAAGTTTTAAAAAACTTTTCCAAGAAGGTTTGATTTTCCTAGTTTCAAGACTATTTTCACTGATTTTTGATGATATTTTCATGATCGTAGCTGTTTTTATTTTTCCTTGGAACAATCTAATTATCAAAGCTATTGATCAATTAATCGTAGGACTATTCAACTACTTTTCTTCAAAACTGATTTTCAACTACAATAATCGTCATTTAATTGAAAAACTTAAGAGTTTGAAGAAGAAAGAAAGTCAGGATGAAATTTAATAGCGGAACAATTAATTGGAATCTCGTTCAGGGCATTTAACTTTTTCTTTACCTCACAAATAAAAATATCCTCATAATTATCGGCTACTTACCAATAATTATGAGGATATTTTAATGTAGATTATTTTTTATTCAAATTCGTTTGGTCTATCGTCTGTTTGTTTGAAGTAATAGCTTATTGAATCTAAGATACGATTGGAAGCTTTACCATCACCATAAGGATTCTTAGCATTTGCCATACGATCATACTCAGCTTTATCAGTGATTAAACGAGTCATTTCTTTTTCAACTACGTCAGCGTCAGTTCCAACTAATTTCAAAGTACCAGCTTCAACACCTTCGGGACGTTCGGTTGTATCACGTAAAACTAAAACTGGCTTTCCAAGTGAAGGAGCTTCTTCTTGAACACCGCCAGAATCAGTCATAATGAAATAACTTCTTGATGCTAGATTATGGAAATCTACTACATCTAATGGTTCAATCAGATGAACTCGATCAACCTTTCCCAAAATATCCTTAGCAGTCTTTTGAACAACAGGGTTCAAGTGCACTGGGTAAACTAATTCAATATCATCATGTTTTTCGACAACCTTCTTCATAGCTTGGAAAACTTGTTTCATCGGTTCGCCTTGATTTTCACGACGATGCATTGTGATTAAAATCATTTTCTTTTCAGGATCAATAACATCTAAAATATCATGATGATAATCCTTGTGAACAGTGCTTCTCAAAGCATCAATAGCGGTATTACCAGTTACAAATATATGCTCGCCATTGTGGTTTTCTTTAAGCAAATTAGCCTTGCTTTCACCAGTTGGTGCAAAGTAAATATCAGTTAAATCATCAGTCATTTGGCGGTTCATTTCTTCTGGCCATGGAGAATACTTATTCCAAGTTCTCAAACCAGCTTCAACATGTCCAATAGCAGTTTGATGATAGAAAGCAGACAAAGCAGCACTGAAGGTCGTTGTCGTATCACCATGTACTAAGACAATATCAGGCTTTTCTTTTTCAATAATGCCATCTAATTCTTTCAAAACTAAACCTGTGATACCGCTCAATGTTTGACGTTCTTTCATAATATTCAAATCATAATCGGGTTTTATTTTGAAGATTTCCAAAACAGAATCCAGCATCTCACGATGTTGTGCCGTAACAACGGTCACTGTTTCAAAACGATCACTATTTTGTTTTAATTTCAAAACTAATGGTGCCATCTTAATTGCCTCTGGTCTCGTACCAAAGACAGTCATAACTTTAATTTTATCCAAAATTATCACCTCAATAAATTAGTTCCAGTATATCAAAGATAACCGCATTAATATAGGTAGTCACGTTTCCTATCGCTTTATGAAAAGATATGTTTATAATTGGTTATTATGATAAATTTGACTGTATTAGTAATTCTAAGTATTTTAACAACCTTAATTGCTTTCTTTGCCGTCATGGCTCTCTACAACACTTTTATTAAATCTGACAGCAAAAAATATTGGTGGTTTATTTTGCTAATTTTAATAATCTTCTATTTAATTACCTTTTATATCTATTTTCATTTTAAGTAAAACGCTTACTGAAATAGTTTGTTAAAAAACGTATTAATTTCATTCACTTTGAGTTAAAATTACTATTGTATTCAAAATAATGAATGGAATTTTTGGAGGATTATCGATGGTTTTAACAAACGGTAACGAAATTTTCAATAACGCCCGTAAAGGCAAATATGCTGTTGGTGCTTTTAACATCAACGACTTGGAATGGACACGTGGTATTTTAGCCGCTGCTCAAGAAACAAATACACCTATCTTGGTTCAAACATCAATGGGTGCTGCTAAGTATATGGGTGGTTACGAACTATGTCTACACCTTGTACAAGACACAATCAAATCAATGGGTATTACAGTTCCAGTTGTAATGCACTTGGATCATGGTAACTACGAAGCTGCCAAGGAATGTATCGAAGTTGGTTACAACTCAGTTATGTTCGATGGTCATGACCTACCATTTGACGAAAACCTTGAAAAGACAAAGGAAATCGTTAAGTTAGCTCATGCTAAGGGTATGTCTGTTGAAGCTGAAGTTGGTTCAATCGGTGGTACTGAAGATGGTATTACTGGTCTTGGTGAATTAGCTGATGTTGAAGAAGCTAAGACACTTGCTGCTACTGGCGTTGACTACCTTGCTGTTGGTATTGGTAACATTCATGGTGTTTACCCTGACAACTGGAAAGGCTTAAGCTTTGACCGTCTACAAGAATTAGCTGCTGAAATCTCAACACCACTTGTTCTTCACGGTGGTTCAGGTATCCCTAAGGAACAAATCGTTAAGGCTATCTCAATGGGTATTTCAAAGGTTAACGTTAATACTGAATTGCAATTAGCATTTGCTAAAGCAACTCGTGAATATATCGAAGCCGGACATGACCAAGATGTTGATGCTAAGGGTTATGACCCACGTAAATTGCTTGCACCTGGTACAAAGGCTATTACTGATACAACTATCGAACGTATCAAGTGGTTCGGTACACCTTCAGTTAAATAATTTGACCGTAATTTTAAGACAAGGACTTTGGTTCTTGTCTTTTTTGTGCAAAAAAAATAATAATATAACTAGATCGTCCCCCTAGTCCTTTATTATCAATGTTTTTATTACTCTATGAATCTCTTTAAGGACAATCACTAATATTGTGAAATAAATTATTTCTTGCTATACTATAGTTGCACCAAATAAGAAAGCGCCAACATAGAGAAAGGAGGGGCTAAAATAACAACTTTGTTAATATTTGGAATAAGTTATCAAAGCTTATTTTTTGCCTCCCGTATGGAAAATTGTAATATCTATGACTAGATGCTTATTCCAGATACCAGTTGATTTATGTAATTAACAATTACATTGATAGGATAAAAAACTCATTTTTTAATTTGCCCAAAGATACCATTTAACCATAATAATCTCCCCGATTCATTGAATACCCCATCATTCAATGATGAAAATTAATTTCTTATTCCTATCAGTAAAATCAACCATATAAAAAAGACCAGTAGGTTCCCCGCCTACTGGTCTTTTCGTTACTCTACTTTTACTGCATCTTCTTTAGCTATTGCCTGCTGTGCCACTAAATTTAAATAATTAAACGGATTATCATAATTTGGTTGGAATAGCATGTCGACATATGCTAGATCATCAATTGTATTATTATTTTGAATACAGATGGAAATAGCATTTGCGGACTGAGCAACTTCATGTTTACTAAATAATTGAGCGCCTAAAACTTTTCTCGTATCTTTATCATAAATAAGATAAATAGTTAACATATCATTGGTTGGCATATAAATTGGACGATAATAACCATGGTAAACAACATAATCAGCATTAATTCCATTGGCTATGGCCTTTTTCAAAGTCAAACCAGTTTCTGCTAAGGTGTAACCAAAGATCTCCATAGCTGTTGTTGACTGGGTTCCCATATACTTACGAATATTACCAAAAATATTAATCCCAGCTAAGTTTCCTTGACGAACTGCACTAGAAGCTAAAGGAACGTACTTCAACTCACCAGTTGGATTAAATTTAACTACGCAAGAATCACCAGCTGCATACACATCTGGATCAGATGTCTGCATATAATCATTGATGATAATAGCACCATATCCATACATTTGAACTTGTCCACGTAGTAAGTCTGTATTAGCAAAAAATCCAGTACATACAATAACTAAGTCGGCCTTATATGCATGTCCAGCTTTAGTTTTAATGGTCAATTGATCGCCATCTTCAATTTCAGAAACACGCTCGCCTAATTGCACTTTTACGTCGTGCTCTTTTAATTGTTCAATAATCGCATCTGACAAACCATCGTCAACATAATTATTCAAAATCTGATCCCGTGATTGAATCAAAGTAACATCATGCACTGTATTAGCATAACTTTCTGCTAGCTCTACACCAACATAGCCTGCTCCCACAATAGCAATACTTGGATAATTCAAAGCTGATTCATAAATTTTCTTTGCTTGATCATAACTCTTACAGAGCAAAACTCTAGGATTATCCATTCCGCCAATAGGTGGAATACCCACTTCTGAACCTGTACTCATAATCAATTTATCATAAGTATCTTCAAAAATATCTTGAGTCTCTAAATCTTGTACTAGAATTTTTTTTTTTTTTGTATCAATCTTTAGAACATTATGTTTCATATGTACCTTAGCACCATAACCTTCAAGTGTGGTAGGGTCTGCATAAAACATATCTTCAAGACTATTTACTATTCTGCCCAAATACAAAGCAATTCCACATGACAAAAATGCAATATTATCCTCACGTTCATAAACTGTAACATCAGTTTCTGGATGCTTCTTTAGTATTTGTTCAACTGCAGCTGTTCCAGCATGTGTACATCCGACAACAATTACTTTCACTAGTCGGTTCCTCCTCTACAGTACCAATTCCAATTCGTACTTGCTTTCATTCTTTACAGCATAACACAACATATAAGTAAATTATATCAATCTAGTTTTTATTTCATTTATTAGATTATGTATTTTTTTCTATCAGTTTTAGAACCGTTATTCGAACATATTTGTAATATAATAGATGTGTATTTATTTTTTTAGACGGAGTTTATACTATGAAAAAAATCAGACACAGCAACAATCTAAATTCTGATATTTACCGTGATAGTCTTAATATTAGAAAAAACGTATTTATTATCGAACAACAGGTTCCAGAGAACTTAGAAATAGATAACTCCGAAAACAAATGTACTTATTTTGTATTGTATCTAGATGAACAGCCAGTGGCAACAGCCAGATTTTTCCCAACTGACGATCAAGGAATTCATATTCAAAGAGTTGCAGTTTTAAAACCATATCGACACCAAAATTTGGGATCAGAATTAATCAATCAAATAATTTCTTACGCTAAAAAGCAAAAATATAATTATGTTATTCTAGGAGCTCAAGATCACGCTCAAAATTTCTATAAAAGTCTAGGCTTCACAGTTGTTGGTCAACAATTTTTAGAAGCTGGCATCCTTCATCATGACATGAAATTAAACTTGTAGTAGTATTTAATTGATATGCAACAACCAGAAGTTATGGGGAGTGCTGTAAAGGAGTTTGACCATGTATAGATTTTTTATTCAACCTCAACTGGATAAAGTTAATAATTCATTAATAGGATACGAACTATTAATGAAGAAAAAAACGGATCAAGGTTGGAGACCACCAGCTAACTTTTCTGATGTGCCTTCACATACAATAGCCTCAGTTTTAGTCGCAACTACTAAATTATTGTCTTTAAAAATCGGCTCGGTTTCGTTCAATATCAATCGTAATCAATTGATGGACAAAGAAGTTCGTGAAGCAATTATTGAATCGCAACGGATTCTACGTCCTTTACGTGTAGTAGTAGAATTAACTGAAGATATTCCTGACAAAAATTGGCCTAGTGAACAACTAGTTCCTTTAATTAAGGACTTCATCAATTACGGTATGGATTTCAGTTTAGATGATTGTGGAACTGGCGTTAATCAGCTTGATCAAATTCAAGATTTGGTTCCATTAGCCTCTGAAATCAAATTTGCTATTCAAAATTTTGGTGAAAAATTACGTGATCCTGATATTGAGGACAAGGTTATTTTTTGGAGAGATTTTAGTAAAAAACATAATCTCCGTTTCATTCTTGAAGGTATCGAAGATGAAAATGATGATAAATTGGCAGATTCGTTAGATATCGACTTACGCCAAGGTTATTATTATGGCAAACCACGTTTGCTTAAATTAAAGCCTGATGACGATAAATTTTAATTTAATAATTTAAAAAAAACTAGGTAGAAGGTAATTATTTACCGACTACTTAGTTTTTTACTTATTACTATTTAGTTTCTGACTTTTTTTCCTGACGCTCTTTAGCTACAGCCTGTTGAGCAACTAAATTCAAATAGTTAAATGGATTATCATAGTTTGGTTGGAATAGCATATCCATAAAAGCCAAATCATCAATCGTATTCTTATTCTGAATACATACAGAAATTGTATTAGCAGATTGAGCAACTTCGTGTTTACTGAATAATTGGGCACCCAAAATCAAATGATTATCCTTGTTATAAACTAACTTGATCGTCAACATTTCAGTCGTAGGCATATAGTCTGGACGATAATAATCGTGATACTCAACAGTATCGGCATTAATGCCATTATCTAAAGCATGTTTATAAGTTAAACCAGTTGAAGCAATTGTATATCCAAACAATTCCATTGCTGAAGTGGCTTGAGTTCCCATATATTTTTGAATATCTCCAAAAATATTAGTTCCAGTTAGAGCACCTTGACGAATGGCATTAGTGGCTAATGGCATGTAAGCTGATTTACCGGTAGGATTAAAGTTAACGGTACAAGCATCCCCCGCTGCGTAAATATCAGGATCTGAGGTTTGTGTATATTCATTAATGATAATGGCACCGTGACGGTCCATTTCAACTTGTCCACGCAATAATTCAGTATTAGGGACAAAGCCAGTGCAGACGATAACCAAATCTGATTTATGATCAGCCTCATTTGTTTCAATCACAACGTTATCATCGTCGTCACGGTTAAAACCTGTAACACGTTCGTTCAAATAAACATCAACGTCATGCTTATTCAGTAATTCAATAACATTCTTCGACATATCGAGATCTAAATAGTTATTTAAAACTTGATCACGTGATTGAATCAAAGTAACTTTATGATCTGTATTGGCGTAGCTTTCAGCCAATTCAACTCCGATATAACCACCACCAACAATTGTAATATGTTTATATTCCTTAGCAGTCTCATAAATCTCTTCGGCCTGAGCATAACTCTTGCACATTAAAATTCTAGTATCAGAAATTCCCATAATTGGTGGTACTGCAACGTACGATCCAGTTGTCATGATTAATTTGTCATAAGAATCATTAATTATCTCATGTGTCTTCATATCTTCACACATAACGGTCTTATTCTTAGCATCAATTTTTAAAACATCATGCTTCATTTTTACTTTAGCACCCATTTTTTCCAAATCAGCCGGACTAGAGTAAAACATATCTTCCAAGCGTTTTACTTTTCTCCCCAAGTAAAGAGCAATTCCACAAGACAAGAATGAAATATTATCATCTCGTTCATAAACCGTTATTTCAGTTTCAGGATGCTCTTGTAAAATTTGATCTACTGCTGCCGTACCAGCATGTGTACAACCAACAACAATTACCTTCATAATTTGTTCCCCTCATTTTTCGAAATTTATTTATATGAAATTTTGGCCTTTTAACATAACTTTAAAAGAATAATAGCCCATGTAGACTATTATAACCTTATATTTTTATAAATGAATAAGTGTATATTAATAGTATGATTATTTAAAAATGTTTTTTTGCTAAGATTATAGATAATTATTTTTATTAATGTGATAATTATTAAGAAAAAGTGTTTATATATATTTGCTTATATAAAAGTCATAATTAAAATACAAATTATTAATTGAGGAGTAACATTGCCAGATATTATTTTAAAAAAAATCATCAGTAGTTACCTGAATATCAATTCAGCAATTATTACCTTAGTAACAATTGGCTTAATTACCATCATTACTATCGTAGCTTATTCGCTTGAAAGAAGAATTCGGAAAACTTCCCCATTTTATCGTCGAGCCACAGTCCATATCTTTGAAGGCGTCGTTTTAGGATTTAGTATGGTCATGTTGCAACAAATATTCCATATTCTCAATAACGGCTCAGTCAACGGTGGCGGGCTTTATGCCAATGCTCAGTTAACCATTTTGCTGTACTGCATGTATTTGATCCGCAATAAGATTACTTTGCTGATCAATATTTGTATGCCCTTCCTTTACTACAGCTCAATGAATACTGAACGGATGAACAACAAAGACTTGCCGTTATTTTTAATCTCCTATCTTTTTCTGGTTGCCATCGTTGCTTTTATTTACTGGCAAACTGACAATTTACAAAATTCTGAATGGAAATATACCATCATGCAAGTACTGTTTGGACTTTCCTGGTGGATTTTATTATGGGTCGATCATGATTTCCCTTTAATTGAGATTATCAATATGTTGATTGTCTTCCTAATTTACATGACTATTATTCGTTTCTGTGCTAAAAAATTACAGGAGACCATGATCGATTACAACGACTTACAAACTCAAGTTAATTATGATGAATTAACCGGTGTTCGAAACAGAGCTAACCTAGATAAAACTACTCAAGAAATTTTTAGTACCTATTCTCATGAAAAAGTTCCACTAACAATTGCTATGTTCGATATTGATCATTTTAAAGAATTTAACGATCAATACGGCCATTCGATTGGTGATGAAGTTTTAAAACATGTCGCCCACACCATGGAACGGGAAATGTTTTTAACTGATGCTAAGGGACAATTGTTCCGCTTTGGTGGTGAAGAATTTATTATTATCTTCCGTGGAAAAACACCTAATGAATGTAAACCTATCGTTATAGATTTACGCAATGCTTTAATCAACACTCCTTTGTTTATCAATGGTCAAAAACTTGATATCACTATTTCTTTTGGAGTTTCTAAATTAGCTGCACAAGATAGTAGTTTTAAGGATCTATTCAATCGTGTTGACCAATATCTTTACAAATCTAAAAATTCAGGTAGAAATCGCTTAACTGTTGAAGGAAATACTTTTGATTTTGAAAAGCCATAAAAGGGAAGCCGCTAAACATCCAATAATGGTTCTTACTCAAGTTTGGTTATAGCGTGAATATACTAACTGGTGTGGTTGAAATATGCCATCGTCCGCAAAAAATCTGTGGGCCACTGGAACGTGGTGGACGCGACTTAGAGCTAATAATTCCACACTTCGTGCGTAATTATGGATCTCTAAGATCGGTCTTGTACTAACCTTGCTTCGCAAGCTAAGTAGAATATCACCACTGAGGGCCCACAGATTTTTTACTACCGATTAAGTCCCTGGTTCTAATATTATTGAATAAATTTGCAGTGTAGGGATTTTTGTCTCTGTATATTAATTAAATAGAAACTTTAAATTAAAAAACGGCCACTATTAGGTATTCCAGACATACATTTATGCTTGGATTTCTTAACAGTGACCGTTTTTATATGCTATTTAAATTTTACAATAATTAATGAATAAAGTAGGAGTCAGTCCGGAGCAAAAAGTGGGAATGCGTTCAGCTATGAAATCATTGTTACCGGCTTTGCCGGTTACAATGAGGCCGAGTTTGGAAATCCATTATTTTGCACGAAGTGTAAAATGATTAGTTTCGAACCGGCCCATAGCGTTCCAACAGCATTCCCAATTTTTGTGGAGGACGGGAATTTAAACATACTTATGCTATAACCAAACTTGAGTAAGAGCCCGATAATTGATGTTTAGTAGCTTCTTTTATTTAATATTTGGACAAAAAAATAGTGAGAAATTAATCTCACCGTCGGGAAGGAATCAGTTGTTTTTGAATCTGGTAGTCCCTACTAGCAATAGTAAACCATGTGACCGTTCACCGCAAGCGTATAAGTAAATTATTTTACTCCTTTTATCGAATAAGTTATCAGTATTTACCTTTTTTTAATTGTATTGTTATAAAATTTTAAAATGAGTAATGATGCTTTAACGAAGGCAAAACAACTTTATTTGATATACCAATAATTACTCCTTGGCAAAACATCGCTAAAATTGTTCCTATACCAACGGACAATATTTGTCCGGTCACGCTAAAGCATATCGCCATAATGATCACTGGTGGCGTATAACTTATCAATTGTCCCCAACCGGCTGAACCATGTAAATATTTAAACCTTAATAAATAAGCCAATTCATCATTGGGATGTTGAATCAAATTACAACGCTGATAAATCGAAGTCCCTACTGACACGCCGATCAAACCTAAAATATCTACTAACAAGCGCCACACTACAGGCAAATTATTCAATTGCAGTGGATTCAAAATGTCTGAAAAAAATCCTACTAAATAACTAAAAGGCAATGAAAAAAGTAAATTAGATACAAAGATATTTCGATCAAATTTTTTGAGCAATATTTGATTGGCAATTGTAACAATCACTGCATAAACAAACAAAGTCGTTCCATAAGTCGAATGTAAGACAGATGATATATTGACCGCTGAGGCTGTCCAAACCGCGCTTCCCATATTGCTATTGATCATTAATAGCATTGGCAAAGGCATCTAGTACAATAGCCAAGCTCAAATACCCTAAACGAATTTTAAAACTTCCTTTTTCCAAATCTAATTTCACTTCTTCCAAATAAAAAAGTCCCCCTACAACCATTCTCATGGTCATGAGAGGAACTTTTCCTTGATGACATTATTGATTGCTTAGTTCAGTCTAAATTAGGCTGAAAGCGTTGTCAATAGTCTTTATTTACTAGGATGATTCATTTCATCCATACTAATCAAATGATACTTATGTTCATGATTTGGATCATAGGCTTCAATTTGTGCCATCATTCCGGTATCTTCGTGCTCTAGAATATGGCAATGATACATGTAAACACCAAATTTAGTGAACTGAACAGCAATTCTAACAGTTTCTCCAGCATTGACGCCAACGGTATCTTTCCAACCATGTTCATTAGGATATGGAGCTTTTCCATTCCGACTAATAACTAAGAATTGGCAACCATGCATATGGAATGGATGAATCATACCGCCATCCATATCATTAGTATTAACAACATCCCAAAGAACTGTATCTCCAATCTTTTGACGACGGTCAATTCTTTGCATATCAAAGAGTTTTCCATCAAGACGGACTTGATCGTCCATACCGGACATAACTGTTCTAGTAACTGGCAATCCTGGGGTAACTTCTGGAACATTAATGGTTGTAAGATGTTCTGGAAGTTTTGTATTATCAGGAGCATACTCGCCGATCTTAAATTTCATAAGAGGCACATTGTCAGACATTAATGTGACAACATCGCCTGGTTTCTTGTCACCGAAATCAACGATAACCTCGGCACGTTCAGCACAAGTCAACATCAATTTTGTAAACTTAACTGGTTCAGGTAAAGTTCCACCATCCGAAGCTATTTGGGTAAATTCATGATTATCATCAAAATGCAATCTCCATTCACGACGATCTGAACCATCCAAAATTCTTAAGCGAACTTTTTGAGTTGTAACATTGAAAACGCCATTAATTGTTCCATTAACCAAAGCATACTTGCCTAAAGTACCATCAACATCATAGTCGGCTTTATAGTCAAGCTGATTGTCATGATAACTTCTATCTTGTAAAATAACTGGAATATCATCAACACCATAGTTTCTTGGAAATGGCAATTTAGCTTCTTCATCATCAGTCACAACTACTGCTGCTGCTAAACCATTCCAAACCTGACGAGCAGTATTTGGACATGGATGTGGATGAATCCAATCAGTTTGAGCTGGTTGATCCAACGTAAAGTCAATATCACGACTGCCACCAGGATAAACAGGAGCATGTGGACCACCATCAACAATTGGACCTGTAACATTCAAACCATGCCAGTGGAAAGTGGTTACTTCTGGCAACTTATTAACGAGGTGAACATGGTAATGGACACCCTTTTTCAAAACAATCGTTTGCCCAAGCAATGAAGCATTATAGCCCCATGTCTTTGTCTTAGCACCAGGAAGAATCTGGGTTTCACCCTCTTGAGCTGTAATTGTGTAGTAAACATCATTTCCATCGACCTTATCTGGTTGCAAAGCCGTAGGGATGTTTAAAGGTTGATCAGGAATATCAACCTTTTCTAGTGGAACATATCCACCATCATGCAAATCAAAAATTGGTTCATCGAAAAAGTAATCTGTGTAAACTTTTGAATCTGACATTTATAATCGCCACCCTATTTAGTTTTTGATTGAAACGTGCAAATACAATTTACTAAAGCTTCTATAAACATACCGATTCCCATCATATACATTGCTATCATATTTTTATCAGCAAAGACAAAGTATAATAAAATTGCATAAAAAATAAGCATGAATAATGAAAAGACTCTAGATCCACCTGCCATGTTATCACCACCATAATTTAATACAACTCTATTTTAATACAGTTTCTGCTACTTTAAAAATAAACTTTGGCAAACCTAAAATATTTTAATATTTATAAATAATTAGCTGTCCATCAATATAATTGGCCAAATAAATTTCTGAAGCTTCAACCTTATGTTTGTCTAATTCGTTATCGATCCAGGCCTCGTCTTTGCCAATTGTCTCTAATTCTTCATAGTCAATCTTGCCATCTAAAATAATAGGATACTTTAGACTATCTTCATTTTTCATCACTATTGTCAACTGACCGTTACGTTCAAAAACAGCTCGCTTAACATTTCTTACATCCATCACGCCGGCCTGACGTAATTTGAAAGTAAAATCATTAGCCGAAAGACCATTGCGTAATGCCAAATTAACATCAATACGACCATTTTTTACAATTAATTGTGGCGTTCCTTCAATTACCTTTTTGAAGAAATTATTATGGTTCGTTAAAAATTTAGCTACAAACACTACCATTGTCCAAATCAACAAAACCATGGCAAATTGCATCAAGGAAATACTAGAGTTATAAATCATACCTCCGACAATTCCACCTAAAACGTAGTTTTGAAGCTGATCAATTGCACTGGTAGGGGCTATATTTCCTCGTCCAAATAAATTAATCTGTAACACCATGATCAAAAATCCAATAATAAATTTTAAAGTTAAATCACCGTAATCTAAAACCATTTGCGCACCTACTTCTTAATTAATGTAATTTTGCCCGAATTTATTAAACTAGCGTTCGACAAAGTATAACTGCTTAAATTATTGTCAAAGCTAACTCGATAAATATTTTTACCTGATTTAATCAACATACCTTCAGTTAAACTAGAACTGTTAGAATATAATTTTTTAGCCGATACCTTCTTGTCCTTAGCTACTGACCGCATCAACTCTAAAGTCTGGTTAGTTTTATTGTTAATATCCAATTGCTGCTCATAATTGTTGTAATTAATCCCTATAAACAAAACTATCCCAAAGGCAAAAATAATTAAAAGGGCACGATACTTATTATTAGACCGATTTTTAAAGTATAGAAAGGCCGTTACAAAAATAGCCAACGCTAAAATAATAATTCCAATAATGAAGAGAAAATTGGGTTCATTATTATGTTCCACTAAATACTGATACGAATAAAAGCTCATATACATACCTCACATCCATATATATACGATTAGTATAGCAAAAAATGATTTCTATATAGCTCGTAAACCATTTGATTTAATTAATTATCTTTGCTTGTGCAAACATTAAATAAGTTTCATAATACATAAATGTTAATATTTTTATGGAGGTGATTACTATCAATAATAATTCTAATCTTTGTACCTGGTTGAATATGAAACACTTTGAAAATGACATTCAAACCCGGTTAGAAAAAGTTTTACTAAAATATGACCTATCACCTGTAGAATTTAGCTTTCTACATTATTTATATGACCAATACGACGCCCAAGCTAGTCTATTGGAAATTAAAGATTCCTTGCATCTAAGTTCAGCTGCAGTCTCTCGAATGGCTGTCCGTTTGGAAGAAAAAGATTGCAAGCCAATCGTACGCTATCACAGCGATGACAATCACAAAGAAGTTTGCCTAAAAATGACTTCATCTGGCATTGAACATTTCAAGGAAACCTTTGGAGTCGTCGATCAAACCCTGAATGAACTATTTTCTAGCTCAGAATTTCAAAACTTACGTAAGGAAATTTTAAATATAGACACCACAACTAAAAAATCTTAATTAACTCTTTTTTATTTATCGGTTTTGGTGGTGTACTCTTTGCCATCTGTGCCCTGGTGGTTAATCTGAAATTTAAAAATGTAAACAAAAAAGTTACCGATTAATTTCGATAACTTTTTTTCTTGAAAAAATTTAATTCTACTTTATTGTTGCCAAGGAAATTTCAAACTTATATTCTTATTAAACTTTTCCTGTTCCATTAGCTTCTTTAAGCGTTCGCCTTGTCGATCATGGTAGCCGCTGCAGACGTACTCTGCTTCATCATTATCAGGCAGAACTGCTGGCAAAACAATTTCTTTATCCGTTACAACGAAGGTTGAAAAACAAGTTAATCCTAGGAACCTTTTACCAGTTTTTAAATGCTCTCCAATAATCTTGGTAAAGACTTCAATTGAACGACTACCTACTCCAGAAACATAGGATTCAGTACACATTGAATCTTGTAAACCAAATGGCAGGATAAAATTAACTTGATCAATTGAGGCCGTGACGGTTTCAATTCTAGCCACCCGCGACGCTGCAATTGAAGAATTATCATCAATTATCATCAACGTTCTGCCACCAAATACTGTATTATGCTCATTCAAATCTGAAGAAAAGACTCGATGATTACTAATTGAAAGTGTTTGACTACATTTAATTTCTTTCATAATATAACCTCTTTATATTGATAATAAAAAACTCACATCCACTTAAAATAGATATGAGTAATTCATTTATTCTCTCTAAAAAAACCTAAAATCTATCTGGTGCCTGTACTGATTTCAACTTTAAAAAAGTTTTCTAACTACCAAGTTTTTTTTAAGTAGCCGTATCAGTTATATCAATTTTTGCCAGTTGTTCATTCAGAACTTTACCAATATTAGGTAAATCTATTAGTCGATCTATATTCAATTCATCTCTAATATTTATTGTCTTAACAAAATGATCCCTCCCGGAATCGAACCGGGGACCTACTGCTTAGGAGGCAGTTGCTCTATCCAACTGGGCCAAGGGACCGAGATATTAAACTACTATATAAAATTATATTATCAATCCAAAAAGTATTCAACCTTATAAAATTTATTAATAAATAATTTGAATAAAAAAGCACAATATGGAAATTTCCATACTGTGCTTTTTTATATAAGATCCAAGTAATATTTATCTCTTACTCTTCTATTTAAAATCTAGCAGTTACATTGGTATCTTCTGTACTTAACCATTCATTAATTCCAATACGGTGAGCAGCTAATTCTACTGGAAAACCAGTTCCAATAACATACAGTTGATCGGTTCTCCAAGCTGTATTGGGATCAACAAATTTTCCAGTTTTATCACCATATGAATCATATACAGGCGCTTTGACATTATTTTTGACCGTTATAACTTTGGCATCGGAGTCAAAATAATTGTCAACCTGACCAGGTAATTTCTGAGTTGGCTGTGGTGCGATTATATTTATATCACGTTTTACCCACTCATTAGTAGCTACATGATAATAGGCTGCATCTGAGTTTTCACCGAAATTAACTTCCTTTAATTGATTATAATACCAAGCACTTTCTGGTCCTAAAGCCCTAGAAGTACTGGCCACAAAGTCTCCCTGATCATTTAAATTATAAATTGTTGTTTGCTTTCTAGCATATAGAATTCCCGTTACATCACTTGTGTTAGTGCTTGCCTTCACTGATGTTGAAAAGCCAAATACACTAACAAGCGTCAGAAGAACTGCTAATATAATTGAATGTCTTTTCATAGCTTATTCATCCCCTTAAACTGTTATCGGTTACAAATTAAATTTTATAACTTTTCTATAATCAAAGCCATCGTTTTCACGGTTTGTTCAAAGACAAAATGTAACTGTTTTCATTCATTTACAGCATAAATATACAACAGAACTCATTTTCTTCCGTTTCACGACAAAACGCACAATATTCATAATGCGAATATTGTGCGTTTTATGCTACTATATTTGATACTTTATTTTTTATTAGGATGGTAGCCTTTATTCTTTTGATCACGGCGTCTCTTTTTAGGCTTACTCTTATGAGTCTTTTCAACAGATTCTTCACGACGAACATTCTTTGTAAAGGGAACATATTCTTCAGTTAATTTACCATCATTGGTTATATAAGCTGTATTGACTTTAACTTCAACTAGATCTTTAAGGTTTCTAAAATCATGATTATTACCAAATGTTATAACATTACCCTTTTTACCCATTCGACCAGTCCGACCAGCACGGTGCACATATTCGCTATCATCACGTGGAATCATAAAGTTAACAATCGTATTAATGTTGTTAATATCCATTCCACGAGCTGCAACATCAGTTGTCAACATTAGATTAACTTTCTTGGTTGAGAATAGTTGTAACGCCGTTTTACGTTGCTGAGAACTCATTTTACTATCTAAAGAAACAAAGTTAGTTTTGTCATGGTTCAAACTACTAATAACTTTATGGAGCGAACGAGAATTATTGAAGAAAACAATTCCCAAGAACTTTTTATTGTGAGCTAATTCTCGAATCATTGCGCTCTTAATATAATCTGAATTTGCTTCGACAAAGTAATGCTTAATACCGGAAGTGTAGCTGGTATCATTACGTTGGTCAATCAACAAGAAATCTTGACCAAACCATTTGTGCATATCGTTATAAATATCATTACCTGTAGCTGAAAAGAAAGTCATTTGGACATCTGCAGGCATTTCAGATATAGTGCTACGAACGCTTTCTAGCTTGGATTCATTCAACATTTCATCCGCTTCGTCAACTATAACGGTGTTAATTTTCCCTAATTTAACTTTACGTGACTCAACTAATTCATTCAAACGTCCTAAAGTAGCCACAATGATCTCAGGCTTCTCTTTTAACTTCTTCAATTGGCGAACCGGGTTGGCACCTCCAGTTAAGGCTTGTACCTTACAATCAACAAGCTTAGCCAATGGTTGAATGACATCACGCACCTGCATAGCTAATTCTTGTGATGGCTCTAAGATCAAAACTTGTAATCCATCTTTGGGTACTATGGTTTCAAGCATTGGCATAACGAAGGCCAAGGTTTTTCCTGACCCCGTTGGAGCCATAGCGATTAAATCTTTACCCTCTTTGAACGGCATGTAGACCGTTTCTTGAATTTTAGTCAGAGCCTTAAATTCATTTTGTTTAAAATAATCCTGATATAATTTTGGTATTTCCAATTTATTTTTCCTCATCTGCATCGAAAACAAGTCCAGCACTCGTTCTGGCTTGTTCAAGAACTCTATTTACTATTCTTGCATATCTTAACAGTTTATCATAAGTTTCTGTATCATTTTCATTCATTACACGAGCAAATTCACTAGCTTCTGAATCCATAGGATTTTCACTTTTATTAGTTGGTACATCGGTAATATTCTTATTATCGTCAGCCCAATCTAGGTGATTTATATCGCCACCATTATCGAGCAATAATGTATCCTTACCAAAATAAATTTCGGAAGACATATAGGAATTTTTGGTCTTACCAATAATGATATCAACATCAAAATCAGAGTACTTTAATGTCAAGCTGCCACTGCCATCGATTCCTGATGCTAAAAACTCTGCATTGTAAGAAACCTTTTCTGGTTGACCGAATAAAACAACCGCATCATAGACAGTATATACACCTAAATCGTACAATGCTCCACCGGAGAACTTAGTTGTAAACACATTAGGATTTTCTCCATTTTTATAAGCGTCATAACGACTAGAATATTTCATATAAGAGAACGTAGCTCCGCTTAAATCACTACGATGTTTTTCAACTACAGCCTCAATCTTCTTAAAAATAGGTTCATGAATGTGACGAGCTGCCTCAAACAAATAAACATTCTTTTCATGAGCTAATTTATCTAAAATAGCAAATTCTTCAATTGTCGAAGTACTTGGCTTTTCAACAATCACATTTTTACCATTCTCAATGGCCTATTTTGCTTGAATGAAATGCAAGGCATTGGGTGATGCAATATAAACTGTATCAAAGTCTTCCTTAAAGAATTTTTTTAAATCAGTACTTATACTGATATCCCTTTTACCTAAATCATCAATAAATTCCTGAGCTTTTTGCTCTGTACGTGAATAAACGTTAGTTAAGCCAAATGCCTTAGTCTCATCAGTTGCCTTAACAAACTGTTTCGTGATCCAATTTGTTCCTATTATTCCTAAACTAATCATAAAATCACCTCTGCTTTTAATTTTACTTATATGTAAGCGCAATTACCAACAAAAAAATATTCGAACGGTATCAATATGGTATATAATTTTATTTTATACCATTGAGGGGAGAACTTTTGCTTTATGAACGAAGAAACAGATAAATTTAGTTTAAAAAGAGACCTCGGTTTCTTTCCTGCTCTGTCGACCGTCATGGGGTTGGTTATTGGGGGCGGAGTTTTCTTTAAAATCTCTAGTGTCACTGCCGCCACAGGCTCATCCAGTTTAACTATCTTTGTTTGGTTACTGGCTGGATTTATTACAATTAATGCTGGTTTAACAATTGCTGAACTTGCTTCTGCACTGCCAGTTGCTGGAGGTATCTATAAATATATTGAATATATTTATGGAAAAGTTCCAGCCTTCCTCTTAGCTTGGGCACAATCTGTGATTTACTATCCAGCAGGGATTTCTGCCTTATCGATCATCTTTGCTACTCAAGTTATGAATCTCTGCAATATTTCTAGTACTTGGCAAATCCCAATAGCAATTTCTCTTGCAGTTTTCTTATATGCAGTCAATCTGATGGGAGCTAAGGTTGGAGGTCGAATCCAATCCATTTCTCTTATCGCTAAATTAATTCCTATCGTTTTAATTATTATCGTTGGTATTTTTACGCCTACGAGTCACAGTGTTACCTTATTTCCAATCACATCTGGTCATCATGCTAACTTTTGGTCATCAATGGGTGGCGGCTTACTTGCCACTATGTTTGCTTTTGATGGTTGGATGAACGTTGGTAATCTAGCTGGCGAAATGAAAAAGCCTGAAAAAGACTTGTCTAAATCAATTATCGTTGGTTTATTCTTTATCACTCTAATTTACGTCTTGATCAGCTTTGTTTTCATCAAAGCTTTGCCATTTCATTTAATACCTGGCAACCAAAATGCTGCTTCAGAGGCTGCCATCAAAATTTTTGGCGAAATTGGTGGGAAAATTGTTACCATTGGTATTCTAATTTCCGTTTTCGGTTCCGTCAATGGATATACAATGACAGGTCCTAGAGTTAGTTACGTTTTAGGCACCGATGATGAAATTGTCTTTTCAAAATTTTTCGGTAAACTAACTAAGAATACTCGTGTTCCCGCAAATGCTGGTATTATTCAAACTGTTATTGCCATCATTATGATTTTCATGGGAAGTTTTGACTTTCTTACCGACATGTTAGTTTTCGTTATGTGGATTTTCTCGATGATGATGTTCATTGGAGTATTTATTCTGCGTCGAAATGAGCCTGAATTGGAACGTCCCTATAAAATCAATTTCTATCCTTTACCTCCACTGATTGCTATGGCAGGTGGAACTTATATCATTCTATCTACCTTAATCCGTCAGCCTGGACTAGCCTTCACTGGTATTGGTATTACGCTTTTAGGATTACCAATTTATTATATACATTACTTAAACAAAAAAAGGTCGCTTTAATGGCGGCTTTTTTTGTTGGAGGTTATAATTTTCCTAGAATGTAAAACAAAAGAGATTGCAGGTGTTTTCATGAAAGTTCAATTTAGCAATAAATTTGAGGAAAAATTAGTACTGGGAACTTTGAGGGTTCAAAAACTATTGATCTATCGGATTATTCAACGAACATTGCTTTTAATTTTTCCTTTTGCCCTTTTTGGCAGTTTTATTAAAATAATTCAAACTGTCGTTATTGGAAAAGAGGGATTCTTAACTGATATTTTTCCTGCCTTAAATAACGATCTTATTTATCGAGAAATTGATAATATCACTAACAGCTTATATAGCCTCTCCTTAGGATGGGTTTCAGTCATTGCAATATTTGGTGCAGCTAAATACACTGCTAAATATTATCACCGTGATGATCAACTAGCTGGCTTAACTGGTATCAGTGCTCTTTTAATTGTGGATTACTCTTATTCTAAATTACAGCTTATGTCTTTTCATCCCGATATTTTAGGCATGAAGGGAATCTTATTTGCCATTGTTTTAGGTATGTTTATCGGTTGGCTTTTTAAAAAAACAAGCCGACCAGATCCTAATTTAAAAAGCGAATCATCCTCCAATGTTTTGGAAAGAGCTTTTATTTCCTTAAAACCAATTGTTTTCTCATTAATCATTGCGGTAATATTTAGCATTTTAATTAATGTTACTTACTACTCTGAAGCACCCGGTAACTTCATTAATTCTTTAGCTGCTGAATCCTCTTCTAGCAATAGTTGGACGCAATTAGGGAGAACTCTACTCTTTTCTATTTACACGCTTGTGATGTCATTTTTCGGCTGGTCAGGGACATATTCGGCTCTAGGTGTCGAAAAGATGGATGTTCTTTCAACTGTCAATCTTAATTATGCGCTTGAAAAACACACCGCTTGGAATGCCCCTAATCCGTTTACTAGTTCAACCCTTTACCATGCCTTTGCGACTTACGGCGGGACCGGCTCTATCCTAGGCTTAATAATTGCCATTCTAATTGTTTCTAAGGACAAGGACTTTCAAACTGTTGCTCGTTGGGCCATGATTCCTAGTATCTTTAATATTGGCAGCGGCGTTATGACTGGTATTCCAATATTTTTTAACGTCATTTTCTTTATTCCATTTATTTTAGCTCCATTAGCCAACATGTTGATGGCTGCTATAGCTATTGTTCTGCATCTGATGCCGCCAAGCGTTTATCCGGTTCCAATCGGAACGCCAGGACCATTAATTGCCTTTATTGGTACTAACGGTAGCTGGCAGGCTCTAGGATTCTCTATTCTCGCAATAATTATTGCTACATACATTTACATACCATTCGTTAAAATGGCTGCTAAAGTTAAATTAATGGACAATCTAGGACTTGAAGAAGGTGTGATTTAATGCGCCTACGTAGTTTAACTAAAAATAAAAATTTCAAATACTTACTGTTTTTTAGTTTATTTCTTATTTTACTAGGTGTTCCTTCATACATATGGACCAAAAGAAACGTCTCAACTTTGGCCGGCAGATATAATTCTCCTATGTCGCCATTTATTATGATTCCTGGTAGCAGTGCAACCGCTAATCGCTTTGATGATTTGGTTAAAACAATCAATCACCAATACGGTGAACATCATAGTTTATTAAAAATGACTGTCCATACTGACGGTAAAATAACCTCTTCTGGAAATATTCGTCCCAATGATGATCGACCTTTTATCGTTGTGGGCTTTGAAAACAATAAGGACGGCTATGCAAATATAAAAAAGCAAGCTGCTTGGTTCGACATTGCCTTTAATAAATTAAAAGCTAAGTATCGCTTCAATAATTTCAATGCTTTTGGTCATTCTAACGGTGGTCTAGTTTGGACTTATTTCTTAGAAAATTATTTTGATGATTCAACAATCATAGTTAATCAAATGTTAACTGTAGGCACGCCTTATAATTTCGAAGAAAAAAATACTTCTAATCGAACACAAATGTTAAATGATCTGATAAAAAAGCGTGATAAAATTCCTACTGATTTAACATACTACTCTATTGCTGGAACCCAATTATACACTGATGATGGGATCGTTCCGCTCGGTAGCGTCGATGCCGGTAAGTATGTTTACGAAGGTCATATCAAACACTGTACCTTGATAACTCTAACAGGCTCTAAGGCACAACATTCCGATATGATTGCCAATAACCAATTTATTAACATTTTCCATCAGTATATCGTCGGCAACGGCATCAACGGTTCCGTACCAACCAAACCTATTAAAAAAGGTCCCGACGAAGAATAATATTTAAATCTACACGAAAATAGCTAATGACTATAGTATAAAAAGTCATTAGCTATTTTTGTATTTAAATATTTAAAATTATGCCCACAGCATTCCAATTAANATTTAAAATTATGCCCACAGCATTCCAATTAAGTTTTACTTTTGGCGGAAGGCGGGAATAACTAATTTCAAGTAAGAATTTAACTCTCAAAATATAAAACCGACAGTATTAAATCAATAGCATTATTCCATAAATCAGTAAGCAAGCCGCAAAAGCCAAACTGGATATTAAAGCAATCAATCCTAAGATCAAAGGGGTTGACTGTTTTTTCAAGCTATTAAAATATTGCTTGGAAATATATACTTGCCAGATTCCTATTAAAATAGCACCTATACCTAAAATTAGTTTCATGCTATAACCTTATTTCAATTTTAGTTGAGTAACACATTCAATATGATTTGTCATTGGGAACATATCAACTGGCGTTACATCGCCAATTTCGTAAGTATCACTTAATAATGATAAATCACGTGCTAAAGTGGCTGGATTACAACTGATATAAACAATTTTTTCTGGTTTGATATTCTTCAATGAATCAATCAATGAATTAGCTAGTCCCTTACGTGGAGGGTCAACCATTAAAACATCAACTGAAATACCATTTTTAGCCCACTCATCCAAAACGTCTTCGGTCTTGCCAACAACAAAATCAGTGTTAGTAATATTGTTTAACTTAGCATTTTGGTCAGCATCTTTAACAGCATCTTCAATAACTTCAATTCCGGTTACGTGCTTAGCTTTATCAGCTAGTGAAAGACCTATTGTACCAATACCTGAATAAGCATCGACAACATCTTCTTTGCCAGTCAATTCAGCTTTATCGATAGCCAATTGATAAAGATTTTGTGTTTGAACTGGGTTAACTTGATAGAAAGATCTTGGTGAAATACGGTAAGTATGACCTAAAATCTTATCATCAATATACTTTTTACCACCCAAAAGTGTCATCTTATTACCAAAGATAACATTCGTATTCTTAGAATTAATATTCAAGAAGAGTGATTTAACTTCAGGATTAGCTAAGATTTCTTTAGTGATGTCCTTATAATGTGAAATATCGGGTGTCCGTGAAACCAAGACAATCATCATCTCACCTGTAAAGTAAGCGCGGCGAACCATAATAGTTCTGATTTGACCCTTTTGATTCTGTTCATCATAACCACGAACATTATATTTACGTAAAATATCACGAACACGAATAATTTCAGCATCAATCTTAGGATCTTGAATCAAAAAGTTTTCCATAGGTACAAGATCATGTGAACGACGACGATAAAAGCCAGTTGTTAATTTGCCATTAACTTGACGAACTGGTACTTGAGCTTTATTTCGATAATTGAATGGTGATTCCATCCCTAAAGTTTCGTTAACGGTGATGTCTTTTAAACCAATTTTATCAAAATCAGTTACTACTTGATTATGTTTAAATTCTAGTTGCTTGTCATATTTCAAATGACTTAAGGGAGCAATCCCTGTTTGGGCATAAATTGCATCAATATCATGAACACGATCAGGTGATTCTTTCAAAACATCAAGGGTTCTAGCAAAACCGAAATTTTTGTTAATTCGTGTAACAACTGCCTTAACAGTTTCGCCAGGCAAAGCATTGTCGACAAAGAGCGTAAAATCGTCAACTTTAGCAACACCTTTACCTTCGTATGATAAATCCTCAATATTTAATTCTACTTCTTGGTTCTTTTTTAAATTTGGTTTTTCCATTTTTCACCTATACATAGAAAAAAGAAGTGTCAAAAGGATTCTTTCAAATTTGATTATAACTAATACTAACTGAATTAGTTTATGATTGCCGTCGTCCACGAAATCCCCATAGACTAAAGTTTTGTTTCTAACATTAATAACTAAAAATGCAGTATTGTGGATTTTAAAATCTCTAAATATTTATTATTTATAATCTTACAAATACATACAAGTAGAAACAATAACTAGTCCGGTATAACAAAGAAAATTGACTTAGTAGAAGGCCGAGATTGAAAACTGTTGACAAGGCCAAAAAGCTCCAAGTCGTGCCACTACGTTCCAACCAAATTTTCTTGGTACGGAGAACGGTATCCTTAACCAAATTTGAGAACGAATCCTTATTTTGATCCACTTCCCAATTCTTTTTTTATTTATCTTCTTTATCTTTATCGAGATTTTTCTCTTCTTCGATAATTTTCTCACCAGCATCTTTTTCGCTAAGAGTTGATGAATTAATTGCTTTAAGCGGAATTGAATCAACATTTGCATAGATATTGAGATGATTGTGCAAATTAGTAAATTCCATTGGTGCATCTCCACCATATTCCCCATCAAGGTTGACCATCAAGCGATTACTATCGTTTGCGTGGACTGAGATCTTCTTGGTCTTAGTATAAATAACCTTGGGATTATAAACATGACGACCACCATTTAGTACTAGGGCAATCAGATGAACTAAATCTCTTAAATTGGTCTCTTTAACAATAATCAAAGAGAAAGTTCCATCGCCAATTACCGAATTAGGAGCAATTTGCTCCATGCCACCAATTGAATTAGTTAAACCAATCAGAAACATCGTGGCTTTGCCGTCAAAAACACCATCGTCATATTCGATGTGCATATCGATAGGACTAACTCTTGGCAACATTTCAGCACCTTTAACCAGATAGGCTAAGTATCCCAAGATTGATTTATAGGCTGAAGGCACCTCATAAGTCAACTCGGTCATTGAACCACCACCGGCAATATTAATAAAATATTTCGAACCAGCCTGACCAATATCAACAGGCAACTTTTGCCCTTTAAGAATAACTTTAGCAGCTTCAACCACATCATCACGAGGTATCTTCAAAGCTCTGGCGTAATCATTAGTTGTTCCGGCCGGAATAATTGCCAACTCCGGACGTTTGTCCAAATCCGCAATTCCGTTAACAACTTCATTGATTGTACCATCGCCACCTGCAGCAACGATTAATTCAAAGCCTTCTTTAGCTACTCGTCTAGCTTCATCTTTAGCTGAGTTCTTTTTAGGTGTCGTTCGATAGGCACTAGCCTCATAACCAGCTTTTTCAATAATATTCAAAATGTCTCCAACATTACTGTTCATGGTCTCATGGCCTGAAGTTGGATTATATATAAGTCTAGCACGCATATCTTTCCCTCACTAACGACTCTTTAACTCTGCCATCAAAATCTTATTAACAACTTTAGGGTTAGCTTGTCCATGTGTTTGTTTCATAATTTGACCAACTAAGAAACCAACGGCACGATCCTTACCATTCTTAAAGTCATCAATTGATTGTTGATTATTATCAAGAATTTCTAAGATCATTGGCTTCAAGACGGCTGGATCAGATTCTTGAACAAGTCCCTTAGACTTAACCCATTCCTCTGGTTCAGTACCATTAGTAATAGTTTCTTTAAAGACCTTTTTAGCAATCTTAGAAGAAATTGTACCATCAGAAATCAAGTTAATCATCTTAGCCAAATGTTCTGGTGTTAACTTAGTATCAAGTAAACCAATTCTCTTTTCATTCAAATAAGCATTAACTTCACCCATTAACCAGTTAGAAACCAATTTTGGATTAGCTTTATAAGAAACAGCTTCATCGAAGAAATCAGACATTTCCTTTGTATCAGTCAAAACTCCGGCATCATATTCAGGAATACCTAATTCATTGATGTAACGTTCACGTCTCTTAGCGGCTGTTTCTGGCAAACCAGCTTTGATTTCAGCAATCCAATCTGGAGAAATGTCAAAATCAGGTAGATCTGGTTCTGGGAAGTAACGATAATCATCGGCACCAGACTTAACACGCATCAAGAACGTTTCACCAGTTTTCTCGTCAAAACGTCTTGTTTCTTGACCAATCTTGCCATCTTGTTTCAAAATAGCGGCTTGACGTTTTTCTTCATAAGCCAAACCTAACTTAACATGGTTAAATGAGTTTAAATTTTTCAATTCGACTTTAGTACCATATGTATCTGAACCAACAGGACGAATAGAAATGTTGGTATCAACACGCATGGAACCTTCTTCCATCTTAACATCAGAAGCACCCGTAAACTGAACAATCTTACGAAGATTTTCTAGATATTGATAAGCTTCCTCTGGTGAATGCATATCAGGTTTTGAAACAATTTCAATTAAAGGCGTACCTTGACGGTTTAAATCAACGTATGAATAGCCATTGTTTCCGTGGGTATTCTTACCGGCATCTTCTTCGACATGAAGTTCTTCAACACCGATTTTTTTCTTCTCGCCATCAACTTCAATTTCAATATAGCCATCATGACCCAATGGTTTATCTTGTTGAGTAATTTGATAAGCCTTAGGATTATCAGGATAAAAGTAGTTCTTACGATCAAAGTGAGTATGATGTTCGATTTCAGCGTTCAAAGCCAAAGCCACCATAACACCCAAACGATAACCGTTTTTATTTACAGTTGGCAATGTTCCTGGAAAACCAAAGTCAATAACATTGGTATTGATATTAGATTCAGCACCATAAGCAACTGGTGAAGGACTGTACATCTTGGACTTAGTTTTTAACTCAACGTGAACTTCTAGTCCGATAGTTGTTTCAAAATTCATTAGTCTTCCCCCTTTAGTGCAGTTGGTATTTTCTCATAAAATTTATTTTCTTCTTGCAAAGCATAGGCAGCATTGAAGACAGCTTGTTCATCAAATGGACGACCAATGATTTGAAGACCAATTGGTAGACCATCAGCTAAACCTGCAGGAACTGAAGCAGCTGGAAGACCAGCTAAGTTAGCAGGAATAGTCAAAATATCATTCATATACATTGCCAATGGATCGTCAACCTTTTCACCAATCTTGAATGCAGGTGTAGTTGTTGATGGTCCCATAATCAAATCATAGTCTTTTAAGACATTTGTCATTTCTTTAATAAAGATAGTTCTTACTTCAGCAGCTTTCTTAAAGTAAGCATCATAAGCACCCGCAGAAAGAGCAAAAGTACCTAACATGATACGACGCTTAACTTCATCGCCAAAGCCTTCTGATCTTGAATTAACGAACAATTCTTTAATGTTCTTAACATCTTTAGCACGGAAACCATATCTAACACCATCATATCTTTGAAGGTTAGATGAAGCTTCACTAGAAGCCAAGATATAATAAACTTCAACGGCATGCTTCAAACTTGGAAGACTAACTTCTTCAACAGTTGCTCCCATTTTCTTATAAGCATCAAGTGCTTTGTTAACATTATCTAAGACATCTGGATGAGTACCTTCATGCCAGAATTCCTTGGGAACGGCAATCTTAACGCCAGACATATCTTTACTCAAATTAGCACGATAATCA
Source organism: Companilactobacillus crustorum JCM 15951 (assembly GCF_001434585.1). Taxonomy (GTDB): domain Bacteria; phylum Bacillota; class Bacilli; order Lactobacillales; family Lactobacillaceae; genus Companilactobacillus; species Companilactobacillus crustorum. The sequence goes on from NZ_AZDB01000017.1 coordinate 35,643, forward strand.
GGAACTTCTTTTTCAGAACTAGTTGAGTCATGTTCATCGTGACCAGCAATTACTGACAAGACGGTTGCAGAATCTTCAACACGTTTTGACATAACACCGACTTGATCCAAACTAGAAGCAAAAGCAATAACGCCCCAACGTGATACACGTCCATAAGTTGGCTTGATACCAAAAATACCATTAAAGGCAGCTGGTTGTCTGATTGAACCACCAGTATCAGTACCTAAAGCAGCAACGACTTCACCAGCGGCAACTGCGGCAGCAGAACCACCTGAAGAACCACCAGGAACACGGCTAAAGTCCCAAGGATTAACTGATGTACCATAATATGATGTCTCAGTTGATGAACCCATGGCAAACTCATCAAGGTTAGTCTTACCAATATCAATTGCACCAGCAGCTTGTAATTTCTCAAGAACAGTTGCACTGTAAACTGGCATAAAGTTATAGAGAATCTTACTTGCAGCGGTAGTTTTAATTCCTTCAGTTACAATATTATCCTTGTAAGCAATAGGAATACCTGACAAAGGACCTTCAATTCCCTTCTCATCAATGGCCTTAGCAGCTTCAGGAGCCTTATCATTAACAGTAATGAAAGTATTTAATTTCTTTTCATTAGCCTTGATTTGCTTAAGCCCATCAGTAGCTAATTCTTCGGCAGTTACTTCTTTATTAACTAATTTATCATGTAAAGAAGCAATTGTTTCTTTTTTAATATCCACTATTCATCGTCCTCCTTATCAACAATTGTTGGAACTTTGATAAGGTTATTATCAACTTCCGGAACATTTTCAAGCATTTGTTCTCTAGTTTGCGTATGAACGCCCTTATCTTCACGGAAGACAGTATTTGTGTCACCCATATTGTATGTTGGTTTGATACCAGTTGTATCAACACTTGATAATTTGCTTTCCATATTAACAATTTTATCTAATTGGTTAACAAAACTATCAACTTCATCATCTTGGAATTTCAAATTGGCCAGTGCGGCAACGTGTAAAATTTCATCTTTTGAAATCATTTGTTTCTCCTTTTAATTTGCATCATAAACGTGTGAATAGAACTTACCGTTTGTACGTGTAACTACGGCTTGTTGATTATCAACTGTTTGAATATTAATATCTATATCTGCTCCAGATGGTAAATACTTTGTCGCACTCTGTTGTACAAACTGAGTGAAACTGGTTACTTGGGCTAATCCATCAAATTGGGTATTAATCGTAATATCCATTGACTTAAGGTTAGTGCCATCATAGTGAGCTTGGGCAGTAACACCTGAAAGGTTAGGGAAATAATTTTGAATGTGATCCTTAAAATTAGAGAAGGCATCTGAATCACTGCTACTAATAGCCGTATCGCCATTAACTGTTGGTAACATTTGATTCTTATAATTCAACGTACTCCAACTACCTAAATCATCACTCTTACTTACTGCATATTGGAAGTAAGTACCACCAACTAATGTATCCTCTGGCGCTACAGAATATAATCCCACAACAATAGGAATGTTACCGACTTTACTATCCTTACGCAAGCGTTGAACTACTTCTTTAGCGATTCGTTCACCTTGAGCTTTTTGCTCTTCAGTTGAAATAGTTGTCTTATATGTAGCTCCATATTGTTTCTTTTGATAGTAATCGATCTTATTCATCGCGATACCAATTGACATCCCAGCCAATTTATATTTACCATCTTGCTTTTGAAGATAGTCTTCTTCAAGCATCTGTTGAAAATACATTGGAGCTCGTTTATCAGCTGCTGTCGAGCCATTAGATTCAGGATTCAACCCAGAAGCATTTTTCTTAGACTTTCTGGCTAACCAATCCGTTACTGTGCTAGCAGACAGAACTTGTCCCTCTTGAAAGACATAAGAATTTGTTGAAAACTGTTTTTTCGACAAATTCATTAAACCACTTTCAAAGCTGCGACTGTTGAATTGATTACTATTATCAGCTGCAGTTAGTCCAGAAATAGGACTTGTTTTATACTTCCCGCCACTCAACAAAACATCATAATTACTTGAATCTGATGCTGATGTAGTTTGCACTGAACTCTTGGAAGAGTCGCCACCACCAGATGACAAGCTAGAATTTTGTAAATTACCACAAGCAGCTAAAAGAAGCGAGCACATCAGCAATAACGATGTAGTTTTTAAGAATTTTTTCAAAACTGTTCTCCTACTCTTTGGCATCATCTAAATAATTAGACAATGTTGTTTCATCAATAATCTGTGTTCCTAATTGCTGAGCTTTCGTTAACTTGCTACCAGCTTTTTCGCCAGCAATCAAGATGTCAGTCTTTTTAGTAACTGAACTAGTAACTTTAGCTCCGAGATTTTCAAGTCTCTCCGACAATTCAGAACGTTTATGATTCTGTAACGTTCCGGTTATAACAATTATTTTATCAGTAAAATGACTGTTTGTTTCATTAGAATTTGAACTACTGATAAAATTCATATTAATATTTACTGATTTTAGTTCATTAATCAGCTTTTGAACATCCTCATTGGCAAAATAAGTTACAATGCTATCTGCAATTATCTCACCCATAGTATTTACTTCAAGAATTTCTTCCCTAGTAGCGGACATCAAATTATCCAAGTTGCCAAAATTTTCAGCTAAAATTCGGCCAGCCTTGGCACCCACGTGTCTAATTCCTAATCCAAAGATTAAACGTTCAACTGAATTACTCTTTGAGTTATCAATTGCTGTCAGCAAATTATTAATTGATTTTTCTTTAAAGCCATCTAAAGTTGCCAATTCATCAGCCGTTAATTTATAAATGTCGGCCACGTCTTGAACTAATTTCTTGGTATAAAGTTGTTCAATAATCTTAGGTCCCAAACCATCAATGTTCATTGCATTACGAGAAGCAAAGTGCGTCAATTGTTCTTTCACCTGAGCAGGACACTTAGGATTGATACAACGTAGCGCCACTTCATCTTCCAAATGGATTAACTCTGAACCACAGTATGGACAATGTGTTGGTATTTCAGCTGGTACTGAATCTGCTGGACGTTTGTTCAAAACAACTTGGGAAACTTCAGGAATGATATCGCCAGCTTTATGTAACAATACAGTATCGCCAATTCGAATATCTTTTTGACGAATCATATCTTCATTATGCAAAGTAGCGCGTGCTACAGTTGTTCCCGCTAAACCAACCGGGTCCATTACTGCTGTTGGCGTCAAAACACCGGTTCTACCAATTGTCCATGTAATTTCTCTTACAACTGATTCAGCCTGTTCTGGTGGGAATTTATAAGCAATTTCCCAACGAGGTACTTTAACCGTATTACCCAAAGTTTGCTGAATCGCTAAGTCATCAACCTTTAAAACTACTCCATCAATTCCATAGTCAAGTTCATCACGAATCTGACCATAGCGTTCAATAAAATCTTTAACACCTTTCAAGCCAGTTGTCACTTGTGCTGTTGGATTAACGTTAAATCCTAGTTCCTTTAAAGTTTCCAAAGCTTCATGCTGAGTTGAAACATTCAAATCATCGAATGTAACAATTGTGTACATGAAAGTATCCAATTTTCTAGAGGCTGTAATCTTAGGATCAAGTTGACGTAGACTACCTGCAGCAGCGTTTCTAGGATTGGCAAAAACTTGTTGTCCTTCAGCCTCACGTTCTCGATTCAAACGTAAAAATTCTTTCTTAGACATAAAACATTCGCCACGAACTTCTATTGAAAGTGGACGACTTAGTTTTTGAGGAATATCTTTAATCGTTTTTACATTCTCAGTAACATTTTCACCAATTGTTCCATTGCCACGAGTTGAACCTTGAATCAAGATACCATTTTCATAAATTAGTGATAGTGATAAACCATCAATTTTTAATTCAACATTATAATCAACCTCATGTCCAACATTTTTTTCAATTCGGTCATTAAATTCCGCTAATTCAGCTTCAGAAAAAACATCCCCCATAGAAAGCATTGGAATATCATGAGTAACTTTATTAAAGTCAGGAAGCGTTTCATCACCGACCTCTTGAGAAGGCGAATCTGAAGTAACTAATTCTGGATACATTTGTTCCAGCTCTAACAATCGATTATAAAGTTTATCATAAACATTATCTTCAACTACTGGAGCATCTTTAGTGTAGTAGGCGTCTCTCCAGTCATTCAATTGTGGACGAATTTTTGCTAATTCTTGATTGGCTTGTTCTTTTGTCAAATCTGCCATACTTCCACCTCTTATTCAGTAACTTTTTTAATTGGTGCATATTCAGCTAGAAGACGTTTAACGCCCTCGCTCTTAAAGGCAACATCTAATTCAGCGTTCTTGCCATCGCCGTTAACTTTAACAACAGTCCCTTGGCCCCACTTCTTATGGTCAACCTTATCGCCAACATTCCAATGCAACTTTTCAGCGCCAGAAGCACCTTTGGCTTTCAAGGTAGGTGACTTAAATGTGGCAGTTGTTGCAACATTTCGACGACGTTTACTAAATGGCAAATCTCTTTCACGTGGTCCGCCCACATTGCCAGCATTACTATTAACACGATCAATAGCATCATCTTTAATTTCTTCAACGAAACGTGAGGTTGGATTGTTTTGAAGTCGACCGTAAAGCATCCGACTGACTGCATTCGTTAAGTATAGACGTTTTTCAGCTCTAGTAATTCCTACGTAAGCTAAACGACGTTCTTCTTCCAAGTCGTCTTCCTTTAGCAATGAACGTCCTAATGGGAAAATTCCTTCTTCCATACCAACTAAGAAGACCACTGGAAATTCCAATCCCTTAGCTGCATGTAAAGTCATTAAGGTAATTTCTTGTTGTTCTTCTTCAATCTCATCTTGATCACTGACTAATGATAATTCTGTTAAGAAAGTCGTCAAACGAGTTTCATCAACATCAGGATCTGGTTCATAAGCTTGATCAAATTGTGTCGTCACAGTTAAAAGTTCTTCAATATTTTCTACACGTGCTTGTGATTCCAAATTATTCTGTTGTTTCAAGTCGTCAACATAGCCTGAATCTTCCAATAAATGATCCATTAAAACAGTCATTGATTGATCTTCAGCCAATTTAGTTAAATCATCAATAACTTTAGCAAATTCCCCGATTGTTTTGCGAGGACGAGCTGCTAATGGCGACAATTCAATATTTTCGGCAGCTTCTAATAGTGACCAGCCATGTTCATCAGCATAATTTTGTAATTTATCAACAGTTCCTGGACCAATGCCTCGCTTAGGACTGTTGATAACTCGTTGAAAACTCATCGAATCATCATGATTAGCAATCAAACGCAAGTAGGCCAAAATATCTTTAATTTCTTTTCGATCATAGAACTTATGCCCACCGATAATCTTATATGGCATATTAGCTTGCATAAGTTTCTCTTCAAAATTACGCGACTGTGCATTAGTCCGATAAAGAACCGCGAAGTCGCCATAATTAAAGCCTTTTAGTAGTAAATTCTTGATTTGATCAATAACATAAAGAGCTTCATCAGATTCATTTTGACCACGATAAAATTTAATCTTATCGCCATCGGAATTATCCGTCCATAATTCTTTAGGTTTACGATTATCATTATTATTAATAACTTCGTTAGCAGCCTTCAAAATTGTTTTTGTTGAACGATAATTTTGTTCCAACTTAATAGTTGTAGCTTCTGGATAATCCTTTTCAAAATTCATAATATTTTGGATATTAGCACCACGCCAACCGTAAATACTCTGATCAGCATCACCAACAACACAAACGTTACGATATTTAGCACCCAATTGCTTAACTAATTTGTACTGAGCTTCATTAGTATCTTGATATTCATCGACATGAATATATTGAAATTTTTCCTGATATTTTTCCAATACATCTGGATATTGATCAAATAACTCACTAGTTTGCATAATCAAATCATCAAAATCTAAAGAATTATTACGAGACATTTCTTTAGCGTAGGCATCATATACATTGGCAACAGTTTGTTCATATGGCGAAGCAGCCACCTTTGAATATTCAGCCGGTGTCTGCAATTCGTTCTTGGCATTGCTAATAGTTCCCAAAATGGCACGAGGATCATAACGTTTAGGATCCAAATTCATTTTATTTAAAATCTGTTTCATCAACGTTCTTTGTTCACTAGGATCAGCAATCGTAAATGTCTTAGGTTTCCCCATCTTATCAATATCTCTTCTTAAAATTCTTACACAAAGAGAGTGAAAAGTAGAAACCCACACATCATTAGCTGATTCGTCTAATAATTTACCAATTCTTTCTTTCATTTCTTTAGCAGCCTTATTGGTAAAAGTAATTGCTAAAACATGCCAAGGCATGATATTTTTTTCTTCAATCAAGTAAGCCACACGATGAGTCAAAACTCTGGTTTTACCAGATCCTGCACCGGCCATGATCAAAAGTGGTCCTTCTGTAGCCTTAACTGCCTTTTGTTGTTCAGGGTTAAGACCTTTTAACATAGTATCGTCCAATTTAAAAATCCCTCAAATCTTTGTGTAAAAAGTTTTAGTCGTACTTAAAATAGCTGTTTATATTGTAGCAAATTTTTGTGGTAAGAGCGAAAATCAAACGACTGATTTTGAACATATGTTTCCATATTATTTTTAAAACCTAATAATTCAAAAATACCTAATGACTTTTAAAATTTAATTCTAGCTACGAATTAAATTTAATCATTAGGTATTTTATATATATTTGAATTAAAAAACAGACTCTTCTTGTAAGTCAGCCTATGCCTTCTACTCTAATCCAACACGTTTAAAAATTTCGTCAACATTTCTTAAATGCCAATGATAATCAAAGGCATCATCAAGATCAGCATCAGACAACTTATCAGTCACGCGTGTATCATTTTCTAGCATAGTTCTGAAATCTTTCTTTTCATCCCAAGCCTTAGCAGTCATTGGTTGGACAATATCATAAGCTTGTTCACGTGAATAACCTGCTTCAACTAGCTTCAAAAGAACTCTTTGAGAGAAGATCAATCCATGAGTAATATTCATATCTTCTAACATTTTATCAGGGAAAACTGTAAGATCTTTAGTAATTTTAGTAAATCTTCTTAAGATATAATCCAACAATTCTGTTGTGTCAGGAATAATAACTCGTTCAGCCGAACTATGAGAAATATCACGTTCATGCCACAAAGGAACGTCCTCTAAGGCCGTAAAAGCATGACCTCTAATTACACGAGCTAGTCCTGTAACATTTTCTGAACCGATAGGATTACGCTTATGAGGCATAGCAGAAGATCCCTTCTGTCCGGCCGCAAAATATTCTTCAGCTTCACGAACTTCGGTTCTTTGCAAATGACGAACTTCCAAAGCAAAACGTTCAACAGAAGTAGCAATCAAAGCCATTGTTTGAACGTATTCAGCATGCAAATCTCGAGGTAAGACTTGAGTTGAGATTTCTTGAGGACGTATTCCTAACTTATCACAAACAAATTTTTCTACACTTGTAGAAACATTTGCGTAGCTTCCGACTGCTCCACTGATTTTTCCAGCTTCAACACCCTTAGCAGCATGATCAAAACGCTCAATATCACGCTTAATCTCTGAATACCAATTAGCCAATACTAAACCAAAAGTTGTTGGTTCAGCATGAACCCCATGAGTTCTCCCAATCATAACAGTATCTTTATATTCAAGAGCTTTTTGTTTAACTACTTCTAAAAATTCATTCAAATCTTGACGAATAATGTCATTAGCTTGTTTCATCAAATATCCATAAGCTGTGTCTACTACATCAGTTGACGTTAAACCGAAATGAACCCATTTTCTTTCAGGTCCTAAATAGCGTGAAACGTCTCTGGTAAAAGCAACCACGTCATGTTTAGTTTCCTTTTCGATTTCAGCAATCTCAGAAACATCAAACTTTGCGTTTTGAGCAATCAGCTTAGCATCTTCAGCTGGAATTTCTCCAAGCTTACTCCAGCCTTCAACGGCAGCAATTTCTACCTCAAGCCAAGCTTGAAATCTATTTTGGTCAGTCCAAATTGGTTTCATCTGTTCAGTTACATATCTATCAATCATGAATTATTCTACTCTCCAAATATTAGTTGTTAAGATATCGTTCTTTAATTCTTCAACATCGTCTGAAAAAATCGAAATATATCCGACATCTCTGTCAGCTTGATTCTTGGCTTTGAAACCAGTGTAATAGTTAAACTTCCACTGTGACTTTTCCTGAAGCAAATCCAAACTTTGAGGTAAATTGCCTTCAATAATTTTTAAAGTAGCAGCATTAACCATTGGAAAAATTTCAGGAATTGGCCAATCACAGATGGCTCTGATATGTAATTCAAATTGCGAGATACCCGTAGCTTCTTGATAAACATTTGCTGAATAGTTAATTCCTGGGAAAATTCGTTTGACATATAAAACTCCAGTTTGGGAAACAATAAAGCCAATGCCAAAAATTCCTACGTAATTAATATTTTCAGCTACCATCAAAGCTACACGTTGCATTTCTGCCTCAATGTCAGGATCATTCTTTTTGTAAATGAAAGAACTCATCAAATGAGAACCATCGTAAATTTCTTGAATCATTGGGAAAGTATGAATCTTTTTATCCTTACTTTTACTTACCATAATTGAATATTCAGTTTTAGTGTCAATCCAAGCTTCAAGTATGTATGTCCCATCCTCAAGCAATCTTTGAACTTGTTCAACATCTTCATCATTATACAAAATATGACGTTTTAAAACGGTTTGATTGTTCTGAATTGGTTTCAAAATGCATGGGAACCCTATCTCTTCAACGGCCTTTTTAATATCGTCCACCGTAACAATTGAAAAAAACGGTGGAACATTGATATTTAAATCATTCAAAAAAGTTCTTTCAATATAACGATCCTGAACGATTCCCAACAGGTCAGCACCTTGAGCAACATTAAACGATTCAGATAACTGTTTTAAAAGCGAACTGTCAAAGTTCTCATCCATATACAAAAGGAGGTCACTTCTATGGCCCAATTCATTTAGATTTTCAATGTTTTCCAGCGTACCGACTAAGTAACTGTCCGCAGCTTGTGTTGCAATATCTTTTTCCTCATCAGTCAAAAGCATAGTTCTAAAGCCCATTCTTTTAGCTTCTAATTCAAAAATATAAGTTTCACTGCCACCGCCAATTATGCCTAACGTTTTACCGGGCGCAATAAAAGTCATAATTCCACCTTCTTATTACTAATCGTCTTCTTCTTCAAAGACCACTTGTCCATTTTCAAAAGCTTTGATACGAGCTAATGAATATATTGGAGTACCAGTTTTATCAATCATTTGTCTACCCTTTTGGAACGACTTCTCAATAACAATACCGATACCGGCTAATGTAGCACCAGCGTCTTCAATAATCGTATTTAAGCCATTAACAGCTTGACCATTAGCCAAGAAATCATCAATGATCAATACTTTATCAGAACTTGAAAGATAACGTTTATCAATACTGATATGGTTAGTAGTCTTCTTTGTAAATGAATAAACCTCTGATGTGTAAAGATCATCAGTCAATGTAACGGATTTGTGCTTTCTAGCAAAAACAACTGGTACTTGGAATTTCAAACCAGTCATAACGGCTGGGGCAATACCTGAAGATTCAACGGTCAAAATCTTATTAATTCCTGAATCTTTAAAATGATTGTAAAATTCCTCGCCCATTTTTTCCATTAACATTGGGTCGACTTGATGGTTTAAGAAACTATCAACTTTAAGCACATCTTTGCCTAAAACTCGACCATCTGTTTTGATTCTTTCTTCTAATTCCTTCATTACTTTCTCCCCTATTTAATAGAATAATTAGAGTCTATCATACTTTGATTTTCACTTGATACCTTCATCGTACTTTTTAAGATTATATTTTTGAATAATCCGAATAATTTTAGTTGTGTAACCAGGATCAGTCGCATATCCATCAGTTTGCAAAGCTACTGCTGCCTCAATATAATCTTTTGATTGAATAACTTGCTTATATTGCTGGGAATTCCACGATGTTCCATCAACCAATAATTTTGTATGATCCTTCATTGACTCACGAAAATCCGAATAAACTCGAAAACGTCCGTTGATGGTTATCCACTGACCATTAGTATATTCCTTAGTCTGTAAAACCTTGGTATTAGAAGGATCTTCACCTTTAATACCAAAATAGTTATTATACTGGCTTGCTAAAGAACTAGTTCCCCAATTACTTTCTAAAATTGCTTGCGCAATAGTAATACTTGGTAAAACCCCGTATTGTTTACCCAAAGTTACTGCATAAGGAGCAACCTTTTTTACAAAGGAATTATGTTCTTGCTGAACCATTTCAACTTGTGTTTCGCTTTTATATTGAACATATCTCCTGTATACAAAAAAACTGATAACAAACACAGCGATGATCGCTAGCAAAATAAAAGTTGTATTATTATTTTTTTTACTTCTTCGCCGATTATTCCGACGTGCTGGATATCTTTTCTTTTGTGGCAATTGATCTATCCTTTTTAATTTAATAGTTCTAATTATAGCCGATAACTTTGAAAATTTTATGATTTGGAAAATAAATTTAAGGAATGCTTAGGTTATTTATTTTTTTGAGACTTTAAATAATTTATCCACAGGCTCAATGCTAAAATTTCTAAAACAGCCGAAAACATAAAAATGCTTTTATACCCAGCTAAGGTTGCAATCCAGGCCGCAAACATTGGTCCTAAAACATTTCCAAATGATTGAGCGGATTGATTATAACTAAATATTCGACCAAAAATAGTCTGAGGAACGTTTTGAACAGTCAATATTTGAATTGATGGAATTAATGCTGCATCAGAAATTCCTAAAACAAACCTCAAAAAAATCAATTCTTCTATATTTTGAACCATACTGGTCAAGATAAGACATATTATCGCTGAACTTAAAAAAATAAACATACTTTTTAGGTAGATTGTAAAATTAATCCGAACGC